>NZ_CP035544.1:327500-655000 GCF_004139715.1 Muriicola soli | reverse complement strand
ACAACGAAATGTACGCTCCCTTATTACACATATCCCTCCGAAGGAACCCTCAAATAATCCAATTCCGATAAAAGACCATGCTGCTGAATTGATCCCGGAAAAACTTGAAGAAGTCATGAAAGCTGTAGACAAGCACATAAATAATTCAGAAAGTTTTATGAATTCCGATCTTACCATTATGGATATCGCTGAAAGTATTGGAGAACATCCCCGCCGCGTATCGGAAGCAATTAATACTGTTGAGAAGCAAAATTTCAATTCTTATATCAATGAATATCGAATAAAAAAGGCGATAAGTCTTCTAAATTCCGAAGATGCTTTGAACTGGAGTATTGAAGGTATTGGCATAGAGGTTGGTTTTAAAAGTAAGAGCGCCTTTTATTCATCATTTAAAAAATTTACCGGAACCACGCCTACACGTTTTAACGAACTCATCCGAATGGATTGAGCTTGTATTTCATAGCAAAGGCCAAAGGATTAATTTCAACGCACTTATTTTGACATTTCCAGCAATAGCCTGCTCAACGCTCCCTATAGGTTAGCTTCTAATAAGAGATAATAGTCCTAAATTCAGAATTCAGAACATGAATTGCAGCTGAGATTCAGGGAAACTTCTATTATAATTGCATCTTTAAAAATAAAAGATGTCTCCTAAGAGTAAGAGTCTCATCCTGTTTATCTTATTTCTCTGGCTGGTATTCGCCGCCTGGGAGATGGACGTGCAATCTACAATTAATACTTACCCTGAAAGTATTGTTCGTCTCGATCTGCTATTACTTCCATTTCTTATCATTCTTACGGTATTTGTGGTCTATATTTTGATTCGAAAGAATGATTTTGATGGCGCACAGGATTCTGACCTTCATCAGGACGTCTAAAGGGAAATATTTTCCTCTATTAATCCGTTATACTCAGATTTACTGATCGCCTCTAAAAATTTTGGTATTCAAAGGGTATATGCCTCTACTTTCAGAGCTTGTCCGAAAATTCACTATGAATTCAATAGAATTATTTTAAAGAATCTTATTTTTTCTTTAGATTCATAAGGAAATATAATCAGCTTATACGGAGAAGGACTATTGAATTTATCCATTGACATTAATTACAACCTTCAATCGTTATTAGATATCCTTGGGCTAACGCAAGGTTTATCCTTTGGCATCTTACTGTTAATATTAAGTTACAGACACTTCCGGAGCACCTATTTCCTCGGGATCTTTTTGGTGCTTTACGCTTTGAAATTGCTGATATTCATTCCTTCGGGGTTGAATCTTATTCCCTACTATCCGGAATTGTTTCTCTTACCGTTTGATTTTTCCTGGATCCTCTTCCCCATCTTTTTTGTCTATACCCAAAAAATTTCAATATTCTCTGATGAGAAAATCAAATACTGGGTACTGTATCCGGGAATAGCCTCCTTTATACTCCAGACCGTGATTTACTTTCTCCCCTTTTCCCTAAAAACGGAAATTGCCGAAAGTTTCTGGCATGAATTCGGTTTTACTTTTCTTGGAATCTTTTATTCCTGGGGGATCGGCATCTGGAATTTAAAACTTTTAAACCGGCACCGTGAAGAAGTTGAGAATACTTTTTCCTACTTGGAGAATAAATTGTTGAACTGGGTGCGTATTTTTCTTCTTTACCTTTTGATCACCTCCGTGTTGGTGCATATCCTTTACTACGTTTCACCTGACAACTACTATTTTAAAATGCTGTTTTCCATTATAGATCTGATTGCCATCTTCTGGTTAGGTTTAAATGGGATTATGCAGCAAAATGTTCTTTCTACCCTCAATTACAAAAAATCAGGTCTTTCTTTTCAGGTTCAGGAAATTGGGAATGATAAAATGAGTACAGATAATGATGAAAATCTCAAAGTGTTAATGGGGAAAATTGACAACTATATGAAGTCTTCAGAAGCCTATCTCATCAGTGAGCTCACCATAGTTGATCTGGCCGACAAATTAAAAATGCATCCCAAAAAGATTTCTACCACTATTAACGGCATATTTAAACAAAACTTTAATTCATACGTCAATTATCTCCGTATTAGAAAGGCTGAGGACCTACTCTCCAAAAAATCCACAGACTACCTCAGTGTGGAAGGTATTGGTAAAGAAGTTGGTTTTCACAGCAAAAGTGCTTTTTATGCGGCCTTTAAGAAAATAACCGGCACAACACCCAACAAATACAAGGATAGCATAGCCAGATAATACGAAATCAATAGCTCCTGAAATACAATAGAATTCTCTCCATTTTTTTTAATTATTCCGGGTACTGATTCCTGATTCCTGACTAATAAATACGATTAAAAGCCCTTTTTGTACTGATTTCGGAAATCCAAACGTCTTCTGAGGAGTTTGGGCTTGTTCACGGGAAATAATTGTGAAAACTTAGAGTTAGTGAAAGTGTTGAGGATCGGTCATAATGATCATTTATTCCTCAAGGTAAATGGGTTAAAGTATATTGTTATGACTTCTAAAGAAAATCAGAGGGCTAAAATCCTCAAGTATATTGCGATAAATGACTCCGGTAATTTTAATACCTGGAATCCAGCACATATTGAGGAATTAAAACGTAGAAACTTTAGTTCTGATCTGGGGCAGAGAATTCTTTTCGAAAACGAATATCTGCGTATTTGGGAAATTGTGCTCTTACCGAAGGAACGACTTCCTTTTCGAAAAATTGAATTTGATTATTACTGGGTGGCTGGTTCTGATGGTATGGTCATTTCACGATTTTCTGATGGTAAAATCATACTGATGCATTTGGAAAAAGGAGATTCTGAATTTCTGCTGCACGAGAACAATTACGGTATTTACGATTTGGAAAATATTGGTGATGACATCCTCTTTTTTCAACTCACTCAATTTAAAGGGGAGGAAATCTTTGTCAAGGAAAAAATTCAGGAAACCATCAATCGAAATTCCACAGGAGGACATTAGTTCTATTATTCTTCGAATATCGAAGGAAACAGATCTGTCTATTACATTTCTTGATTGTCTGAATCGGTTTCCTATCTTTAGGAAATGAAAGTGATCGCCACTAATATCGGTAAGCCTGTCACCATTCTTTGGCAACAAAGGGAAGAGCAAACGGGTATTTTTAAATATCCCATTGAAGGTTCCATCCGGCTGGAGCCAACCCAGGTAAAAAACGATACCGTTTCAGATCGAAAACACCACGGAGGGCTGTACAAGGCCTGCTATCTCTTTTCAGCAGAACATTATACGTATTGGCGCGACTTATACCCTAATTTGTCATGGGATTGGGGAATGTTTGGCGAAAATATCACCCTTGATCATATGTCTGAATCAAAGTTGACTATAGGATCTATATACCAACTGGGTACTGCTCTTGTTAAAATTACCATACCCAGAGAACCCTGCTATAAACTGGGGATACGTTTTAAGGATCAGAAGATCATCGAACAATTTGTGGCCCATGGACATCCCGGCACCTACGTCAGTGTACTGAAAGAAGGAGAAGTTAAACGGGGAGATTCTTTCACTTTGTTGGAAGAAGCAAACGATTCACTCAGTATTGAAACCTTATATCGCTTACTATTTGCTAAAGAACCCATGCCAGACCAACTTGAAGCCGCCATTAATTGTGAATACCTTCCGGAACGCACTCAAAAAAAACTGCTGAGAAGACAAAAAAAGAGGCCTGTTTAGGCCCCTTTTTACGCTGAATTAAACTAAACTTACTTCACTACGTAATACTCAGCATAGGTATCTTTTCCGTCCTTGACAACCACTTTGTAACTGTCTTTTTCGGCTTTCCCAAAATTAAAGGCCTTTTCAACAACCAGTTTAGATTTTAAGACTTCGCTGTACACAATCCTGTTTTCACTGTCTACAACCCTGATCTGAATGTCACCCATTTCTTTATTAAAGAAATTCAAGTACAATTTATCCCCTGCCTTTCTGAAAAAGGGTTCATTCTTTTCAAGAGAAATTACTTCTACTTCATTTTCCTGAACAGATGATATGGTAGAAGAAGTGTTAGCGTAAGAATAGGCTGTTGCAAACAACAAGGCCATAACAGAAATACTTTTTAATGTTTTCATAATTTTCTTTTTAAATTATTAATTAATCTCAGGACAAACTTACTTCAGTATTATCCGGCTCACTACATCACATTTTTCTACTTTCTGTCCTATTTTAACCTTTATTGCCGTTAATAAAACGTTAAATGGTAATATTGCACATATTTAAGTTAAATTTGCACAGCCTATTACAAAACCACAAACCTAACTTTGTTCGTATATAGTATATATGATAAAGCAAAAACCTACATTTGAAGCCATAGAACCCAATTTTGGTAATTCTTTTACCTACCAAAAATTTGATGAGGACAGGCTAAATAAAAATAACGTCTGGCACTACCATCCCGAGATTGAACTTGTTTACGTCAATGGTGGATCCGGTAAGCGACAGATTGGTAGTCATGTTTCCTATTACACCAATGGAGATCTGATTCTTATAGGCAGTAATCTGCCGCATTGTGGCCTTACTGATAAACTCACAGGAAATAAAAAAGAAACGGTTATCCAGATGAAACAGGATTTTCTGGGCAGTGACTTTTTTGACATCCCGGAGATGAAAAAAATTCAGTCACTTTTTGATCTTGCCGCAGGTGGAATTGCTTTTTCGGGTAAAACCAAAAGAAAACTTGGGGAGAAAATGGAAGTTTTGGAATACCAAACCGATTTCCAAAGGCTACTTTCCATTCTAAACATCCTTAATGAACTTGCCGTCTCCCAGGACTACAAGGTACTTAATGCCGCAGGTTTTTCCCTGAAGACTGAAGTAAAGGACAATGACAGGATCAATGTGGTCTTTAATCATGTAAAACAAAATTTCAAAGAAGACATTTCCCTGGATGAGATCGCAGACATGGTGAGTATGACTGTTCCTTCTTTTTGCCGTTATTTTAAAAAGATCACTAATAAGACCTTTGTGCAATTTGTGAATGAATGCAGATTGGTTCACGCCTCAAAATTACTGGCAGAGCAACCTATGAGCATAACTGAGGTATGTTTTGAGAGTGGTTTCAACAACTTTTCGCACTTTAATAAGTCATTCAAGGCCTTTACCGGACAAAATCCCTCCGAATACAGAAATCAGTTAAAAAAGTCATAACCTAAGAAGCTATTGGCCCAATTAAAATCTCATAAAATAGATCTGCCACAAAGCGATATTTATTACTACGCCAATTTCCTGACGAGAAATCGAGCAGACAAACTCATGCAAAACTTACGTGCTTCCATTGCCTGGCAGCACGACGATATACGGGTTTTTGGCAAAACCTATCCCCAGCCCAGGTTAACTGCACTTTACGGGAATAATGGCCAACCTTATTCCTATTCGAACATCACGATGAATCCACATGAATTTACAGATGAACTCAGGGAAATAAAAGGAGATATTGAAAAAATAACAGCCCCAACAGTTTTCACCACTTGTCTGCTGAATTTATACCGAAATGGGAAAGACAGCAATGGCTGGCATGCTGATGATGAAGCCTCTCTGGGGATAAATCCCGTAATCGCCTCATTATCCCTTGGAGAAGAGCGTAGATTTCATTTTAAACACAAAGACAATCCTGAATGGAAACACAAAATGATACTGGAGCATGGTAGCCTGTTGATCATGAAAGGGAGTACACAACATCATTGGCTTCATCAGATCCCTAAAACCTCCAGGGAAATCGGGGAGCGAATCAACCTTACTTTTCGGGTGATTAAATAAAAATGTATTTCTCCTTACCTTTGCAAGGCTATGAAAAAAGATTTTACAGAAAGAGAATTAGACCGGATCATTGAAATGGCATGGGAAGACCGCACTCCCTTTGAAGCCATAGAATTTCAATTCGGGATTTCCGAACAGGAAACCATAGAGATCATGAGGCGGGAAATGAAGCCGAGTAGTTTCAGGATGTGGAGGAAACGCGTGCAGGGCAGGTCTACAAAACACGCCAAACTCCGCCCCGAAGAAACCAGGAGATTTAAGAGTAGCCGTCAACGAGGCATTTCGGGTAATAAAATTTCCAAGCGCTAATCAAATATTTCATTGAGCACAGCTGAGAGCCTTAGTCCGCCTTTTAATAACTGTTGCTCCACGGTATCCCAATAAATATAATTATAGCTGTAGCCCAGTCGTTCTCCGGGTTCAACAGAGGCATAAATAGAATTCGCTAAGCGGTGCGATTCCTCTACCCAGTCGTATACATTCCCGGCTTGCATCATTTTCCGCTGGCCTTTAGAAATTTCAGGGAGATTTTCTGCGAGTTCAGTATAGCTCATCCCATAATTGTTGATCAGGTCTGAGTCCCACAATCGGTGCAAGTTGCTCTCCCTCCCAAACCATCCGATCTCTATATCGTTCCCACCGCGATTCTCGGCCCATCCGGCGTGAAGTGGCTGGTGAAGGTCTCCTACAAAATGGATTAGCATTTTGAGATAAAATTCTCTGTCTGCCTCTGGATTTATATCATTTTTCACCTTTTCAATACAGGTTTGTATGGCCATCACAATATCACCTTCCTCACTAACGGGCTCGTCTCCATAAGACTTGTCGGCATCGTAATTGACATAGTGCCAGGGGTAGTATTTTCGGTATAAAGTGTCCGATTTAATATCGTCTGCATAATTTGACACTGCAGCCAATGATCTGCCATTGAGGATCTTATCTATACCTTTCCTGGCTTTTCTGCTCAGGTACATTTCGGCTACCTCCCCTACTACCCTATGTCCTGTTTTTCCCCACACAGGAGGATTTGCATAGGACATCTGGGCAAAGACAATCATTAACAACAGTAGTTTTTTCATTATCAAATACATTTTGTGTAAAAATATAAAATGGGAGTTAAAGCCAGTGTTAAATCTTCTATACCCAAATAAGCCTTTTTTTTAACTTAGCCATTACTGACATTTGGAGTTTGAGATAATCGCTTCAATTTTAAGTCAAGTTTACCCCTGAGAAATTGTACATTTAATTTTGGGATTTTCTTAACGTCTAAAACTGTTAAATTTGCCGGGATGTTAAACACTACAGGCATAGAAAGCAAGGTGATCTTTATGATCCCATTTATATTGTTTGGCATCCTTACTACGTATTCTCAAAATAACTTCAGCAGTAAACAAAAATCGTTCAAGGTAAAATACATACAGGATTTTATCAAACTTGACGGTATTCTCGACGAACCTATCTGGACTGAAGCTGAAAGTGCTAAAGATTTTTGGGAATATTTCCCTGTAGACTCTATCCTCGCCAGAGAGCAAACTGATATAAAAATGCTCTATGATGATAAGAATCTGTATATAGGAATTAAGGTCAATACTCAAGGAAAAGATTATGCCATAGAATCTCTGCGAAGGGATTTCCGAGCCGGGAACAGCGATAATATTACCTTGCTTTTCGATACTTTTAATGATGGGAATAACGCCTTTCTATTTGGGACAAATCCCTATGGAGTAAGACGTGAAGGCCTGGTATCGGGAGGTGGTCTCGATCTGAGAGGATTTACCATTTCCTGGGATGTAAAGTGGAGGGGAGAGTCTAAGATCTACGATGATTACTACACCTCAGAAATGGTTATTCCCCTAACCTCATTTAAATTCCGTGAAGGGGAAACAAAATGGCGATTTAACAGTTATCGTTTTGATACACAGAGTAATGAAAATAGTACCTGGGTCCGTATTCCACAAAATCAGAACATCTTCGGGCTTACCTTTATGGGGGACATGATTTTCGAAAAACCCCTTGGCAAATCCAGAACACCCTTTGCCGTTATCCCCTACATCAATTATCTCAATGCCAAGGATTTCGAAAATGAATCTTCGATCAATAATTTTAAAGTGGGTGGTGATGCCAAAGTGTCTATCGGGAATAGCCTGAACCTCGACATCACACTAAATCCCGATTTTTCACAGGTAGAAGTAGATAATCAGATTACCAACTTGACACGTTTTGAAATTGGCCTTCCCGAAAGGCGACAATTTTTTATTGACAATATTGATCTCTTTGCCGACTTTGGTGACTCCCGGGATAGCAACCCTTTTTTCTCCAGGCGCATTGGTATTGCCCGGGATACGGCCGGTAACACCATTGAAAACAGTATCATAGGCGGTGTCAGGCTCAGCGGCAAACTGAACAAGCGACTCCGAATTGGTTTCCTGAACCTTCAAACCGAGGCCGATGAGGCCAACGAAATTGCCTCCAACAACAATATGATGCTGGCCGTTCAGCAACAGGTATTTTCCCGTTCCAACATTGGCTTTTTCTTTATTAACCGTCAGTCCACTCAAGACTACGACTTTCTGGCTGAAGAAGAAAGGTTTAACAGGGTTGCCGGAATTGACTACAACCTGATATCGGAAGATAATTTATGGAGCGGACGATTATTCCTGCACAAATCCTTTGAACCGGAAGGAAGGGATGAAGACCTATCTTCGGGAATGCAGTTAGAGTATAACTCCCGATACTGGAACTTTTTCAGCAAAGCTGTATTTGTAGGGGAGGATTATCAGTCTGATCTCGGCTTTATCCGTAGAACCGATATTTTCAAGGGCATTTTAAGCATGAGAAGGATCTTTTGGCCTGAGAAAGGTATCATTCAGAACCACAGTATACGCTTCTTCCCAAATTTTATCTGGAGCCCCACCCGTGATTTCCAGAACACAGACTATACCACCCGTCTGGACTGGGAGGTGCGGTTTAACGATTTATCTGAGGCACAGGTATCATTTTCGCATCAGTATACTTACTTATTAGACGATTTTGACCCTACCCGAAGTGATGATGCCATACCGCTACCCGGGGAACAGGGCTACTATTACAATTCGGTCAATTTTCGGTACCGATCAGACAGGCGACGTATTTTTTCATATTCAATAGAGCCTACCGTAGGACGGTTTTTCAACGGTGATCTCTTTTCCTTGGAAGGAGGGCTAAACCTCCGATTACAGCCAAAAGCCATCGTCTCCATGAACTTCAGGTATGACCAAATAGAATTACCGGATCCTTACGGCAGTGCAAATATTTGGCTGATAAGTCCGAGGTTTGATCTAACTTTCAGCAAATCGATCTTCTGGTCCACCTTAGTCCAGTACAGTAATCAGCGGGATAACCTGGGAATTAATTCGCGGCTGCAATGGCGTTTTGCTCCGCTTTCAGACCTTTTCCTGGTGTACAACGACAATTATTTTGTCAATTCTTTTATGCCAAAACTAAGGTCCATCAATCTCAAGCTTACCTATTGGCTCAATATCTAATAATTGAATCTGAGTCCCGTTTTTTTATTTCTATATTTGGTGCTTTAGCAAACTAACCAAAGATTTATGGATCATTTACCCCTTACGGATGATACTGTCATCCTTGGCCTGCTCTGCCTTTGCCTGGGATTTGTTTTTTACACCTCTTCTTTTAAATCGGGATTTTGGAATAAATTTTACAAAATAGTTCCTACCCTGCTGATGTGTTATATGCTGCCGGCTGTGTTTACCAGCTTTGGCCTGATTTCAGAAGAATCTTCGAATTTATACTATATCGCCAGTCGCTATTTGTTACCGGCAGCTCTTATTCTTATGACCTTGAGTATTGATTTGAAAGCGATTCTCAACCTGGGATCAAAAGCCCTGATCATGTTTTTTACGGGGACTATTGGTATTATTATTGGCGGACCTATTGCAATTCTGATCGTTTCTATTTTCTCTCCCGAAACTGTAGGTGGCGCAGGTTTTGATGCTGTTTGGAGGGGTCTGGCAACAATAGCGGGAAGCTGGATTGGCGGCGGTGCCAACCAGGCTGCCATGTTAGAGGTTTTTCAGTACAATCCTGCCAACTTCGGCGGAATGATCCTTATCGATATCGTAGTCGCCAATATATGGATGGCCATTATCCTTCTGGGAATAGGCAAAACAGAAAAAATTGACCGATGGCTCAAGGCAGATACCAGTTCAATAGACCATCTGAGAGCGAAGGTTACGGCATATTCGGCCAAAATAGCGAGAATACCCACCTTAAAAGACTACATTCTTCTCACTTGTCTCGCATTTGCAGGGGTTGGAATTGCGCATTTTCTCGGATTTCATTTCACTGATTTTTTACAGTCCAATTTTGAGGTTGTCCGCAATAAAGAGAAAGCCTTGTCTTCCCTGGGATCAGAGTTCCTGTGGATGGTTGTTTTTGCTACCACAGTTGGAATTTTGTTGTCGTTTACAAAGGCTAAACTTTACGAGGGTGCCGGTGCCAGTAAGATTGGTGGTTTATTTATCTATATCCTCGTGGCAACCATTGGTATGAAAATGGATCTTGGAAAAGTCCTTGAAAACCCTGGACTTATCCTTATTGGCCTTATTTGGATCTCTATTCATGCTGGTTTGCTGATTCTGGTTGCCAAATTGATTAAAGCACCTTTTTTCTTTCTTGCCGTTGGCAGTCAGGCTAATGTGGGAGGTGCAGCTTCAGCACCGGTGGTCGCCGCTGAATTTCACCCGTCACTCACTTCTGTGGGTATACTCCTGGCCGTATTGGGATATGTTGTTGGTACAGCCGGAGCCTATATTTGCGGTCTGCTAATGGAAGTTGCTTCCAAAGTTTAGTATTTCGTAAAGTTTACAGATATTAGCGCCAAATTATCAAAGTATGAAGTACCTGACTTTTTTCCTGCTATTTGGATTATTAATTGTTTCCTGCGGGGATAATCAGAAGATGAAGATGGAAGTTGCCGGTAACGTCAAAGGCTTAAAAAAAGGCACCCTATTCCTTCAAAAAGTAGAGGATTCCGTATTGGTAACTCTCGATTCACTCGAAATGAGAGGAAAGGGAGACTTTCTATTTGAAACAGAGTTGGAAAGTCCTGAAATTTATTATCTCTACCTGAAAAAGGACGACAACAATGACATTAATGACAGGATCACATTCTTTGGAGAAGCCGGGAAGATCACTATTAATACGATTTGGAATGGCTTTGATTCCAAGGCCGTCATTGAAGGATCAGATGCCCAAAAGAAACTGGAAGAATACAAGGCAGTGATGAGCAGATTTAACGCTCAGAACCTGGAACTGTTGCGAGCCTCACAGGATTCCGTCCTCTTGAGCAATCCAATGGCCATTGATTCACTTCAAGTAGCAAATGAGCAGAATATAAAGCGAAGCTATCTTTACGCCCTCAATTACGCCATGAGTAATGCAAATTCAGATGTTGCCCCCTTTATTGCACTCACGGAAGTGGCAGATGCCAATGTAAAGTATTTGGATTCCCTCTATCACATACTCAGTCCGGAAGTAGCCCAGGGTAAGTACGGCAAGGCCCTAAAAAAGCACCTGGAAGCAAGAGCGTCTGAATAACTCTCTGGCTATCCCAGTTTATTTAGTTTCTTGATCAGGCTATTCGCCTCTTTTTCCAATTCTTTGCGAACTTCTTTGAGGTGAGCCTTTCTATTTTCCACATCTTTCTGATTCACTTTGGCGATAAGGTCGTCAAAGGTGACTATGGCTTTATCGATGATTTCACTCCCTTCTTTGGAGCCTGTGGAGTTGTTGGACTCCTCCATAATATAAACTGCTTCAATGATATCGCCCAGCACGTAGTTGATATCTTTCTTTAGATCGCGAATATTTGCCATTTGAAATTGTTTTGTACAAAAATAACCTTTAGTGCTCGTCCTTCAAGAAAAAACCCCTTTTCTTTTAAAGGACGACTTCCAGAAGCTTGCAACCGGAAGTTTGTATGGTAATGATTTTAGAGTTAGCCGGAAGGAGGATGGTCTCTCCATTTCGTATAGATTCGGATCCTGCTTCATTTGCAATCTCCGCTCTCCCCTCTACACACATATAGATGGTAAAGGAATCCCTCTCAGCTGTATTCTGGGTCAGATCGCTTTGCAACTCCATAAAATTGGTTTTGAAATAAGGACAAGAAACCATGGGATTTATCTTGTTCGCGGTTCGCTCGTACTTCACCTTAAAATCGTCCTTCTGTTTAAAATCTATGGCATCCAGAGCGAGATCTGTGTGTAATTCTCTTAAATTTCCATCCTTGTCCCTGCGGTCAAAATCGTAAACCCTGTAGGTGACATCAGATGTCTGCTGAATTTCAGCTAAAAGCACCCCGGCTCCTATGGCGTGTATCTTCCCGGTATTGATGAAAAAAGTATCTCCTGCTTCTACTTTCTCGTAATTCATATACTGCAGCAGGGTCTTGTTTTCTATGCTTTCAATATATTTTTCCCTGGTCATGGGCTGATTAAACCCAACAATTAAGTTGGCATCTTCATCCGCGTCCATGATGTACCACATTTCTGTCTTGCCGAAAGAATTATGCCTTGATTTAGCCAACTCATCATTTGGGTGCAACTGGATGGAGAGATCTTGTTTTGCATCGATAAATTTGATCAGTATGGGGAATTCCTTCCCGAATTGCTCAATAACCGACTTACCCAACAGTTCAGGTCCCCATCGTTCTATCAACTCATTTAGAGTTGCTCCTCTAAATTCACCGTTTGACACTTCTGAAACATCACCTTTCACTCCGGAAAGCTCCCAGCTTTCTCCGGTAATATCGCTGGTACTGGGCTTATGGAGTTGCTCGGCAAGTTTGGTTCCTCCCCAGAGCCTCTCTTTTAAGATGGGATTAAATTTAAGTGGATATAATTTATTCATGAGATCGACTTTAATGCCTTTAAAGCCCGGGTAATGTGCCCGGAAGCACCCATATTGTTAAAGGCCATAATCACACGCCCTTCTTTGTCCACAACGTAGGTCTCCCTTCCCGGTAGCAGATTAAACAAGGCCTTTTCCACTTTAAATAGTCGGCGAACCTTATTTTTAGTATCTGCAAGAAGTATAAACGGCAATTTATACCTCGAAGCGAATTTACGATGTGAAGATTCAGAATCAGCGCTAATACCGATCACTTCCGCTCCTCTGTCGGTGAATTCCTCATAACTGTCCCTGAACGAGCAAGCTTCTTTAGTGCATCCGGGGGTTCCGTCTTTGGGATAAAAAAAGATCACCAGAGGCTTTTTGCCCACATAGTCTTTACTGTCAAAGGAATTACCCTGTTGATCTATCAGGGAAAACTCCGGAATTTTATCACCAACTTCAAGGCTCATTTATTCACCGGTGTATGTTACAAAGTTCCTCGGGGTCTCGTATAATTCAACTTCTAAGGCATCCGAGGCCTTGATATGTGGTCTGAGTTTATTCCAGATGACCACAGCGATATTCTCTGCTGTAGGATTGAGCTCTTTAAATTCCGGGACTTCAAGATTGAGATTTTTATGGTCAAAAGCTTCTTCCACCTCAGCTTTGATCAGGTCCTTGAGGATTTTTACGTCGATGACAAACCCGGTTACAGGGTCGATCTCCCCTGTAACACTTACGATCAGTTCATAGTTATGGCCATGAAAATTAGGGTTGTTACATTTCCCGAATACATCGTTGTTTTTTGTATCGCTCCAATCGGCTCTGTATAATCTGTGTGCAGCATTAAAATGAGCTCTGCGGCTTACTTTTACTTTCATTCCTTGGGTGTATTTTTAATGAGATGGTCGTAAAACTTCTCAAATATAATTTTAAACCATGCGGTGTAGGATTCAGGGGATTTCTGAATGTCGAGCCTTATATCATCGGGCTTCATCCATTTCCACGCTTCCACCTCCTCAGGATTAATTCTGGGTTCTCCTTCGTAGAAACCTATCATTACATGGTCCAATTCGTGTTCGGTAAGGCCGTTATCGAAAGGGGCTTTATAGATAAAGCTGAACAATTCCTTGAGTTCCGTCTGAAACCCCATTTCTTCCTGAAGACGTCTTTTACCAGCGCCCGGATTATTTTCCCCTAAACGTTGGTGACTACAGCAGGTGTTGGTCCAGAGTAAAGGGGAATGATATTTTTTTGCAGCTCTTTGCTGCAGCATGGTCTCGCCTTTGGAGTTCATCACAAAAACAGAAAACGCCCTGTGCAGGACGGCTTTTTCATGGGCTTCCATCTTTGGCATGGTCCCAATCTCTTCATCTTTATGATTTACCAGAATAACTCTTTCTTCTTCCACCGCGTAAAAATAACACGTTTCCCGAAGTTAATTGGTTAAGTGAATCTTAAATCTTAGACGGTTTATAAGTCGATTAGAGTGGTTTAGAAGAACCTGGGAGATTTCAGGTTATCCTTCACTTTGATAAAGTCGTACCTCAAAATCACCTCAAATGACCCGTCGTTGAAGCGGGCGGTTCCCAATTCGGTAATTTCCCTGTCATAGGCAAGACCGATGAGGAATTCAGGTGATACTTGAAATCCGGCCATAGCACTAACAGCCGCATCCCAACGGTAAGCAGCTCCCATGATAAATTTATCGTTGTACATGAAATTTACAGAGCCATCAAGCTGTAGTGGAGCTCCCTGAACTACCTTGGCCAGGATGGTGGGTTTAAACTTCCACAATGGATTCATCTGGAAAACATAGCCTGTAATCAGATATAAATTCATTTGTTCTGCTGCAGTTGAAAGGGAAGATTCGTCAAAATGAGAGGTCTGCAGAAAGCGCGGAACGGATAATCCGAGATAATATTTATCCGTATGGTAATAGACACCGGCACCTAAGTTAGGCGATAGTTTATTCTGAATATCCTGTTGCAGGGTAGGATCTGGTCCGCCGGGGTTGGTATAGTCCTGATTTAATTCTGAAAAGCGTATATCCAGCATATGCACGCTACCTTTTAATCCAAAACTCAGTCTTTTTTCTGCAGCAAGCTGAATGGTATATGAAAAGTCCATATCAAAATAAGTCTCAGAAGTCGGACCAATTTGATCGTTGACAATAGACAGTCCCAGACCTACTCCCCTGTAGCCCACGGGTGTATGGAAATTAAAAGTTTGCGTCTTGGGTGCACCTTCCAGTCCTACCCATTGTGCCCTGTAAAGGGCTGCTACGCTCAATTGACCACGGGAACCTGCGTATCCCGGATTAACACTTACGGTATTGTACATATATTGAGTGTACTGTGCATCCTGCTGGGCGCTAAGCTGCAAAAGAGAACAGAAGAGGCAAATAAAAATACCTTTTTGTAAAACCTTCGATATTTGGGTGTAATTAAGTGTAGGTGTCATGGTTTATCGGTTAAGGTAAATATAGCCGGTCATTGATTTCGTTGCCCCGGTATTGTCCTCATAATCGAGGATATAGAAATAGGTTCCCACAGGGAGTTTATTCTCCTTGTCGATAGTCACCCGGCCTTCAGAGGTTCCGTCAAAGACGTTACCCTGGGTGTTATATGCCTTGGTTAAATAGACCTGAACTCCCCACCTGTTGTAAATTTTCAGGGTGTTGTTAGGATAATCTTCCAGACCCCTGATTGAGAGTACATCATGTATGCCGTCTCCGTTCGGCGTAACTACATTGAATACTTCAATATCAGCTTCAATGGCATTTGGTTCCAGATAATCCGGAGTGCCATTGTTATTCTCATCATCGTTGGCATAATTACTATCTCCGTTATAATCTTCATCTACCGTTGGGATGCTGTCGTTATCATCATCGGTATCCCTATAATCTGATTCCTCGTCTCCGTCATTGTTGGGCAGATCCTGGTATGGATTATCAATTTCGTCGTTGACATCAGTATCAATTGTGGAACCACCTTCATATCCATCATCCAGACCGTCATTATCCTTATCAGAACCGAGATAGGTCACATCGGGAATACCGTCATGATCGTGGTCATGTCCTTCAATACTGTCGGGGACACCATCATCGTCACTATCATCGTCCACATAATCAGGCAGGCCGTCGCCATCCGTATCGATTGGAATCAGCCCTAGACTGCCCCCATTTTCGTAGGCATCATCAAGGCCGTTGTCATTGTCATCCTGCCCTGTAGGTGGAATATATCCATCGGTAGACTGTGCTTCCACATTATCCGGAATACCATCATCATCACTGTCGATGTCGAGGTAGTCTGGTATACCATCACCATCGGTATCTGTAGGATTGGTAAATGGATCATTGTCTCCGTCGAGATTCAGATCTTCAAAAGCATCTACAATACCGTCGTCATCAGAATCAAGATCCACGTCGGGTTCGTTGATATAAACGTAAATAGTAGCCGAGTCACAATTCCCACTCATATCACAAATGGTGTAGATAAAATCATCAGCACCCAGGAAACCGGGATTCGGAACATAGGTAAAGGTATCATCAGTAGGATCATTAGGTGTTCCATTGTCGTCCCTTGTGAGCGTACCGTTAGTTGGGTTCGTTGAGGTGATCGTTCCGTTAAGGGGAAGATCGTTGTCATTCATGGTCCAGATGTCTATGTCAACAGGTGTATCCAGAATGGTTGCAACGGCGTCATCTTCAGTATCAATAAATGGTGTGACATCAATAGTCACAGTTGCTGTGCTACAGTCCCCAAAGGAATTACAAACAGTATATGTAAAAGAATCAGGCCCGTTATAGTCAATAAATGGGGTGTATTGAACAATGTCATCTGAGGGATCATTGGGAGTACCGTTGTCATCGATCACCAGGGTTCCATTAGTAGGATCAGTAGTTGTAAGCGTTCCTGTGGAGGGTAAGCCGCTGTCGTTGTCGTAGATAGGAATCAGGGTTGACGTATCTTCAATCAGCGTAATAAAGTCATCTACCAAAGTAGCAGCCTGTTGCAGACATACTACCGTAAAGGACGGCAGATCCATCGAATTCCCAGCTTTGGTAAGGGTTGCCGTATATCTGGTAACGGTGATTGTTGAAGTGACCACCGGCCTGAGCTGATCTCCAGCTACCGCAGGGGTCCATGTAACTGTGGCACTACCGCTCACATTTGCAGAAATATCGAGGGTAACCTGATTATCGGGGCTATCGCAATCCGTTAAAATAAAGTAGTCTGTGGCATTGGAACCGCACAGGGTTCCATCGTAAGTAGCAAAATAAATACCCGGGGTTGAAGTTTCGTAGAAAAAATCCGTGGACAATACGGTAGCCGTATCTGAAGCCTCATACCACCGAAAATTAGTTTCGTCCCCGCTATTTGGCGCCTGTAATAAAAACTGCGCGTTAGATGCGAGAATCCCCAGCAGTGTAAAAACAATGCTGAGGACACTAAGCTTATATATGCGAGCTGTTTTCAAGCCTTATTTGGGTCTGTTTAAACTATTATTTTACTACGAACACCACATTGATCAGGGAGTTATAGTCTGAAGGCTGTCCAATAATATCATAGGTCAATACCCCACTGGCATTTATACTCAAATTGGCAAATACAGTAGGATCGGCATAGGTCACGTAGTAATACAGATCAGTAGCTACATACGTTGGTACCGTGGCTGGAGCACCCGCGCTTGACGTAAAATTGCTGGTAGCCACATTACCGTATTGGTCTAAATATTGTTGGTATAGGTCTACTGTATACCCAACACCGTTGGTTGACGCATCAATCGCAATGGACGGAGGATAAAAGATCCTGGCTGCCTTAGAGGTGATCGGTGCGATTGCCTGTATTACTTCTTCTACATTAGTTTCGTTTGTAGGTGAAGCTGCTCCGCCTTCATCCACGTCGATAGGAGTTCTCAATGGAACTTCATCGTCGTATTGGTCGTCTGTGCCGTTATCATCGAGATGAGAAAGGTCTACAGTCTGACTAGTACCATCTTCTATTCCTACGGTGAGTATGTTTGTACCGGTATCTACGGCCAGGCTTTCAATATTCTGATCGTCTGTTCCTGAATCATCCAAAGATGACAGATCAACCGTTGTAGAAGCTCCATTTTCAATATCGATCTGCAGTATATTAGCTCCGCTAAGGCTGGCTCCTGTTAGGTTCTGATCATCTGTGCCCACAAGGGAAGAAAGATCTACTACCTCTGAGGTACCATTCTCGATTCCAATAGTAAGGTTGGTTCCTGCTAATCCTGATCCGGAAATATTCTGATCATCTGATCCCACTAAAGAAGACAGATCCACCACTTCTGATGCTCCGTTCTCGATTCCAATAGTAAGGTTGGTTCCTGTTAATCCTGAACCAGAGATATCCTGGTCATCCGTGCTACCTGCAGCTACCTCATCAATAGCGGCCTGTACATCAACAGCAGTAAGTCCGGAAGTTGTATTATCATAAGTTACTTCAGCAGCAGTTTGGTCGTCTGTTCCCACAAGGGATGAAAGATCCACCACTTCTGAAGTACCGTTTTCGATTCCAATGGTTAGGTTAGTTCCGGCTAAGCCCGAACCAGAGATATTTTGATCATCTGTACTTCCTGCAGCCAGTTCGGCCAGGGCACCTTCCACTTCTGTAGAAGTAAAGTTTCCGCCTGCATCCGTGATATTTACCTCACTCGCGATCTGATCATCTGTTCCCACTAAAGAAGACAGATCTACCACTTCAGAAGTACCGTTTTCGATACCAATGGTAAGGTTGGTTCCGGCTAAGCCTGAACCTGAGATATTTTGGTCATCGGTTCCTGAATCATCCAAAGAAGATAAGTCCACCGTTGTTGAAGCTCCGTTCTCAATGTCGATCTGAAGGATATTGGCACCACTAAGGCTGGCTCCTGTTAAGTCCTGATCATCTGTGCCCACAAGGGAAGAAAGATCTACCACTTCAGAAGTACCGTTTTCGATACCAATGGTAAGGTTGGTTCCGGCTAATCCTGAACCGGAAATATTCTGATCATCTGATCCCACTAAAGAAGACAGATCCACCACTTCTGATGCTCCGTTCTCGATTCCAATGGTAAGGTTGGTTCCGGCTAAGCCTGATCCTGAAATATCCTGGTCATCCGTGCTACCTGCAGCTACTTCATCAATAGCGGCCTGTACATCAACAGCAGTAAGTCCGGAAGTTGTATTGTCATAGGTGACTTCAGCAGCAGTCTGATCATCTGTTCCTACTAAAGAAGACAGATCTACCACTTCTGAAGTACCGTTTTCGATTCCAATGGTAAGGTTGGTTCCGGCTAAGCCAGATCCAGAAATATTTTGGTCATCTGTGCTTCCAGCGGCCAGTTCAGCCAGGGCACCTTCCACTTCTGTAGAAGTAAAGTTTCCGCCTGCATCCGTGATATTTACCTCACTGGCGATCTGATCATCAGTTCCTACTAAAGAAGAAAGGTCGACCACCTCTGAAGTACCATTTTCGATACCAATCGTAAGGTTGGTTCCTGCCAAGCCCGAACCAGAGATATTCTGATCATCTGATCCCACTAAAGAAGAAAGGTCCACCACTTCTGATGCTCCGTTCTCGATTCCAATGGTTAGGTTGGTTCCGGCCAATCCTGAACCAGAGATATCCTGGTCATCCGTGCTACCTGCAGCTACCTCATCAATAGCGGCCTGTACATCAACAGCAGTAAGTCCGGAAGTTGTATTGTCATAGGTGACTTCAGCAGCAGTTTGGTCGTCTGTTCCCACAAGGGATGAAAGATCCACCACTTCTGAAGTACCGTTTTCGATACCGATCGTAAGGTTAGTTCCGGCTAAGCCAGATCCTGAGATATTTTGGTCATCTGTTCCTGAATCATCCAGAGAAGACAGATCAACCGTTGTAGAAGCGCCGTTTTCAATATCGATCTGAAGGATATTGGCACCACTAAGGCTGGCTCCTGTTAGGTCCTGATCATCTGTTCCCACAAGGGATGAAAGATCTACCACTTCTGATGCTCCATTCTCGATTCCAATGGTAAGGTTGGTTCCGGCCAAGCCTGAGCCTGAAATATCCTGGTCATCCGTGCTACCTGCAGCCAGTTCAGCCAGGGCACCTTCCACTTCCGTAGAAGTAAAGTTACCGCCTGCATCCGTGATATTTACCTCACTGGCGATCTGATCATCAGTTCCTACTAAAGAAGAAAGGTCGACCACCTCTGAAGTACCATTTTCGATACCAATCGTAAGGTTGGTTCCTGCCAAGCCCGAACCAGAGATATTCTGATCATCTGATCCCACTAAAGAAGAAAGGTCCACCACTTCTGATGCTCCGTTCTCGATTCCAATGGTTAGGTTGGTTCCGGCCAATCCTGAACCAGAGATATCCTGGTCATCCGTGCTACCTGCAGCTACTTCATCAATAGCAGCCTGTACATCAACAGCGGTAAGTCCGGAAGTTGTATTGTCATAGGTGACTTCAGCAGCTGTTTGGTCGTCTGTTCCAACTAAAGAAGACAGATCTACCACCTCTGAAGTACCGTTTTCGATACCAATAGTAAGGTTGGTTCCGGCCAAGCCTGAGCCTGAGATATTTTGGTCATCGGTTCCTGAATCATCCAAAGATGACAGATCAACCGTTGTTGAAGCTCCATTCTCTATATCGATCTGCAGTACATTAGCTCCGCTAAGGCTGGCTCCTGTTAGGTTCTGATCATCTGTTCCAACAAGGGAAGAAAGATCTACTACTTCAGAAGTACCGTTCTCGATTCCAATAGTAAGGTTGGTTCCGGCTAATCCTGATCCGGAAATATTTTGATCATCGGATCCTACCAGGGAAGAAAGGTCCACCACTTCTGATGCTCCGTTCTCGATTCCAATAGTAAGGTTGGTTCCAGCCAATCCTGAACCAGAGATATCCTGGTCATCCGTGCTACCTGCAGCTACCTCATCGATAGCGGCCTGTACGTCAACAGCCGTAAGTCCGGAAGTTGTATTGTCATAGGTGACTTCAGCAGCAGTCTGGTCGTCTGTTCCTACTAAAGAAGAAAGATCTACCACCTCTGAAGTACCGTTTTCGATTCCAATGGTAAGGTTGGTCCCGGCTAAGCCTGAACCTGAAATATTTTGGTCATCGGTTCCTGAATCATCCAGAGAAGATAGATCAACCGTTGTTGAAGCTCCATTCTCTATATCGATCTGGAGGATATTGGCACCACTAAGGCTGGCTCCTGTTAAATCCTGATCATCTGTTCCCACAAGGGAAGAAAGGTCCACCACTTCTGATGCTCCGTTCTCGATTCCAATAGTAAGGTTGGTTCCTGCTAAGCCAGATCCGGAAATATTTTGGTCATCTGTGCTACCTGCAGCTAGTTCAGCCAGGGCACCTTCCACTTCTGTAGAAGTAAAGTTTCCGCCTGCGTCCGTGATATTTACCTCGCTGGCGATCTGATCATCAGTTCCTACTAAAGAAGAAAGGTCGACTACCTCCGAAGTTCCGTTTTCGATACCAATAGTAAGGTTAGTTCCGGCTAAGCCTGAGCCTGAAATATTTTGGTCATCTGTGCTTCCCCCTGCTACTTCGTCAATTGCAGCCTGTACATCCGTGGCAGTTAAACCAGAGGTGGTATTGTCGTAAGGGTTACTGGCAGCTGTTGTACTGATGGTTACAGGAGAACCATCATTGTTATCGAATGTATATGTACCATCTGTATTGTCCGTGACGTCAGCCTTGCTGATCGTCTGAGGCACACCATTCTCATTGGTATAGGTAAAGGTACCATCTCCATTATCTGCAATATTGGTAATGGTCTCGGATATGGTTACAGAGGCCACATTAAGGTATAGTGCTCCATCTGAGCCTGAGCTAATGTCGTTGTTTGCATCTGTGCTAATTAAACTAGTAGAAAGGGTCCCACCTGCATCTGTAACTTCCAAAGCACCGGCATTCATCCCAAGAGC
The DNA here is from genome assembly GCF_004139715.1 of Muriicola soli. Lineage (GTDB taxonomy): Bacteria > Bacteroidota > Bacteroidia > Flavobacteriales > Flavobacteriaceae > Muriicola > Muriicola soli. The sequence goes on along the minus strand of NZ_CP035544.1, from coordinate 633,397 downwards.
AGTGTTGAATTCATTGGTCGCGTCAGCATCAGCATCATCAACATTTAAAGTGAGAGAATTTCCATCTTCAATAGAAATATTTCCCGGAGTACTATCCGTAGAGAGATTTTGATCATCGGTTCCTACCAATGAAGAGAGATCGACCACTTCTGAGGCGCCATTCTCGATTCCAATAGTCAGGTTAGTTCCTGCTAATCCAGAGCCAGAGATATTCTGATCATCTGTGCTTCCAGCAGCTACCTCATCGATAGCGGCCTGAACATCAACAGCGGTTAGTCCGGAAGTTGTATTGTCATAAGTAACTTCTGCAGCTGTCTGATCATCTGTTCCCACCAGGGAAGAGAGGTCAACTACCTCTGATGCACCATTTTCGATCCCGATAGTCAGGTTGGTTCCTGCCAGTCCTGATCCTGAAATATTCTGATCGTCCGTGCTTCCGGCAGCCAGTTCAGCCAGGGCACCTTCCACCTCAGTAGAGGTAAAGTTTCCGCCCGCATCGGTAATATTTACTTCACTGGCGATCTGGTCGTCAGTTCCCACAAGGGAAGAAAGATCCACGACTTCTGATGCTCCGTTCTCGATACCAATGGTAAGGTTAGTTCCGGCTAAACCTGAACCAGAGATATTCTGGTCATCCGTGCTACCAGCAGCTACCTCATCGATAGCGGCCTGAATGTCAACAGCGGTAAGTCCGGAAGTTGTATTGTCATAGGTAACTTCTGCAGCTGTCTGATCATCTGTTCCCACCAGGGAAGAGAGGTCAACTACCTCTGATGCACCATTTTCGATCCCGATAGTCAGGTTGGTTCCGGCTAATCCTGAGCCTGAAATATTTTGGTCGTCAGTTCCTGAATCATCTAAAGAAGATAGGTCCACTGTTGTTGAACTACCATTCTCAATGTCAATCTGAAGGATATTAGCCCCACTAAGGCTGGCTCCTGTTAGATCCTGATCATCAGTTCCTACCAAAGAAGAAAGATCCACCACTTCGGAGGCGCCATTCTCGATTCCAATAGTCAGGTTAGTTCCTGCTAATCCAGAGCCAGAAATGTTTTGGTCATCCGTGCTACCTGCGGCTACCTCATCAATAGCGGCCTGAACGTCAACAGCGGTAAGTCCGGAAGTTGTATTGTCATAGGTGACTTCTGCAGCTGTCTGATCATCTGTTCCCACCAGGGAAGAGAGGTCAACTACCTCTGATGCACCATTTTCGATCCCGATAGTCAGGTTGGTTCCGGCTAAGCCTGAGCCTGAAATATTCTGGTCATCCGTACTTCCGGCAGCCAGTTCAGCCAGGGCACCTTCCACCTCAGTAGAGGTAAAGTTACCGCCTGCGTCCGTGATGTTCACCTCATTAGCGATCTGATCATCGGTTCCTACTAAAGAAGAAAGATCGACGACTTCGGAAGCACCATTTTCGATTCCGATAGTCAGGTTCGTGCCTGCTAATCCTGATCCCGAGATATTCTGATCATCAGTACTTCCTGCGGATACCTCATCGATAGCGGCCTGCACATCTGTGGCGGTTAAACCTGATGTTGTATTGTCGTAAGGATTACTCGCGGCGGTTGTACTAATAGTAACAGGAGTTCCATCATTATTATCGAAAGTATAAGTACCATCAACATTATCAGTAACATCGGCCTTATTTATGGTTTGTGGTATACCATTTTCATTGGTATAGGTAAAAGTACCATCTCCGTTATCTGCAATATTGGTTATGGTCTCCCCTACAGCCACAGAAGCCACGTTTAAGTAGAGTCCGCCATCAGAACCTGCAATAATATCGTTGTTAGCATCAGCACTGATCAAATCGATCGTCACCGGCGTACCGGTTTCATCTGTATACGTGAAAGTTGCATCTCCATTATTCACCAAGGTGGAAATACTTGTATCGCTGATCGTGGTATTACTTCCCGAAGCATCTGTAAAGGTATATGTACCATCGAGATTGTCAACCAAAGCCACAGTTCCGGCCAAGGCATTGATCTCATCAATGGCAGCCTGTACATCGGTGGCAGTTAAGCCTGATGTGGTATTATCATAAGGGTTGCTGCTCGCATTGGTGTCTATGACTTGAGTAGCACCGGTCTCATCGGTATAAGTATAGGTCCCATCCAGATTGTCTACCATCGTGGAGATACTCGTATCACTGATGATGGTAGTATTTCCGGCAGCATCGGTAAAATCGTATGTGCCGTCTCCATTATCAACTAATGCGACAGTCCCGGCCAAAGCATTGATCTCATCAATGGCGGCCTGAACATCCGTGGCAGTTAAGCCTGATGTGGTATTATCGTAAGGGTTGCTGCTGGCATTGGTGTCGATCACCTGGGTAGCACCGGTCTCATCGGTATAAGTATAGGTCCCATCCAGATTGTCTACCATCGTGGAGATACTCGTATCACTGATGATGGTAGTATTTCCGGCAGCATCGGTAAAATCGTATGTGCCGTCTCCATTATCAACTAATGCGACAGTCCCGGCCAAAGCATTGATCTCATCAATGGCGGCCTGTACATCGGTGGCAGTTAAACCGGAGGTGGTATTATCGTAAGGGTTACTGCTCGCATTGGTGTCGATGACCTGGGTAGCACCGGTCTCATCGGTATAAGTATAGGTCCCATCTAGATTGTCTACCAGTGTAGAGATACTCGTATCACTGATGATGGTAGTATTCCCGGCAGCATCGGTAAAATCATATGTGCCGTCTCCATTATCAACTAATGCGACAGTCCCGGCCAAAGCATTGATCTCATCAATGGCGGCCTGTACATCGGTGGCAGTTAAACCGGAGGTGGTATTATCGTAAGGGTTACTGCTCGCATTGGTGTCGATGACCTGGGTAGCACCGGTCTCATCGGTATAAGTATAGGTCCCATCTAGATTGTCTACCAGTGTAGAGATACTCGTATCACTGATGATGGTAGTATTCCCGGCAGCATCGGTAAAATCATATGTGCCGTCTCCATTATCAACTAATGCGACAGTCCCGGCCAAAGCATTGATCTCATCAATGGCGGCCTGAACATCCGTGGCAGTTAAGCCTGATGTGGTATTATCGTAAGGGTTACTGCTCGCATTGGTGTCGATCACCTGGGTAGCACCGGTCTCATCGGTATAAGTATAGGTCCCATCTAGATTGTCTACCAGTGTAGAGATACTCGTATCACTGATGATGGTAGTATTCCCGGCAGCATCGGTAAAATCATATGTGCCGTCTCCATTATCAACTAATGCGACAGTCCCGGCCAAAGCATTGATCTCATCAATGGCGGCCTGAACATCCGTGGCAGTTAAGCCTGATGTGGTATTATCGTAAGGGTTGCTGCTGGCATTGGTGTCGATCACCTGGGTAGCACCGGTCTCATCGGTATAAGTATAGGTCCCATCCAGATTGTCTACTAGTGTAGAGATACTCGTATCACTGATGATGGTAGTATTTCCGGCAGCATCGGTAAAATCGTATGTGCCGTCTCCATTATCAACCAATGCGACAGTCCCGGCCAAAGCATTGATCTCATCAATGGCAGCCTGTACATCCGTGGCGGTTAAGCCAGAGGTGGTATTATCGTATGGGTTGCTACTGGCGTTGGTGTCAATCACCTGGGTAGCACCGGTCTCATCGGTATAAGTATAGGTCCCATCTAGATTGTCTACCAGTGTAGAGATACTCGTATCACTGATGATGGTAGTATTTCCGGCAGCATCGGTAAAATCATATGTGCCGTCTCCATTATCAACCAATGCGACAGTCCCGGCCAAAGCATTGATCTCATCAATGGCGGCCTGAACATCCGTGGCGGTTAAGCCAGAGGTGGTATTATCGTATGGGTTGCTACTGGCGTTGGTGTCAATCACCTGGGTAGCACCGGTCTCATCGGTATAAGTATAGGTCCCATCCAGATTGTCTACCATCGTGGAGATACTCGTATCACTGATGATGGTAGTATTTCCGGCAGCATCGGTAAAATCGTATGTGCCGTCTCCATTATCAACTAATGCGACAGTTCCGGCCAAAGCATTGATCTCATCAATGGCAGCCTGGACATCGGTGGCAGTTAAACCAGAGGTGGTATTATCGTAGGTTACTTCAGCAGCCGTTTGATCATCGGTTCCTACCAATCCCGAAAGATCTACTGTCTGCGTATTTCCATTCTCTAATGTCAGAGTAAGTATATTACTGGCATCAATACTAAAGGCTGTAATTATCTGGTCATCTGTATTGTCTAAAAAAGGAGTTAGGTCTACCGTTCCCCCATCTTCTAACGTAAGTATGTTACCGGCCAGGCTTAGTGCCTGATCATCAGTACCTGTACTACTCAATGAGCTTAGGTCTACCGTCACGGTATTACCGTCTTCAATGTCAAGGGAAAGGATATTCGTTCCCGCATTGAAACTAAAGTTCTGAAGTTGCTGATCATCCGAAGAGGTTAATTCCCAGGAATCACCATCCCAGAAGTAGATTACTCCGGTATTGGTATTGACATAAATGTCTCCTGTATCAGCACCGCTTGGGGTGGTGGTTCCGGGAGATGTAACTGCAGTACCGCTAAGCACCTCACAATTACACTGGTCTTGCAAATTCACAGTGGTTTGTGAAAAGGCAAATCCCGATACCAGAAACAGAAGAAGTAGGATCTTCTTATCCATGATTAATTTTTTAAGTATGTTTTTCTCTTTCGTCAATAGTTGGTTCGATGGTTTACACCTGATATTTTATTATCAACTAACAAATTTAACCCGAAGCTACCCCTAGGAAAATAATTGTTGTGTACTCGATGAAATGCATGGTCTAGGACACGATATCTGAGGTTTTACGCTATAAAAACCTTAAAAACACTAAGGTTTCGTTGGTCGATAATCCCAATAATCATGGGGTTTATCGGAGGGTGATTTCGTAGGAATTTTCAACAAAAAACAGAAATTCCGTCTAATGGACGGTCAAAAAATGAAGATCGAATTGGAAGGCAGTTTTAGTGCCAATTTCCCCGTTCCTGGATGCCGGTTTTGAGGTCTGAAAATGTCATGATTATTTTCCTGAACTTTTGTATATGAAGTGAGAATTGGATCTAATTCGGGTTGACCCTGTAGGTTATTCTCCTATTGGTGATAACTCCAGCCAATCTGATGCTCAGATTGACTATTGCAGAATCACATAAGCCGTAAGAATCACAGACCTGATAGGTGAAACTATCTGATCCATTGAAATTGGCATTGGGTGTATACGTAAAACTCCCGTCTGAGGCCAGTATGAGGGTTCCATTAGTTACATTCACAAGAGGCACCGTGTTTGCCGTGAGAACATCGCCTGGTTCAAGGTCTGTGTCGTTGGTAAGAACACCTGGTGCATTTACATTGAGCGCCATGTTGACAGGAGTGGTATAATTTTCCCCAATAGCACATGGAATTGCATTTATCAATAATATGTCAGAGGGCTCAGTCACGGGAGTACAGCCTTCGAGGGGTGCTATTCCCAGTTGATAGTTTCCTGGAGTATCAATGTCCACATTGTCCATGCCGACACCGGATATCTCGGAAAGACCATTGGCAGGAAAAACTACTCCCGGTGTTAACGAATACCAGATATATTCAGCACTTGCTGAAATAAATTCTGCTTGAAGATTAAGTGTTTCGCCTGTATTGCATGAATCGAAATCCCCCGGATCTACAATGCTTGTGTTCACTTCGGTCCCTGCCGCACTTCCCAGGAAGTCGTAAGGCCCTGCAAAATCCTTTAAGGAGGACGTGAATGAGGAAGAGGTTCTTGATTTTGTGATCACAGCGCTGAAAGGAGAGTCACAGGCAGCACCAGAACCGAAAAGCGCCCTAGGGTCGAATCCGAGCTGTGTAAAATTTACGCCAACTTCAGCGAGGTAACCTCCACTGTAATTGGTGTTATATCCCGAAGTATCGGTGGTTCCCCAGGGTGGAGCGGTGGTGGAAAACAGGTTGACATTACTGAGGAGGGTTCCGGCTGGAACGACGATCTGGGCATAGCCATAGGTACTGCCCCCGTCGATATTCGGGCCCCAAACAAAGGTGGAGGTACCTCCCGGTGCAGAACCAGGATTAAAAATAGAACGATCAATCCACAGACGTACTTCCACCCCTGTTACACCGCTTCCACTATAGGAAAACCCAATGACCATATCGCCTATCTGAACTACGTTTCCGCTCGCATCAAACTCCCAAGCCGTATGGCCTTCATGAGGTCCTGAGTTTACAAATGAACTCCCTGAAGTCGATAATTCCGACACAAATAGTTCAAAATCAATAAAATGGTTACCTGAGGAGGAAAGTGTGGAAATCATCATTTGAACCCATAGGTCGTCCGTAACCTGATCTCCATTCCTTCGCATGTGCACTCCTGAGTCTACAATATCAGTTTTGGAGGGCACTGATGATGGTCCATTACTCCATGAGGTCATAGGATTATCTCCGTTTTTCCCAGACGTGAAAGTTGTAAAGTCATTTCCGGACAAACTTGTATAATCCCTGCCGTAACGTGTGCTGTACCAGATATAGCCATTGTTGGAAGCGTAATTGGGAATGCTCTGTCTGAGGTCGAACGCTATATTGTTGTTGGCAGCCAGCTGGGCTGCATACCCCATGGCCGCTGCCGTGGCCTCGTCAACTACACCTGCTCCGGATATCCCATTATAAAACCAATCATCTGTAAGAACCCCCGAAATGACGTCCCCTGAGTAGGCATCGGCTTCTATACCAAAATTGGCTCCTACCCCTGACTGGGCCTGAACATCCTGAAACATCATCACCCAAATAATACCCAGGAGTAGTCCTGCTGTACGATAGGATCTCGCCAGTTTTTTCAGAAAATATGTATGTTCCTTTTCATTCATCATCCACTCATTCATTTCAAACCTTCTTAATTCATCTTCACCCTGTAGGTTATCTTTCGGTTTGTGATCACCGTCCGGATAACGATCTGGGAGAAAGGCGAAAATTCGGATGTAGTATTGGCAAGGGTTGCCGTAGCTGTGATTAAGTTACCTACATTTACACCTGGTGGTGCCGGGATACGCACTTCAAAAAGATTGGTATTGTCCGTGTTCCCGTCAGTATCTGTATAAGAAGAGGTACCGGCATCGGTATCAGCCACAGTGCCTTCCACGGCACTTCCCAGATATACCTGGCCTTCCCCATAATCCTTTGAGAGGCCCAATTCATTGTCTCCTGCCGCAGCAGTTCCTTCATTAATATCGGTTAGGAAGAACTCCAGGGTTGCTCCGGGACGCGACCAGCCCTTGATAACCACATTGGCACCTTCCATAAAGGCTGCACTTATGATGGGGAAATTGGCAGCGCCATTTGGCCCTGTATCCGCATCTCCTGTATCATTTAAAGTAATGCCATCTCCCATACCATCGGCCTGGTCAATGTCTATCCCCAGGGCGTCTCCATTGGTGCCGTTGGCGTAGATGGAGTTTTGGGAGATAAGGTTGCCGGAGGTGTTCCCCCCTGCCAGAACGATCCCCGGCCCTCCGTTCTGGTAGATGATGTTGCCCGTAATTGAAGAATTACTTCCATCAAGACGGATACCGGTATTTTCTGTTTGTCCACTGCAATTACCCCCGTCCTGTCCGGCTGTGGTTATGGAGTTTTCTGTAATGGTAACGCCTCCGGCTATCCCGTTCCCATCTATACCCATGGCTGCTGAGAGCTCAATAAGATTATATTGAATGAGAATTCCCGACCCACCAGTTATAGTGATATTGTCAAAACAGGTATCATTCCCATTAACCGTTAGGTGATTATTCTGTATCGTTGAAGCTGTACCTCCGCTAATCAAGATGCCTGCTTCTTCATTCGTGCTGATATAATTTCCATCTATAATGGCCGAACCACCTGTAATATCTACTCCGTACAGAATATTACCATCATTGGTGCCCAGCGCATTTACTCCAAGTAGGTTATTAGAAACTGTTGCAGATCCATTATTTACCTGCACTCCTGCCAGATCGCTGGCAAAAATGGAAAGATTACGGATCACGTTTGTATTTCCTTCATTTCTAAATGTATTTCCATCCTTACCGTTGACCTGGATCTCGGGAAGATCATAATTTGGCAGATTAGTGGCTGAAGTACCTACCGATGTCCCGCCAGCACCTATGCTACCTGTATTGGTGTCACCCGAATACGCAGTTTGGGTGCGACCGTCAATATGGGTATTATCTCCGGCAATTGATGTCAATGCATCGATCTCAATATCAAAAATCCCGCTGCTATAGTTCGTATCAGCTGCCCTGCCAAGAGCATCTCCTGTTGGGGGAATCATAAAGATTGAAGTATCTTCACCCGCAGCGGGATCAAAGATCCCATTGGCTACAATATCGAGTCCGGTCTCTCCAAGATTATTTGAATTAATGATGAATTGTTCCAGGGATCCCTGCCCGTCTTCATTCGTATTTACAATGGTATTGAAATTAAAACCAAAGTCCATCCCTGCCACCCCTTCGTTGAGAATAGTAAAGGTGGATATCGTCTGGGCATTACTGAGGGTACCCGGACCCGGATCCTGCCCTGCTGGGTCTTCACCTCCCACGGAATTGGTATCTTCAACCACTATACTAGCAATATAATCCGTTTTAAAGGTTTGGACGGGGATACAGCTTGTACATGTACTCCCACCGGGACGAGTTGATCTCACCGTATTGTTTACTACCCTGACCGTATAGGAACCGTTAGCCATACCGGCAAAAACGTAACGGCCAGCGGCATTGGTCGTGGTACTTGTTACAAAACTTCCGCCACTATCATAGAGTTCAACCGTAGCATTTGGTATTGGAACCCCTGCTGCTGTGGCCCGGTTACGACCGGGACCTCCCCCATAATTCACGTCTTCGAATACAATCCCTGTAGTCAGGTTGGAGGGAACTTTAAGTGTCACCGTATTGAGGATCACAAAATCCTGCCCTGATCCCACATTGGTGGTCACTGAGGTCTCTCCCGGAGAAATAAAAGGTGAGATATTATAGGTGTCCAGGTCCACACCATGCGAGTTGGTATTATTTACCACAGGAGTGGCCGTATTGTCGTAATGCGTTGAGTTAAAAGGGTTGATTGTGGGGGTTCCCGTATTATCGCCGTCCCCAACCAGGTTAAAGGTTCCCAGCCCAGTGGTCACCGTAAGACTTTCGTTGTTGCTCAGTGTCTGGTCTCCTTCCCAGGATTGCACTGTGGTCTTGGATCCCGCAGCACCAATGGCAAAAAAGCCACTAAGCGTATAAGAGGAGGAGGAATTGCTTTCCCCGCTGAATCCTTCATACACGTTAATGGTAGAAGCAGGAAGGCCATTGTCCGTATAAAAGATCATTAAAGACCATCCCCCCAGCGTGGTTGCAGTATTGCAATAGGGATCCGTGTTATCTATCGTCAGACCTGAAAATGTCCAGAGATAAGTAGATGGGTTAGGCACTGCTGTAACAATCGCGGTTACATCGGCCCGGCCACCAAAAAAAGTACGATTGGTAAGAGATGTTCCATATAAGAATTCTGCATTCACCGTATTCCCATCAAAAGTGACCTGTGTATCCGGGGTAGCCCCTGAATGGGCCCAGTATAATATGGCTTGTTCAATGGTAGCTGTGGCAGGTATCGGACTTGAAAGGGTGTTGCTTGAATTTGTAGTAATTGCACAGGTATTACCTGTATTGGGCTGGGTTCTGAGTGTTCCCGCCGTGGAAGTATAGTCCATATACCCGTCAAACTCGTGAGTGAGTACGAGTGGGGCATTAAAAGCGTATTCATCATCTATTATTGTAGCTGTACCCTGCCCATCGGCCATGATCACGCCGGGTTGATCAATATTACTAAGAATGACGTCAAAGGTTTCCTGAGTGAATTCGGGAACATTATCATTTACAAGGTTGACAACGATAGTTTGTGTTTCGCCGGCTGTACCTGTAAAACTGATCATTCCACTGTCGGCGACATAGTCGGACCCTGCCAGTGCAGTTCCATCCGCGGTTGCCCAGTCCACATTGAATCCCCCTGCAAAAGCTTTATTAAGAGTAACAGTAAAAGTAGCTGTACCGTCATCCTCGTTTACCGTGATATCATCAATAGAAATCCCGGGAGGCACATTTCCATTGAATTGTATATTATCAATTTCATAGGCCTCGGAACCACCCCAACCACCACTATTAGTAATAAATCGAATTTGTGAATTCGCAGACATTTCATTTGCTGCCAGGTTGTAGTTTACAGTTCCTGATCCATTTAATGTCGCCACCGTATTCCATCCTGTACCGTTCCACAGATCCACATCGATCTGTTCATTTCCAGATATTTCGGTGTAGGTCATTGTAAGGGTAACACCTGTAGCTCCATTTAGATTGATTGATCTGATAAGCGTTTCGTTATCCATATTCTGGATACGCAACCTGTTTGTAGCACTTCTGACATAAATGCGTCCCCCGGTTGGATCACTGTCTTCGGAATCCTGCCAATCTCCGGCAAAATCCATTGTACCATTGTTATTCGAATAGGAAACCGTATTGAAATTGTCCAAAAAAGTATCCTGGCCATATAGCTGAGGCACAGCCATACAGATAATAGAAAATATCAAAAATGTAATTGTTTGATATTGTTTCATTGACAATTGGGTTCGGTTTGTCCAAGATAAAAATAGGGCTGACAACTGTCTTGCCTAAATATATGTTGTGAAAGGGCCTAGATGGACTGTAAAGGTTTATTTATCTGAGGTTAACCGTCCAGAATAAGGCCAGATTTACTATTTCCGTTTATCGATCAAGACCAATAAAATCGCGACTTGTAACCTCTAACTCCTGAACGAAAAAAGTATCATCTACTCTTAAAATGGGTTAACCCTGTACGTAGGTTGCCTGTTGGTAATGACACTTCTCACCCTGACAATTAGTATAGCCGGGTTTGTGATGAATGGAGGACAGGAAGACATAGAGTTTGAAACTACAGCCCGGTATCTATATCCATTACGTACAATCTGAGCATTTTTTATGGTTAACACTGTTGTTTGTGTTCCCTGGTGGATCGTATCATCAGCAAGGTCGGTATAACTGGTGCCACCATCTGAACTCACCTGCCATTGGTAGGTATTGGCATTGGATGCAGCAACGCTGAAAACTGCATCGCTACTAACCCATATGGTCTGGTCCGGTCCCATGGTCGCGGTGGCAGGCACGTCTTCGGTTAAAATAATCGGAGTCCTGGAATTGCTCCTGCACCCGGTGACTGTATTTCTGGCCTCTGTATAATACTGCCCAGGACCCGGAGGTGTATAGGATGTACTGCCGCTCTGCAGCAGATTCCCACCTGAAGCTGAATCGAACCAATCTGCAGTTTCACCAGCACCAACGCTAACCATTAAGGCCGGTACAGGATCTCCCGTACAGTAGGCCTGATCACCCTCGCTGACCGGTGCGTTTACCGCAGGGCAGGTACAGTTAGGCGCCGCAATGGCCAGATCCGTGGCACAAGAATTCGCTGCCGTAACCGTTGCAGTAATATCGGTTCCGTTGGGAATGTTTGCAATTCGCCATTGATTCCCGGAAATATTGGTCACAGTACCGTCTGAACTGGTCACCGTTCCATTACTTACGGTTACTTCAAGGGCATACGTATTGGTCAAGAAATTACAGGCTGGGGCACTTGAGATACTGATGGTAGGGCTGTCCTCGATAGTGAGCGTTACCGGAGACCTGAAAATACTCTTTCGATTGGGATCGCTGCTATCCACACTTTCTGCGTAATAGGTCACGGTGCCTACTGTATTCAAGGTAGGGCTGACAATCGCACCCCCTTCGGATGCGTTATACCAGTCTACATACGCCCCTGCAGGTGGAGTAGCAGAAGCTGTAAGGGTTTGTATCGGGGTTTCTTCACACTCCGTGATATCTCCGTCGCTGGTCGGTGGTGGTAAGGCTGATTCGATATCATCGAAGGAATAATCTGCTCCTCCATTGCCGTTACAGGTAGAAAATTTGTCATTGCCGATATAGATCACCTGTGAAGCGTTACAATTTTTTGACGTGCTTATTGTACCGCCATTATTGTAAATTATGGCACCTTCAGGAAATCGAATATCCGCATTTTTGACCCATTCCAGGATACCGTCAGATTCAACGGCCAGAGTTTGAATGTTGACCTCAAAATCACCATTGTTTGGTAACAGGAGAATGTCATCTGCCCCAGTGTTGTCTCCTATCACAAGGTTATTTAGCGTATAGGCCGTAATATCGACGTTTAAGGTGACCGTATTTCCATTCCCAATCAGTACCTGGTCTGCATCGGCATTCTGTCCGGGATAATTGGAGGCAGCCACCCATGTCACTCCATTGTAGCGCTACCATACGGCCGGATTGCTCCAATTTCCGCTACCCACGGAACGATAGTCGCCCACAGACTGGGCAGACATGCGCATTCCACTGCAAAGAAGGGCAGCTAAAAAAATAAAATTCAGGCAGGTAAAAAGGGCATCGGTTCGATTTCTGAAGAAGCCGAAATGTATTCTCATGGATGGAGTTGCAATTTTTTAATCCGGGAACATACCCAAATCCAGATAAAGGATCAAAGCTAAGCTACTCACAATCCAGTATATCCTATAAAAATTGTTGTAAAACCCAACATTGATGATGTGAATCCCTCTCTAGTAACAGCAATTCTCACCATCTTCACAAAGGATAAGAAATTCAGAACGCCTGTTTTGTTGATGTTTGGCAGCAGAGCAACGAACCCCGTCTACACATTCATTGACTGGTTTGGTTTCACCGTACCCTACGTATTTCAGCCTGCTACTCGCTATACCCTTTGAGATGATATAATCAACAGTAGCCTTCGCTCTGCGTTCTGACAAGGGTTGATTGTAAGTGTCATTATCTCCTCTGACATCGGTATGAGAATTTACCTGGATCTTCAGGCTTGGGTATAATTCCATAGCATCGACGATAATATCGAGTTCGTCCTTGTAATCATCTTTGATTTCAGATTTGTCAAAATCAAAAAAGATAGTTGGATCCAGGCCTAACAATTTAGCGAGATCTGTTCCGTAATTAACACAATTGGTTTCAATATAGAAATCGACCATTCGCAATTCGCAGGGATTGATCTCCAGGTATTCTTCTGCAGGGGTGTATCCTTCTCGAGTTGCCCTTACAAAATTATTTTTATTTCTGTCGATGGAGACGCTATATGCTCCCTCCTCGTCAGTAAAGGTTGAGGCAATAATTTCGTTATCATCACTAATAATATTGATGGTGGTTCCTGTTAAAGGCAGGAGAGTGGTTTTATCATAGACTATCCCGGTTAAGGTTTTGGGATTAAGACATTCTGCAGTGAAGGCATAGATATTGTCATCTGAAAAATCCTCTGCGTTCCTTCTTCCAGAATCGTTGCTTCTGGGCCTGTTAGAGGCAAAAAATCCGTATTGCTTTTCACTGTCATAGATAAAGGTAAAGTCGTCGTATTCGCTGTTGACCGGCTGCCCAAGGTTTTCAGGAACAGACGCCACTGTCCCATTGGCATTTAAATCAACAGAATACACATCCAGTCTTCCTTCCCCGGCCAGGCGGTCTGAAGAAAAATATAGCTTTCCGTCTTTACTAACAAAGGGAAAACTCTCCCTGAATTTTGTATTGACCCGATTTCCGAGATTTTTTATTTCTCCCTTAATGCCTTTTTCATCAAGCCCGATCATAAAGATATCTGAAAGGCCTTCACTCCCCGGCATATCTGAAGTAAAATAGAGTCGGGAATCATCCGCGCTTAGCGCAGGGTTGGCGAAAGAATAGCCGTCAGAATTAAAAGACTTGTCCCCATTTTGATTTTTGTACCATGAATCGTCCAGTATCCTCCAGCCTTCACTTTCCAAAACGGCTTTAAATATCTTCAGGCGTATAATATTGTCATTATCCCGCACAAGCTCACCGTCCTTAAAATTGGATGCGGTAAAATACATAGTTTTTCCATCTGAAGAAAAAGTGGCGGTAGACTCGTCTACTTTGATAGAAGTGGATTCGGCCTCTCTGGGATTGATCCCATTGCCGAAGAAATTCAATTTGCTAATCACCTGGAGTGAGTCTTCATCGAACTCAAATTCATACAAGTCGAGAAAATCCTTATTGGTACCACTATGCCTGTATCTGTGGAGGTTACCTGTATCCCTGTCTGAAGAAAAAATAAGACCTTCTTTATAAAAGGCGGGAGCAAAATCAGAAAAATGATTTAGATTAACGCTGTCTTTTAAGTTTGAGAAATATTCTCTTAAATCCTGTAGCTTATAAACCCTTGTGGTCTGAGTTACTGTATTGGCAGCTGAACCGCTGATATATGCTGCCAATTTTTCCTTTGCCTTGTCTTCTTCCCCAATTGCCCTGAGGCTCTGACCGTATCTGAAGTTATATTCTACGGGCACTTCAAAATCGGGCTTTTCTTCTGCCCTTTGGTATAATATCTCGTAGACCTTTGCCGCATTGTCATAATCTGCGATAAAATAATAGGAATTGGCCAATTTCATCAGGGCCGTATCCTTCACCTTATCGGGTTTTTCCATCAGGCGTTTTTGATATACCCTGGTATACATGGTATAGGTGTATTTCTCCTTTTTCTTTACAGGAATGCTTTGTGCAATGAGGTTGCCGAGCACTGCAAAGAAGGCTATACCTGAGATCAATAAACGCTTTGTCATGAAATTCATTTTTTAAAAGAATCTAGGTGATACCAGACCACGGAACGATCTAACCAATTCAAATCTCAGAAACACTTCAAAGGAACCATCGTTAAATCGGGTTCCCCCCAGTTCGGTGATCTCCTTATCATAAGCGAGGCCTAGCATAAGTTGTTCCGATAATTGGAATCCAAAAAGAGCACTGGCTGCGGCATCCCAGCGATAGGCAGCTCCAAATGAAAATTTATCATTTAGTAAAAATGTTCCTGAAAAATCGAGTTGTAGTGGAGCTCCGCCTACAGCCTTCATCAAAAATGCCGGCTTAAATTTTAAATTGTAATTCAGGTCGAACACATATCCGGTAATCATATAAAAATTAAGTCGTTCAGTAGATTGAAACTGAACGGAATTAGCGGTACGTTGTGAATTGTCAAAATAATCTGTTTCAAGCATGTTGGGAGCTGAAAGTCCGAGGTAGAATCGATTGGTATGGTAATACACTCCAAAACCGACATTGGGTGAGAAGTTGTTTGTGATATCTGCTCCGTCATTAATAGGTTCCTGGTCAAAATTCCTCAGTTGCTGAAAGTCGAGATTCAACAAATTTCCGCCAAATTTAAGGCCAAAAGACAACTTCCTTTCATCGGCCAGATCGAGCGTATAAGACATTACTGCATCGAAATAGGTCTCCTGAACCACCCCGTTCCCAATATTGTCATTCACAATCGATATCCCGTAACCCAGCTTACTATTCCTGATGGGGGAATGTAAATTCAGGGTCTGTGTTTTTGGTGCACCGTCTAATCCCACCCATTGTGCCCTGTACATCGCTGCTATACTCAATTGACCACGTGATCCTGCATAAGCGGGATTCACACTCATGGTATTGTACATATACTGCGTGTACTGTGCATCCTGTTGTGCCTGTAATGTGCCAAAGCAGGTGATTGCCAGTAGTAATATTGCAAATGCGTATTTATGTAGTGTCATGTTATTTATCATCAATTATTTACTGATATAAAGATAACCTGTATCAGTAATCCGTTCCTGATCTAAATCATATTCAAAGATATAGAAATAAACCCCTGCAGGCAGGTAGTCATTTGTGCTCAGGGTGGATCTGCCTCTGGATCTGCCGTCGAAGACATTGGTCTGGTTGTTGTAATTATTACCTTCAAAGACTGCGATCCCCCAGCGATTGTAAATTCTCAGGGTATTATTCCTGGCGAAATCGACGTCTCTAATAAACAGGAAGTCGTTTCTACCATCGTTGTTCGGGGTAACCATCTGATTTACTTCAATCTTGAATTCGGTGATCACCTGAGACACGAGTATGGTTACCGTAGCCGTATCACAGTTTGTAGGATCGGCAACTTCACAGATCGTATACTCAATGGTATAAGTTCCCGCAGGAGTTCCCGCCGCTACACTTACTGTACCATCGGCATTGACCGTAAGCGGACCGGTAGGCGTAGACGTTATGGTTACATCGGCTGGATTCACCGGCTGCCCGTTGAGGGTGTCATTATCCAGTACGTTACTATCGGTTACAAGACCTCCGGCGTCCCCATCAACCAAGACACCTCTGAAATCATCGTCAACTGCGTCGATTATATTAGCTCCCGGGAGTACTTCAACCGTAACGGTAGCTGTATCACAGTTCTCAGGATTAGCTACTTCACATATGGTATAATCTATCGTATAGGTACCCGGGGCAGTATCTGCAGCAACACTTACCGTACCGTCTGTATTGACTGTCAGTGGGCCTGTTGGCGTTGAAGTGATGGTTACATCAGCAGGATCAACCAATACACCATTTAAAGTATCATTATCTAATACGTTGCTGTCTGCGACTAACCCACCCGTACTTCCATCAACAGGATTAGATGTGAAATCATCATCAACCGCATCGATCATGTTTGGGCCTTCTGCTACCACAACTGTCACTGTAGCAGTATCGCAATTATCAGGATTGGCTACTTCACAGATCGTATACTCAATGGTGTAGGTTCCAGGTGCCGTATCTGCCGCAACACTCACTGTTCCGTCTGCGTTTACAGTGAGAGGGCCGGTTGGGGTAGAGGTAATTGTTACATCTGCAGGATTTACCGTCATCCCATTCAGGGTATCGTTATCCAATACATTGCTATTGGCAACAACACCTCCTGTGCTTCCATTTACCGGGTTAGCACTAAAATTATCATCTACGGCATCAATTCCCGGTGGTCCGTTAATAATTGTTACCGTTGGGTCATCCGGATTTCCGTCTCCATCGCTGTCAATATCTGTTGTATCATCAGGATCGTCTGAAAGCGTACTGATGGGACCATTATCAGGAATAAATGCAGTAACTGTGGCCGTGTTCTGAAAACTACCGGCATCAATATCATCCTGGGTAATGGTGTAAGTGGCCGTAAATGTGGTATTATCAGACTGTCCTGGTTCCAGGGTTGTCAGCGGTCCGCCAACTACCTCCACCAATGGATCGGTCACCGTGATATTTCCTAATGGAACCGTGCCGGTGTTGATTACAGTAAAGGTATAACTGATCGTTTCACCTACTTGCGCAAAGCCATCGTTATTCTCGTCATTGAAGGTATCCACTTTAAGAACAACAATATTTGGTCCGGCATCAACTACTACGGTTACAGATGCGGTATCGCAGTTTGTAGGATTCGTTACCTCACAAATAGTGTAATCAATTGTATAAGTTCCCGGAGCAGTATCGGCTGCTACACTTACCGTTCCATCAGCATTAATTGTCAATGGGCCAGTGGGTGTTGAGGTCAGCGTCACATCAGCAGGATCTACCGGCAGACCGTTCAGGGTATCATTATCCAGCACATTGCTGTCTGCCACTAGCCCGCCTGTAGTTCCATCAACAGGATTTGCGCTGAAGTCGTCATCCACCGCATCAATCACATTCGCACCAGGATCCACCACTACGGTCACCGAACCGGTGTCACAATTCGTTGGATTAGCTACCTCACAGATCGTATATTCTATAGTGTATGTACCTGCAGCGGTATTCGGAGCCACACTTACCGTTCCATCAGCATTGACTGTCAATGGGCCTGTGGGTGTTGAAGTCAGTGTCACATCAGCAGGATCTACCGGCAGACCGTTCAGGGTATCATTATCCAGTACATTGCTGTCTGCAACCACGCCTCCGGCTACCCCGTCAACAGGGTTTGCGCTGAAGTCGTCATCCACCGCATCGATAGTGTTTCCACCTACAGTAATAGTGACTGTAGCTGAAGCACAAACATCGGGATCAGGGTCAGTATTACAAACCTGATAGATTATAGTAATAATGGAATCTGATTCTGAAGCATCAGGGATGTATGAAAGCTCTCCGGTATCAGGATTAAAGCTTACTGTTCCTGTGGCATTACCGCCAATTCTCGTGAGGCTAGTAGTCCCCAGGTTATTAGGATCATCATTCGGCAGATAATCGTCGTTTGCCAGAATGTTGATCACAACTTCAGTCTGTGCTGCTGTTTCTCCTTCGTCATCAACTGCAGTTGCAACCAGAGGGTTTGGATCTCCTCCGTTAGGGTTTCCATCCTGGTCACAATCGAGCAGATCCCAATCCGCAGAGGGAGTAAGGGTCTGACTAGCGAGTACAAGAGAACAGGGATCCAGCGGATCGGTCTGATCATCCACTTCGTCTGAGTTGGTCACTCCATCGTCATCGCAATCAGCAGCATCCCAGTCGGATGAAGGGTCAAGGGTCTGACTTGCCAATACAAAATCGCAGGAATCTAAAGGATCCGTATTGTCTGTTAGTTCGTCTCCGTTGGTTACTCCATCGCCATCACAGTCTACAGCTAAATAGTCCTCGCTTTGGTCAAGTGTTACACTGTCGGGATTATAAGAACAAGGATCTAATGGATCTGTATTGTCTGTTTGTTCGTCTCCATTGGTTACTCCATCCCCGTCGCAATCTTCGGTGAGGTAATCCCCACTTGGATCCAGGGTTACGCTATCCGGGTTGTAGGAACAAGGATCCAATGGATCGGTCTCGTCCTCAACTTCATCTTCATTTGTCACCCCATCGCCATCGCAATCATCAGCATCCCAGTCGGATGAAGGATCAAGGGTCTGACTTGCCAATACAAAATCACAAGGATCTAATGGATCTGTATTGTCTGTTTGTTCGTCTCCATTGGTTACTCCATCCCCGTCGCAATCTTCGGTGAGGTAATCCCCACTGGGATCCAGTGTAACGCTATCCGGGTTGTAGGAACAAGGATCCAATGGATCGGTCTCGTCCTCAACTTCATCCTCATTGGTCACCCCATCGCCATCGCAATCAGTAGCATCCCAGTCGGATGAAGGATCTACGGTCTGACTTGCCAATACAAAATCACATGGATCTAAAGGATCTGTATTGTCTGTTAATTCGTCTCCGTTGGTTACTCCATCCCCGTCGCAATCTTCGGTGAGGTAATCCCCACTTGGATCCAGTGTAACGCTATCCGGGTTGTAGGAACAAGGATCCAGCGGATCGGTCCCATCGGTATTTTCATCCCCGTTGTTAACGCCGTCGCCATCACAATCTGCAGCTAAAAAGTCTTCACTTTGGGCCACAGTAATACTTTCCGGATCAAAGGAACAAGGATCCAGCGGATCGGTCTCGTCCTCAACTTCATCTTCATTAGTTACCCCATCGCCATCGCAATCGGTAGCATCCCAGTCGGATGAGGGGTCTACGGTCTGACTTGCCAGGATAAAATCACATGGATCTAAAGGATCTGTATTGTCTGTTAGTTCGTCTCCGTTGGTAACGCCGTCACCATCACAGTCTTCCATGAGGTAATCACCGCTTGGATCCAGAGTTACGCTATCGGGGTTGTACGAACAAGGATCGAGGGGATCGGTATCATCTTCAAGCTCATCATCATTGGTTACTCCATCGCCATCACAATCGAGTGCATCCCAGTCACTGGTAGGAGTAACGGTCTGACTTGCCAATACAAAATCACATGGATCCAGAGGATCTGTACCATCCCGGTCTTCATCAGGATCGGTTACACCATCGCCGTCAGTATCAATAACCTCATCATCGCAATCGATCAAGAAGTTAAAATCCATGATCCACTTGTGCTCATTACCTTCTGGTCCTATCCAACCCCAGCCTGAAAGACCTTCAGCCCCAACATTGGAATCGTGTAGTGCTCCTCCCGGACCTACTTGTACCCCGTATTTGGGAGTATTCGAATCATAAGGATCCGGTCTGTGGGATACCTTGAAGGTACCCTGCCCAAAACAACTTGAACCATTGGAAACGATATAACTTCTGTCATTATCGATAAGATAATAATCCAATTCTTCAGCATGCGCCTCAGAACAGCCTTCGTCTTTAAATTCTCCCCCTTCATTTTGCCATTCTGTCCAATTCTTTTTGTTTATCAATACCACGTAAATTTCAACGACACAATCACCGTTTTTGGTGGTCCCTGTAATCAGTGCTTCCCCATTACTTTTCTTGGTGAAAGTGAGGTTGTGATCTGCAGTAGAGGAAAAGAATTTTGATCCGTTATTAGGATTAGGTTTAGCCCACCAGAAATTGGCACCCATGTTATCATCCGGCGTACATCGATCGGCATCAATAACATCGCATATTACATCTGTGCCGTTATCCGTAGTATCATCTCTGTAGTCTACATCCTCAGTGCCATCTTCATCAGGTAAGTCGTTGGCCGGATCATCAATTTCATCATTTACATCAAAACCGTCATTTAAATTATCGCCTTCATACCCATCATCGAGTCCGTCCATATCGGTATCGTTCCCTGTAAAAGTCTGATCGGGTACACCGTCAAAATTGAAGTCATTTCCTTCATTATTGTCAGGATCAAGGTCATTATCGGTATCCAGGTCGCGATAATCAGATTCGTCTGTGCCGTCAGTGTTTTGTGGTGTGATCCCATTGTTCTCATAGGCGTTGTCTAAACCATCATTGTCGCTGTCCATCCCTGACGGAGAAACATAACCGGCTGTCGACTGGCCTTCCACATTATCCGGGATACCGTCATCATCTGAATCAATGTCTCGAAAATCGGGATGATCATCACCGTCAGTATCCACGGGCGTTATTCCATCTCCGGAGCCCGGGTATTCCTCATAATGGTCGTCCAGGCCATTGCCATCACTATCATTGGAGCAAACCGGGATATATCCCGAAGTGGTCTGTGCTTCTACATTATCGAGGATTCCATCATTATCTGAATCGATGTCGAGATAGTCTGAGATACCGTCACCGTCTGTGTCTACAGGATCTAAGCCGCAGGCATCAGGGATTTCCGGACAGGGGCCTAAAGTATCACCATGATCGAGGTGAGCCTGCACAGCTGATGGTGCTACAGTAATCTCATGGTACCCGTTGCGTGGGTTGTTAGGACTTTTATCTTCTTTATGACATAAGGTTACTTTATCCTTTCCCTTATATCTACTTTCCTTGCTATTGTAGTTACACACACCATCGCCTTCATCATCGTCCTCATCGTCACCTTCATCATTACAGGCATATATGTCATCAAGTCCGTCACCATTGACATCAATTCCCGAAGGAGCCAGGTAGCCTGTGTCTGTCTGAGCTTCAATATTATCGAGAATCCCATCATTATCCGAATCGATGTCAAGAGAGTTAGGGATTCCGTCGCCATCCGTATCCACTTGTTCGCCTTCAACGGTATCGAGGATACCATCGTTGTCATCATCGATATCATCTTTGTCCTTTACACCATCCCCATCGCTGTCCTTACCCTTGGAAAGCTCCATGGTATCAGCAATCGGATCTGTGTTCCCAAAGGAATCAGTCGAAAATATTACCAGGAAAAATGAAAATAGAAAAGTGACAAAAAGAGTTTTTTGTCCCTTGAAAAAAGTAATGTTCTCCATATAGGCTAGCTTTATTAAACTCGAGCACCATAACGGGGATAAATTACTTTAAGTAAGATTTTGGGAATCTTTAAGTGAACTGCAATATATGGCATTAGACATGATACTCAAACTCTTTCAACCCTTTCTTTCAGGACATTCTTTAACCGACCTAAATATTCGACAAACAGATAATTTATAAGCTTTTTCGGACATGTATTTAATTGAGTTCAGCAAGATCAATTTTCATTTAATCGAAGAAAACTGCTGCTTATCCCTTTTAGAAAGCAGTTTGCCTGATTTTTAAATCTGATAATTCCTGACATTCTGATCTCCTTTATTACCCTCTTCCTCCGGTCTCATCCGGATAAAATCCCTTACTTTTGCCAAAATTTTCTAAGTGAATTTCAAAAAGGAAATAGCAAAACGCAGGACGTTCGGTATCATTTCTCACCCGGATGCGGGGAAAACTACACTTACCGAAAAGTTACTCCTTTTCGGAGGCGCCATTCAGGAAGCAGGAGCCGTCAAGAATAACAAGATAAAAAAGTCGGCTACCAGCGATTTTATGGAGATTGAAAGACAAAGAGGAATCTCCGTAGCCACCTCGGTGCTCGCTTTCCTTTACAAAGACAAAAAGATCAATATTCTCGACACTCCGGGTCACAAGGATTTTGCTGAAGACACCTTTCGCACCCTGACTGCGGTAGACAGTGTCATTGTTGTTATCGATGTGGCCAAAGGGGTGGAAGAGCAGACTAAGAAGTTGGTGGAAGTCTGCAGGATGAGAAAGATCCCGATGATCGTATTTATCAATAAACTCGATCGTGAGGGGAAAGACGCTTTTGACCTTCTTGACGAGGTGGAACAGGAGTTGGGTCTTACGGTTACACCCCTGAGTTTTCCCATAGGGATGGGATACGACTTTAAAGGAATCTACAATATCTACGAAAAGAATATCAACCTCTTTAGCGGGGATAGCAAGAAAAATATTGAGGATACCATTGCTTTTGACGACCTCAGCAATCCCGACCTTGATAAAATTATAGGAGATAAGGCAGCAGCTACACTGCGTGAAAACATAGAGTTGATCGAAGGTGTTTATCCCCCTTTTAACAAACAAGCCTATCTGGAGGCGAATCAACAACCGGTGTTCTTTGGCTCTGCCCTGAATAATTTTGGTGTACGTGAACTTCTGGATTGTTTTATTGAAATAGCTCCTCCACCGCGGGATAAAATGGCCCAGGAGCGATTGGTAAAAGCCGATGAGCAACAAATGACGGGGTTTGTTTTTAAAATCCATGCCAATATGGATCCCAAACACAGGGACAGGCTCGCTTTTGTAAAAGTAGTCTCAGGAACTTTTGAACGCAATAAACCTTACCTCCATGTAAGGCAGGATAAAAAGCTAAAGTTCTCCAGTCCCAATGCATTTTTTGCTGAAAAGAAGGAGATTGTAGACACCTCTTTTCCCGGAGATATTGTAGGCTTGCACGATACAGGGAACTTTAAGATCGGGGATACACTTACCGAGGGAGAGACTATTCATTACAAAGGGATACCCAGTTTTTCTCCTGAACATTTCCGATATATCAATAATGCAGACCCCATGAAGTCCAAGCAATTGTACAAGGGGATAGACCAACTGATGGATGAAGGTGTTGCCCAGTTATTTACCCTGGAACTCAACGGCCGAAAGGTGATTGGTACAGTTGGAGCCTTACAGTACGAGGTGATTCAGTACCGTTTGGAGCACGAATACGGGGCTAGATGTACCTATGAGAACTTCCCGGTGCACAAAGCCTGCTGGGTAGAAGCCAATGATCCCAATAGTGATGAATTCAAAGAATTTAAAAGGGTAAAGCAAAAATTTCTGGCCACTGACAAGCGAGGGCAGCTGGTATTCCTGGCCGATTCGGCATTCTCACTTCAAATGACCCAGCAAAAGTACCCTAATGTAAAATTGCATTTTACCTCAGAATTTTCCTGAGTTCCCGTTAAAGGGTATAAAAAAATCCGGAACTAAGTCCGGATTTTGTTTTTCTTACGCCTCCCCTGTAGGCCCAAAATTCAATGGGATAGGAGGTTGTTCATAATCCTTGATGGTACCGTGAGCTTTCTCAAATCTATTGACATTGTCATTCAGAGCCTTCAGAAATTTCTTGGCGTGTTGTGGGGTAAGTACGATCCTGCTTTTCACCTTGGCTTTTGGAGCCCCGGGCATCAAGCTGATAAAATCGACAACAAACTCGGAGACTGAATGATTGATGATGGCTAGGTTAGAGTAAACCCCCTCTGCCATCTTTTCATCCAACTCAATATTGATCTGTTTTTGTTTTTTATCATTCTCGGCCATAGCCTTGTTTTTTAGGAGTTAAATAAAAAACCCCCAACCGCAAGGTTGAGGGTTTGGTTTTTAGAATTTCAATTCTTCCTTACGAGCCATGATCTCATCGTACTCCTGTTTGGAGCCCACGATGATAGATTCATAATCTCGCATTCCTGTTCCTGCAGGGATTTTATGCCCTACAATAACATTTTCCTTTAAGCCTTCAAGGTCATCTACCTTCCCACTTACTGCAGCTTCGTTCAATACCTTGGTCGTTTCCTGGAAGGAAGCAGCTGAAATAAACGATTTGGTTTGTAGTGAAGCCCTTGTAATTCCTTGGAGTACAGGTGTTGCAGTGGCTGCAACAGCCTCTTTTGCTGTAACCAGGTTCTTATCGGCGCGTTTGAGGATCGAATTCTCGTCCCTTAATTCACGTGCTGAAATGATTTGTCCAGGTTTCAGATTTTCAGACTCTCCTGCATCTTCAACGACTTTCATTCCGTAGATCTCATCGTTCTCCCGGATAAAATCATCCTTGTGAACCAATTGATTTTCAAGGAAGATAGTGTCTCCCGGATCTTCAATTCGAACCTTACGCATCATCTGTCTTACAACTACCTCGAAGTGTTTGTCGTTAATTTTTACACCCTGTAGTCGGTAAACCTCCTGTACTTCGTTAACCAAATACTGCTGTACCGCAGATGGTCCTTTGATAGCCAGAATATCTTCAGGCGTAATGGATCCATCGGATAAAGGCATTCCTGCTCTTACGTAATCATTTTCCTGAACGAGGATCTGATTTGAAAGTTTGACGAGATATTTTTTCTGTTCACCCAACTTGGATTCGATAATAATCTCCCGGTTTCCTCTTTTGATTTTACCAAAGGAGACTACACCGTCAATTTCAGAAACTACTGCAGGATTAGAAGGGTTACGCGCTTCAAATAATTCGGTTACCCTTGGCAGACCTCCGGTGATATCCCCTGCCTTGGCAGATTTACGTGGTATTTTTACCAGAATCTTACCTTCCTTGATCTTTTCTCCGTCATCTACCATGATATGTGATCCTACTGGTAAATTGTAAGAACGCAATACCTCATCTTTGGTATTCTTGATCAATAAAGTGGGAATAAGTTTTTTATTCCTTGATTCTGAAATCACTTTTTCCTGGAATCCGGTTTGTTCATCGATCTCAACCTGGTAAGTGATACCTTGCTCGATATTCTCGTAGGCGATCTTACCCGGGAATTCAGAAACAATAACTCCGTTATAGGGATCCCACTGACAAATAAGCTCACCCTTTTTCACCTTAGCTCCATCTTTGATAAAGAGCTGTGAACCGTAAGGAATATTATTTGTACTTAGTGTTATTCCGGTTTTTGCGTCTACGATCTTGATCTCAGACGTCCTTGAAATAACAATATTCACGGGTTTACCTTCGCTATTTTCACCTTTTACGGTTCGCAGATCTTCAATTTCTGCTTTCCCGTCAAATTTAGCTTCCAGCTTATTATCTTCCGAGATGTTACCCGCAATACCTCCAACGTGGAAGGTACGCAGCGTAAGCTGAGTTCCCGGTTCTCCAATAGACTGAGCAGCTACAACACCAACGGCTTCACCTCTTTGAACCATTTTATTGGTTGCGAGATTTCTTCCGTAACACTTGGCACAGATTCCTTTCTGAGCTTCACATGTCAAGGCTGAGCGAACTTCAACCCTTTCGATTGGTGAGGCTTCAACTTTTCTTACATCAGACTCCATAATTTGTTGTCCTGCCGTAAGCAAAAGTTCTTCAGTGATTGGATCAAAGACATCGTGCAAAGCAACACGTCCTAATATCCTTTCTCCAAGAGTCTCTACTACTTCCTCATTCTTCTTGAGGGCTTCAACTTCAATTCCTCTTAACGTACCGCAATCTTCAATATTTACGATTACATCCTGAGAAACATCAACCAGTCTACGGGTTAGGTAACCTGCATCCGCTGTTTTAAGAGCGGTATCGGCCAATCCTTTACGTGCACCGTGAGTTGAGATAAAGTATTCGAGGATCGAGAGTCCTTCTTTAAAGTTAGAAAGAATCGGGTTTTCGATGATCTCCCCTCCACCGGCGGTAGATTTTTTGGGTTTGGCCATCAATCCCCTCATTCCGGTAAGCTGTCTGATCTGTTCTTTAGATCCCCTTGCCCCCGAATCGAGCATCATATACACAGAATTGAATCCCTGCTGGTCTTCGCGAATCCTCTTCATGGCCAGCTCAGTAAGCATAGCGTTTGTAGAGGTCCACACGTCGATCACCTGATTGTATCTTTCGTTGTTGGTGATAAGACCCATGTTATAATTCGTCATAATGCCATCCACCTGCTCGTTGGCATCTGCGATCATTTCGTGTTTCTCCTGTGGGATAATAATATCCCCAAGGCTGAAGGACAAGCCACCTTTGAAGGCGAACTCATATCCCATGGTCTTGATTTTATCCAGGAAATCGGCTGTAGTTGGCACATCGGTTACAGACAAAATCTTACCGATGATATCCCTTAGCGATTTCTTATTCAATACATCGTTGACATAACCCGCCTGTTCCGGAACTACCATATTGAAGAGAACCCTTCCTACAGTAGTTTCGATAATCTGGTTAACCAACTCCCCTTCTTCATTAAAATCCTTAGCCCTTACTTTGATTCCGGCATTAAGCTCTACCCTGTTTTCATTAAAGGCAATGACCACCTCTTCATAAGAGTAAAATGTCAGGCCTTCGCCTTTAACAGGCCTTTCCTTGGTAGACTTGCGTTCCTTGGTCATGTAGTACAACCCTAGAACCATATCCTGAGATGGAACCGTTATAGGTGAACCGTTTGCAGGATTCAGGATGTTATGAGAAGCCAGCATTAACAATTGTGACTCCAGTATCGCTTCAGGTCCCAATGGAAGGTGAACTGCCATCTGATCCCCGTCAAAATCCGCGTTAAATGCGGTACATACTAAGGGATGCAAACGAATAGCTTTTCCTTCGATCAGTTTTGGCTGAAACGCCTGAATACCCAATCTGTGCAGTGTGGGGGCCCTGTTGAGAAGTACAGGGTGTCCTTTAAGAACATTCTCAAGGATGTCCCAAACTACCGGCTCTTTCTTATCAATAATCTTTTTGGCCGATTTAACAGTTTTTACAATTCCTCTTTCGATCAGTTTACGGATCACGAAGGGTTTGTAAAGTTCTGCGGCCATGTCTTTCGGCAGTCCGCACTCGTACAAACTCATCTCAGGACCTACAACGATCACTGAACGCGCTGAATAGTCGACACGTTTACCGAGTAAATTCTGACGAAATCTACCTTGTTTCCCTTTGAGGGAATCAGAAAGAGATTTTAACGGTCTGTTCGATTCCGTTTTAACGGCAGATGCCTTTCTTGTATTATCAAATAGGGAATCAACAGCTTCCTGCAGCATCCTCTTCTCATTTCTGAGGATCACTTCAGGGGCTTTGATTTCCATCAATCGCTTTAAGCGGTTATTTCTGATGATCACCCTTCTGTAAAGATCGTTGAGATCCGAGGTAGCAAATCTACCTCCATCAAGGGGAACCAATGGTCTTAATTCCGGTGGGATCACAGGAACAACTTTCATGATCATCCACTCTGGCCTGTTCTCACGGTTATCCTGTGATTCACGCAACGCCTCTACTACCTGAAGTCTTTTCAGGGCTTCGGTCTTACGCTGCTTGGAAGTTTCCGTGTTAGCTTTGTGACGCAGGTTATAGGAAAGTTCTTTAAGGTCGATCCTCGATAAAAGATCAATTAAACATTCCGCACCCATCTTAGCGATAAATTTATTGGGATCCGAATCCTCCAGATATTGATTTTCCGGTGGAATCGACTCCATGATGTTCAGATATTCCTCTTCTGTAAGGAAATCGAGCATCTTTAATTCTTCGCCTTCCGGTCCTTTTGCCACTCCCGCCTGTATAACTACATAGCGCTCGTAATATATGATCATATCGAGCTTCTTGGAGGGCAAGCCCAGCAAGTAGCCTATTTTGTTGGGTAGGGAACGGAAGTACCAGATATGGGCAACAGGAACCACCAGATTGATGTGTCCTACGCGGTCTCTACGTACTTTTTTCTCTGTAACCTCAACCCCGCAACGGTCGCAAACAATGCCACGGTATCGGATTCTTTTATACTTTCCACAAGCACATTCGTAGTCTTTTACGGGCCCAAAAATTCGCTCACAGAACAATCCGTCCCTTTCGGGCTTGTGCGTTCTGTAGTTAATGGTTTCGGGTTTGAGAACTTCCCCTCTCGACTCTGCCAGAATAGATTCCGGAGATGCCAGGCCTATGGAAATCTTGTTAAACCTCTTTACTGCTGTGTTATCGTGATGTCTAGCCATAATGCTATTGGTGATACTATATTAATGTGTAACAGGTACTCTAATTATTCTTCCAATCTGATATCGAGGCCCAAACCTTTAAGTTCGTGCATCAATACGTTAAAAGATTCTGGTAATCCAGGTTCCGGCATGGTCTCGCCCTTAACGATAGACTCGTAAGTCTTTGCCCTTCCGATTACGTCATCCGACTTCACCGTGAGGATTTCTCGTAAGGTTGCCGATGCACCGTATGCCTGCAAGGCCCATACTTCCATCTCTCCAAAACGCTGTCCACCGAACTGGGCTTTTCCTCCCAATGGTTGCTGCGTAATCAAAGAATAAGGTCCTATAGAACGGGCGTGCATCTTGTCATCAACCATATGGCCTAATTTCAACATGTAGATCACTCCCACAGTGGCCGCCTGATCGAATCGTTCACCTGTACCCCCGTCGTAGAGATAGGTATGTCCAAATTGTGGCACTCCTGCTTCTTCGGTCAAATTATCGATCTCTTCAATGGTAGCCCCGTCGAAAATTGGAGTAGCAAATTTCTTATCCAATTTCTGGCCTGCCCAACCGAGAACGGTTTCATAGATCTGCCCGATGTTCATCCGCGAAGGAACCCCTAATGGGTTCAATACGATGTCTACCGGAGTCCCGTCTTCCAGGAAAGGCATATCTTCCTGTCGCACTATCCGCGCAACAATACCCTTGTTCCCGTGACGTCCTGCCATTTTATCTCCAACTTTCAGTTTCCTCTTCTTGGCGATGTACACCTTAGCCAGTTTCATAATTCCGGCAGGAAGTTCATCCCCTACTGAGATGGTAAACTTATCTCTTCTGAGGTTCCCCTGAAGGTCGTTCAACTTGATCTTGTAATTGTGCAACAGGTCTGCTACCATGGCATTGGTGGCCTTGTCTGTTGTCCAGCTTCCGCTTACAAGGTGAGCAAAATCGTCTACTGCGTTCAACATTTTCATGGTGTATTTCTTACCCTTAGGCAGTACTTCTTCACCCAGATCATTGGCAACCCCCTGAGAGGTTTTTCCGTTGATCATCTTGAAAAGTTTTTCAACCAGTACGTCTTTCAGCTCCTGGAATTTTACTTCGTATTCCAGTTCAAGAGCGTTGATCGCTTCCTTGTCTTCAGAACGCTTGCGTTTATCTTTGATCGACCTGGAAAACAATTTCTTGTCTATTACTACTCCCCTTAGCGATGGTGAAGCTTTTAAGGAGGCGTCCTTAACGTCTCCCGCTTTGTCACCAAATATCGCCCGAAGCAGTTTTTCCTCCGGGGTAGGATCGGATTCTCCTTTTGGAGTGATCTTTCCGATTAGAATATCGCCAGGTTTTACCTCTGCACCAATACGAATCATTCCGTATTCATCGAGGTCCTTGGTAGCTTCTTCTGAAACGTTGGGAATGTCGTTGGTTAGCTCTTCAGCACCCAGTTTGGTATCCCTTACTTCCAGCGAGTATTCATCGATATGGATGGAGGTGAAGATATCTTCGCGCACCACCTTCTCAGAGATTACGATCGCATCCTCAAAATTGTATCCCTTCCAGGGCATAAAAGCCACTTTCAGGTTTCTTCCAAGCGCCAATTCACCACTTTCGGTAGCGTATCCTTCACAGAGGACCTGCCCTTTTTTCACCTTGTCACCTTTCCTGACGATAGGCTTGAGGTTAATACTGGTTCCCTGGTTGGTTTTTCTAAACTTAACCAACTCGTAGGTCTTGGAATCTTCTTCAAAGCTTACCATGCGCTCCTCTTCGGAACGGTTGTATTTGATGGTGATCTTTTTAGAATCCACATATTCAATTACCCCGTCACCTTCTGCATTGATCAAAACCCTTGAGTCTGACGCTACCTGCCTTTCAAGTCCGGTTCCCACAATAGGTGATTGCGGTTTTAAAAGCGGTACAGCCTGACGCATCATGTTTGATCCCATCAAAGCCCTGTTTGCATCATCGTGTTCCAGGAAAGGAATAAGCGATGCCGAAATAGAGGCAATCTGGTTAGGTGCAACGTCTGTGTAATTTACTTCTGACGGATCAACCACAGGAAAATCTCCTTCTTCACGGGCAATGACCTTTTCACGGTCAATAGTTCCGTCTTTCTTAAGAGGAATGTTTGCCTGAGCGATCTTCATTCCTTCTTCTTCTTCCGCACTGAGGTATATAAATTCCTTGGTATCAACCTTTCCTTTAGCCACCTTACGGTATGGGGTTTCCAGGAAGCCCATTGAATTGACTTTAGCGAAAACAGATAAGGAAGAAATTAGTCCGATATTCGGTCCTTCAGGTGTTTCAATAGGACACAGTCGGCCGTAATGCGTATAGTGTACGTCCCTTACCTCAAAACCTGCTCTTTCCCTTGATAGTCCACCTGGCCCGAGTGCAGATAACCTCCTCTTGTGAGTGATCTCTGCCAGCGGGTTGGTTTGATCCATAAATTGAGACAACTGGTTGGTCCCAAAGAACGAGTTGATCACAGAAGAGAGTGTCTTCGCATTGATCAAATCTATAGGAGTAAATACCTCGTTGTCCCTTACGTTCATTCTTTCCCTGATGGTTCTGGCCATTCGAGCCAGACCTACACCAAACTGAGAAGAAAGTTGTTCTCCAACTGTTCTTACCCTTCTGTTGGACAAGTGATCGATATCATCGATCTCCGCCTTGGAATTGATCAGTTCTATAAGGTACTTGATGATGGTAATGATATCTTCTTTGGTAAGGACCTGCTTGTCCATCCCGATATCAAGACCGAGTTTTTTGTTCATTCTGTAACGTCCTACCTCTCCAAGATTGTATCGCTGGTCTGAGAAGAACAATTTGTCGATAATACCTCTGGCCGTTTCTTCATCCGGCGGTTCGGCATTTCTGAGCTGACGATAGATGTGCTCAACAGCTTCCTTTTCTGAGTTTGTAGGATCTTTTTGCAAGGTGTTGTGAATAATGGCGTAATCGCTCTGCGCATTATTCTCCTTGTGTAAAAGAATGGTTTTCACATCAGCGTCCATAATTTGCTGGATGTGATCTTTTTCTAATATGGTATCCCGATCAAGGATGATCTCGTTTCTTTCAATAGAGACAACTTCCCCGGTATCTTCATCCACAAAATCCTCGTGCCAGGTATTGAGTACCCTGGCAGCTAGTTTTCTTCCCAATACTTTGGTAAGTCCGGTTTTTGAAACTTTGATTTCCTCTGAAAGGTCGAAGATCTCAAGGATATCCTTGTCTCTTTCAAAGCCAATTGCCCGGAATAATGTGGTTACGGGTAACTTTTTCTTACGGTCGATATAAGCGTACATTACGCTGTTGATATCTGTCGCGAATTCAATCCAGGATCCCTTGAACGGAATTACTCTGGCTGAATATAATTTGGTTCCATTGGCGTGGAATGACTGCCCAAAGAAGACACCCGGAGAACGGTGCAGCTGAGAAACAACAACACGCTCGGCTCCGTTGATCACAAAGGTTCCGCTGGGGGTCATGTATGGAATAGTCCCCAGGTAAACATCCTGAACGATGGTTTCAAAATCCTCGTGTTCCGGATCTGTACAATAGAGCTTGAGCCTTGCCTTTAATGGCACGCTGTAGGTGAGTCCGCGCTCGATACACTCCTGAATGGAGTACCTCGGCGGATCTATAAAATAATCTAGGAACTCCAAGACAAATTGGTTCCTCGTATCTGTAATGGGAAAGTTTTCCATGAAGGTGTTGTACAAGCCTTCATTGCCCCTCTCGTCAGATTTTGTTTCAAGCTGAAAAAAATCTTGAAATGACTTAATCTGAATGTCCAAGAAATCCGGGTAGTCCGGTATGTTCTTAGCGGATGCGAAACTTATTCTTTCAGTTTGTTTTGTGAACATCTATGGACAAAATTTTGATCGTGAATACTATAACGGGTTGTATATGACTTTATATACTATCTATAAAAGGGTTTAGGTCTAGCCACCTGAGAGGCGGAAAGACCTAAACCAAAACCATATGGTTGTCGCAATTATTTAAGCTCAACTTCTGCTCCTGCTTCTTCCAAAGATTTTTTGATGCCTTCAGCTTCGTCCTTAGACACGCCTTCTTTAACGGCTTTTGGTGCACTGTCAACAATGTCCTTAGCGTCTTTCAACCCAAGACCTGTCAATTCTTTCACCAATTTAACTACGGCGAGTTTAGATCCACCTGCAGCTGTAAGAACAACATCAAATTCTGTTTTCTCTTCAGCGGCTTCAGCTTCTCCACCTCCGGCAGCACCACCAGCAACAGCAACAGCTGCAGCAGCGGGCTCAATGCCATACTCTTCTTTTAGGATATCAGCTAATTCATTCACTTCTTTTACAGTGAGATTAACCAATTGTTCTGCGAAATCTTTTAAATCTGCCATTTTTCTATCGTTTAATAAAATTTTAAAATTATGCTTGTTTTAGTGCGTACTGATTATTTTTCTGATAAGGTTTTCAGGATTCCGGCTAATTTGCCTCCACCCGACTTAAGGCCGGAGATAACATTTTTAGCAGGAGATTGAAGCAATGCGATGATATCACCGATTACTTCTTCCTTAGACTTGATACCTACCAGGGTTTCCAACTTATCGTCCCCAACAAAGATGGCCTCTTCTATAAATGCACCTTTTAACAGGGGCTTATCGGCTTTCTTGCGGAAGTTTTTGATAAGTTTGGCCGGACCATTACCGGTTTCAGAGAACATCAGGGAGGTATTGCCCGAAAGCACCCCAGGAAGTTCACCAAATTCTTTGTCAGAAGCCTCCATGGCTTTTGCCAACAAAGTGTTCTTCACCACGGACAACTTGATGTTCGCCTTAAAGCAGGCTCTTCTCAGGTCTGAAGTGGTTGTCGCGTCTAAGCCCGAAATGTCTGCCAAATAAATGGTAGTATTCTCGGCCAGTTGCGCAGTCAGATCTTTTATTACTATAGCTTTTTCTTCTCTAGTCATTGCGTTACATTTTCA
Source organism: Muriicola soli (assembly GCF_004139715.1). GTDB lineage: Bacteria > Bacteroidota > Bacteroidia > Flavobacteriales > Flavobacteriaceae > Muriicola > Muriicola soli. Next base: position 600,182 of record NZ_CP035544.1, on the reverse strand, counting down.
GAATTAAACCGCTTTTGGATCTAATTGTACACTGGGGCTCATTGTGCTCGACATGTAGATACTTCTCATGTAAACACCTTTAGCCGCTGTTGGTTTCATCTTGTTTAATGTATCTAAGAGCTCTTTGGCATTGCCCGCAATCTTATCAGCCGAAAAGGAAGCCTTTCCGATTGCCGCGTGAACAATTCCTGTCTTATCTACTTTAAAGTCGATTTTACCCGCCTTTACTTCAGATACCGCTTTTCCGATATCCATAGTTACTGTTCCGGTTTTTGGATTAGGCATGAGCCCTCGGGGTCCCAGGATTCTTCCCAAAGGTCCGAGTTTACCCATAACGCTTGGCATGGTGATGATTACATCAACATCCGTCCAACCGCCTTTGATCTTCTCCAAATATTCGTCTAAACCGACGAAATCTGCACCGGCTTCTTGTGCCTCAGCTTCTTTATCAGGAGTTACCAATGCCAGAACTTTTACATCTTTTCCGGTACCATGTGGCAGGGTTACTACCCCACGAACCATCTGATTGGCCTTTCTGGGATCAACTCCCAAACGCACGGCCAGATCTACGGATGCATCAAATTTTGTATTGGTGATTTCCTTTATAAGAGATGAAGCTTCTTCCAGGGAGTAGAGTTTATCTTTCTCAATTTTAGCCCTGGCTTCCTTTTGCTTCTTAGTTAACTTTGCCATATAAAAATGCTTTATAAGATTTTAAAAAGGTCTTTTTCCTGCCACTTTGAGACCCATAGATCTCGCAGTTCCGGCTACCATGCTCATTGCCGACTCAACAGTAAATGCGTTTAAATCCACCATTTTGTCTTCTGCAATAGCCTTAACCTGATCCCAGGAAACGTTTCCTGATTTAACTCGGTTAGGTTCGCCAGATCCTTTTTTAATCTTAGCCGCTTCCATAAGTTGTACTGCCGCTGGCGGTGTCTTTACGACAAAGTCGAACGACTTGTCTTTATACACGGTGATAACTACAGGCAGGATTTTCCCCTGCTTGTCCTGGGTTCTGGCATTAAACTGCTTACAGAACTCCATGATGTTAACGCCGGCAGCACCTAAAGCGGGTCCAACCGGTGGCGATGGATTCGCGACACCTCCCCTAACTTGTAGTTTAACTACTTTACTTACTTCTTTTGCCATTGTTTAAAATTAAATTTCAAACCGTGTTTAATTTGGAAGCAACACAGCTCTTGTATATGTAACACTTGTATTAAACTTTTTCCACTTGCATATAGCTGAGTTCCAAAGGTGTCTTTCTGCCAAAAATCTTAACCATTACCTCCAGTTTTCTCTTTTCTTCATTGATTCGTTCCACGGTTCCGTTAAAACCGTTGAATGGGCCGTCGATAACCTTTACGGTCTCGCCCAGTACAAAAGGAATAGCAACACTGTCTGTATTAACAGCCAATTCGTCAACTTTTCCTAGCATGCGGTTCACCTCTGTTTTTCTCAGTGGCACAGGATCCCCTCCTTTTGTTTCTCCTAAAAAGCCAATCACATTGGTAATCGACCTTATTATATGTACCATCTCTCCACCTAAATTGGCTTTGATCATGATATATCCGGGAAAGTAAACCCTTTCCTTATTGATCTTTTTTCCGTTTCTGATCTGAACGACTTTTTCAGTGGGGACCAGAACTTCTTCCAGATAGTCACCGAAACCGGCACGTTCCACTTCAGATTCGATATAGCCTTTGATCTTGTTTTCCTGACCACTTACGGCTCTTACCACATACCATTTTTTCTCCAATACTTCAGACATAGAACCGTTTTAATTTAAGGTATCAAAATACAGTTGAATCAATTTGCTGAAAACCGTATCCACACCCCAGGTTGCCAAGGCGAACAAAATGGAAAATACAGCAACAATTACCATCAGGTTTGAAGACTCTGCCCTACTGGGTAAAGTAACATTGTGCTTCAGCTCTTCAAAAGATTCTTTTATATAGGTAATCATCTTGTACTTATTTTAAGGTTGTGAAATTGTTGTCTAATGCTTTTTCCAACCGTCTTTATTTGTGCACGGGAGGAGAGACTCGAACTCCCGACACCTGGTTTTGGAGACCAGTGCTCTACCAACTGAGCTACACCCGTATTTTATTACGTCGAAAGGCATCCCGCCTTAGCGGGACACCCTTTAACGTATTATAGTCTTCTTTCTAATCTAAAATTTTGGTAACCTGTCCTGCTCCTACAGTTCTACCACCTTCACGAATTGCAAAACGCAATCCAACGTTTAGAGCGATAGGCTGAAGAAGATCTACAGAAATGGTAAGGTTATCACCTGGCATGACCATCTCTACACCACTAGGAAGGTTAATTGTTCCTGTTACATCCGTTGTTCTTACGTAGAACTGTGGACGGTAGTTGTTGTGGAAAGGAGTGTGTCTTCCACCTTCTTCTTTTTTAAGGATATAGACTTCCGCTTCAAATTTAGCATGAGGTGTAACCGATCCCGGCTTACAAATTACCATACCTCTTTTGATATCAGTCTTTTCAATACCTCTTAAAAGGATACCTACGTTGTCACCAGCTTCACCTCTGTCAAGGATCTTACGGAACATCTCTACCCCAGTAATTGTAGAAGTCAGTTTTTCTGCCCCCATCCCGATGATTTCAACAGGATCTCCTGTATTAGCAACACCAGTTTCAATTCTTCCGGTAGCAACTGTTCCACGTCCTGTGATGGTAAATACATCTTCAACGGGCATTAGGAATGGCTTGTCAACATCTCTTTCAGGTAATTCGATCCATGTATCAACAGCTTCCATCAACTCCATTACAGTATCCACCCATTTTTGTTCTCCGTTAAGAGCTCCAAGAGCAGAACCAGAAATTACAGGTCCGTTGTCACCGTCATACTCGTAGAAAGAAAGCAATTCTCTTACTTCCATTTCAACTAGTTCTAATAATTCCTCATCATCAACCATGTCTACCTTGTTAAGGAAAACAACGATTCTTGGAATACCTACCTGACGTCCTAAAAGGATGTGTTCACGTGTCTGTGGCATAGGTCCGTCAGTTGCAGCAACAACTAGGATAGCACCGTCCATCTGAGCAGCACCGGTAACCATGTTCTTAACATAATCGGCGTGACCAGGACAATCTACGTGTGCGTAGTGACGATTCGCAGTCTGATATTCAACGTGCGAAGTGTTGATCGTAATACCCCTTTCCTTTTCTTCAGGAGCATTATCGATAGAATCGAAGCTTCTTACTTCAGATAATCCTGCGTTGGATAATACTGTTGTAATAGCTGCTGTCAATGTAGTTTTACCGTGATCTACGTGTCCAATTGTACCAATATTTAAGTGCGGTTTGGAACGATCAAAAGTTTCCTTTGCCATTTTTGTGAATTTTAATCTTAGTTTATATTAGTGTCCAAATTTTTCTTTTTGAGCCAACGACGGGAATTGAACCCGTGACCTCTTCCTTACCAAGGAAACGCTCTACCCCTGAGCTACGTCGGCAATTTTGGGCTTTTAGTTTTTGTTCAGGGATATTGTGACCACACCCTTGCAACCATCACCCTAAACAGCAAACGTTTACTCAAAGTTCTAGAGCGGGAGACCGGGTTCGAACCGGCGACATTCAGCTTGGAAGGCTGACGCTCTACCAACTGAGCTACTCCCGCATTAATTTTGGTATTCCAATATGTCAGGGAACTCATCCCGAACGCTTCCTTATCTTTCACAATGCCCTACAAATCAATGTGTCACTGCTCTCAGATAATTTTCGTGGGGAGAGCAGGATTCGAACCTGCGAAGGTAAAAACCAACAGATTTACAGTCTGTCCTCGTTGGCCGCTTGAGTATCTCCCCCCTATTTTTCCTTTTTTAGAGCCGATAGAGGGACTCGAACCCACGACCTGCTGATTACAAATCAGCTGCTCTAGCCAGCTGAGCTACATCGGCTTTAACCGCCTTTAAAAGCATAAAAAAGTCCGCTATTTCTAACGGACTGCAAATGTAGATAATTTTTATTTTAAACAAAACTATTTCACAAAAATTTTAAAGCAGAAGAAACCCTTGGTTTTTGTTTCTTTTTTCGCAGTTTCCTCTCCATGGAACTACAGGCAGAATCCACAGCTTCTTCAAAGGTTTTACATTGTTTTTTAACGATAAATGTGTCCTTGGGAACATGTACTTTCAATTCGACAATTTTGTTCTCCTTTCCACTGGTATTTTCAACCTTTAAATACACATCCGAATTGATGATTCTATCATAAAACAATTCAAGTTTGTCTAGACGTTTCTGTATAAACTCGAGAAGTTTAACATCAGCATTGAAATTTACAGATTGCGTATTTACTTTCATACAGTAAAAGATTAAGGGTTAGACAATATTGGAATTACAAATCTTTCTTATTCCTGGGGTGTGCCCGGGAATGCACTTTTTTGAGTTCGGCAATACTATTATGCGTATAGACCTGAGTTGAAGCCAAGCTTGAGTGTCCCAGCAATTCCTTCACCGAATTTAAATCGGCTCCCTGATTAAGCATATGGGTGGCAAAGGTGTGCCGCAGGATATGTGGGCTCCTTTTCACCTTGCTTGACACCTCACTAAAATATCCATTTATAATTCTATAAACAAGTGTTTCATAGACTTTGTTGCCCTTAGCCGTCAAAAACAGGTATTCAGATTCGCCTGAATTCTCAAGCGCTCGCCTTTCGCTGAGATAAGCCTCAAAAAGCGTCCTAGTGCTCATTAACAAAGGGATGATTCGTTCCTTGTTGCGCTTTCCAAGAACCTTGATGCTGCAATTGGCAAGATCGAGATCTGTCAGACGGAGATTAATCAACTCAGAGCGGCGAATGCCCGTTGCATAAAATAATTCTATGATCAGTCTGTCCCTGATACCTTCAAAATCGTCCTCAAAGGGGAGTTCGGTAAACAAGGTAGACATCTCGGCCTGCGAAAATGGGATTTCGATTTTTTTTGACGTTTTTAAAGCTTTGTGCATTGCGAGGGGATTCGACTTTAAGACACCGACTTTAAGCAAAAATTTGTAGTAGGATTTCAGGGAAGTAATTTTTCGATTGACGCTGCGATTGCTCAAGCCCTCCTCAACCATGGAAACGATCCAGTTCCTTATCTCGACATAAGTAGCTTCTTCCAAGGATGTCTGCTCATTGGAGGTCTGCAAATACGAGGTGCAATCCTCAAGATCTTTACGATAGGCCTTCAGGGTATGGGGAGAGTAGTTTTTCTCCTGAGATAAGTACGCCATAAAAGCATCCACAGCCATACTTCAAAGATACAAAAGGCGAATGGAGATCAGGGGTAAAAAAAAATCCCGCCTGGGCGAGATTTTTAATTGAGTGATTTTTGAGTACTATAATTCTTCTTTATCCCTGAGGCCTTGGATATACTGGGCCTTTTGGATTTGTTGTCTTCGTTCTACAGAAGGTTTGGTAAACTGCTGGCGCTTTCTCAATTGCCTCATCGTACCTGTCCTGTCAAACTTACGTTTGAAACGCTTTAGCGCTCTGTCTATATTTTCTCCTTCTTTAACTGGTATTATTAACATGGGCTACAACCTCCTTTCTTTAGGGATTCGGGACTGCAAAGATAAAACGAAAAATTGAATAGAAACAAACTTATTTCAAAATATTCTTTGCAATGACTACTTTTTGAATTTCTGTGGTACCTTCTCCAATGGTACAGAGCTTAGAATCTCTGTAGAATTTTTCAACCGGGAAATCTTTGGTGTATCCATAACCCCCGTGAATCTGAAGGGCTTCATTTGCCACCTTTACACAGACTTCAGAAGCGTACATCTTAGACATGGCACTCCATTTGGTCATTTTCCGACCCTGGTTTTTAAGAAAAGCTGCCTTGTGCAATAATAATTCTGACGCTTCGATCTCTGTAGCCATATCAGCCAACTTAAAAGATATACCCTGGAATGAGCTAATCGGCTTACCAAATTGTACCCTTTCCTTAGAGTACTTCAAGGCTGCTTCATACGCGCCCTTGGATATTCCCAGAGAAAGAGCTCCAATTGAAATTCTACCTCCATCGAGGATTTTCATCGACTGTATAAATCCATCACCTACTTCGCCTAATCTGTTGTCATCGGGAATTCTGCAGTTGTCGAAGACGAGTTCTGCAGTTTCGCTGGCACGCATTCCCAGTTTATCTTCTTTTTTTCCACTGCTGAATCCTTTGGTACCTTTTTCAATAACAAATGCTGTCATCCCGTGGCTATCTCCTTTTTCACCCGTACGGGCGATTACTACAGCGATGTCACCACTAATCCCATGGGTGATAAAATTCTTTGCTCCGTTGAGCACCCAATGGTCTCCATCCTTAACTGCGGTCGTATTCATCCCTCCGGCATCAGATCCCGTGTTGTGTTCTGTTAGGCCCCAGGCTCCTATCCACTCTGCAGAAGCGAGTTTGGGAATCCAACGCTCTTTTTGATCTGAATTTCCAAAGGATAAAATATGATTGGTGCAAAGTGAATTATGTGCTGCTACAGATAAACCGATGGATGGATCTACCTTGGAGATCTCTTCAATAATAGCAATGTACTCATGGTATCCCAATCCTGATCCTCCCAGAGATTCAGGAACAAGAATGCCCATAAACCCCATTTCACCGGCCTTTTTAAAGACCTCAACAGGAAATTCCTGAGACTCATCCCATTGCATGACAAAAGGTCTGATATGCTGTTCGGCAAATTCCCTGGCCGATTCAGCAACCATTCGCTGAGTTTCCGAATAATCAAACCCTAATTCAGACATAGTTTCTGTGATCATAATAGCAATTTTTACAGGGCCAAATATAGCTTAATTCTGTGAATCCGTTCTCTTGGAAAATCTTCAATTTTTGTTAATTGTTCGATAGAGTCGTATCTGCCAAGCGCTTCACGATAAGCCACAATTTGATTAGCGAGCTTCCAATTCAGATAAATTAGGTTTGCCAATTCGCTCACCCCGGCCGTATTCAAATGGATCTTCTTTACCTCTGGAGTATCTACTATCCTGAAGGTCTGCATTGCCTTTTCTGCTACTTCACGATCTAGACCGTAAACATCCAGCAATTGTTCCGAGACCAGAAATCCGCCCAGTCGATCCCTGAACTTGACGATTCTGTTAGACAATACGGGGCCAATCCCTGATATCTGTTGTAACTCCTCTGCAGTAACAGTATTCAGGTCTTTGGGCACTACGGCATTTTCTGATTTCTCATTTCTTCGCATTTTCATTTGTGGAAACATAAAATAGGGGCTGATCCGGCTGAGCAATGAATCAGAAATTTGTGTTACCGACTGAAAATGCCGCGAGTTCCTGAGGTATTGTCCTTTTTCCCTGAAGGCGTAAAGCCTGTCGAGCTCTTCAGGGGAAATACCGAGGACATAGCCTTTGTAGTCTGTAATAAAATTAGGATTGAAGGGTCTGAGGATCTTCTTATTGCGCAAGGTAGGTGATGCCTTTACACTGTCCATAAAGGCCTGTGCCAGACTATCCACCGAAAACAGCGGATCGCTGTGGTTTTTAGAGCGTAAATCGCAGAAATAAAACCCCGATTGTAAGGAAGTGATAAGTAGGAGTAGAAAAAGGATCCCGCGTTTTTCCTGTTTGGTATAGCGGAAATGGGATCTCATATTATCAATTTTGCTATTTTTTCAAAGCCTTAATCGCATCCATATATTTTGACAATTCATCTCTAACATTAGGAAAAAGAAAGAGTAATCCCAGCATGTTTGGAAAAACAAGGGCCAGAATCATCGCATCAGAAAAGGCAAAAACCGCGCCCATTGAAGCTGACGCCCCTATAATAACGAATGCAATGAAGAGCAATTTATACGTCAAGTCTGCAGTTCTACTGCGGCCGAATAAATATTTCCAGGATTGAAGTCCGTAGTACGACCACGAAATCATGGTGGAAATTGCAAATAGTACTACCGCCAGGGTAAGGACATATGGGAACCAAGGAAGCACAGATTCAAAGGCCAGAGATGTAAGCGTGACTCCGCCAAGGCTGGCACCGTTTACAATCACATTTCCTGCTCCGTCTCCTCCGTATTCAAAGACTCCGCCGCTATTGTAAAAAATAATCACCAAGGCGGTCATGGTACAGATCACTACCGTATCGATAAAGGGTTCTAGAAGCGCAACTATCCCTTCACTAGCCGGGTATTTGGTCTTAACGGCTGAATGCGCAATGGCTGCTGAACCCGCACCGGCTTCGTTAGAGAATACAGCTCGCCTAAAGCCCACAATCAACACTCCGAATAATCCGCCTAATCCGGCCTCTGGTGTAAATGCCCCTTTAAAAATAAGTACAAAGGCATCGTCAATATATGAGAAATTGGCAAAGATCACAGCAAAGCAAGCCAGCGCATAAATCACTGCCATAAAGGGCACTACCTTTTCTGTGACTGCTGCAATTCGCTTAATCCCGCCAATGATCACTATTCCCACGATGACGGCAAGCACTATGCCGATGATAAAACCGATTGATCCGCCTTGAAGCCCCATCATAGAAGCGAGTTGTTCCGCAGCCTGATTCGATTGCACTGCATTTCCGCCTCCAAAGGAAGCCCCCACACATAAAATGGAAAAGACTACAGCTAATACCTTGCCCAGACGGGTGAACCCTCTTTCTTTCAAACCTCTGGACAGATAATACATCGGACCTCCGTAAACTGTTCCGGTTTCATCTACATCCCGGTATTTCACACCCAGCGTGCACTCAACGAATTTTGTACTCATACTGAGCAAGCCACAAACGATCATCCAAAAGGTTGCGCCCGGACCACCAATAGCAATGGCAAGGGCCACGCCGGCTATATTTCCAAGACCCACGGTACCAGAAACAGCCGTAGCCAGCGCCTGGAAATGACTTACCTCTCCTTGCTTGCTCTCATCTCTAATGGTATCGGGCAGATCTCCGTCTACAATATTGACATTGGCCTTTTCAAGGCCGTGCCCTTCAGGTCCTTCTACCTCATCATACTTCCCTCGAACCACATTGATGGCCAGGGGAAATTTTCTGATATTGACAAAACCAAAATACAAGGTAAAAAAGGCAGCTCCCAGTACCAAAATGATAACAACCAGAGGAATCCCCGTACCGGGGACCTGCCAGAAGACGATCGCTTCCCAGACTGCTGTGATAGGCTCAAACCACGCGTTAATTCGTTCATCGAGTCCCATTTCTGCGGTCTCCTGCGAAAAGCCGATTAGAGGAAAGAGTAGAGCGACCAGGGCAATCAATAACTTCTTCATGTATTCTGTTTTTTGTACAGTTGGTTGTTTTTCAATTTCTTCCAGTACTCCCGCAGATCTCCTTTCACTTCACCAGACATTATATAAAGTCCGATGATATTGGGAAACGACATCGCCAGAATCATCATATCTGAAAAGTCGAGAACAGCACCCAGACTTACTGAGGCACCAACTACTACAAAAACCAGGAATAATATTTTATAAAGCATTTCCGAACGCTTGCTTTTGCCAAACAAATAGGTCCATGCCCTCATCCCGTAATAGGACCAAGATATCATGGTTGAAAAGGCAAAGAGAAAGACTGCAATTCCCAAGACATAAGGGAACCATGAGATCACGCTTCCGAAAGCGTCGGAGGTTAATTGAGCCCCGGCCAAACCTTCCACTTCGTGCATCCCGGTAAAGATAAGGACCAGGGCAGTTAGCGTACAGACCACTACGGTATCGATAAAGGGTTCGAGTAATGCAACAAATCCTTCGGAGGGTGGATGATTGGTTTTAGCAGCACTATGGGCTATCGCTGCCGAACCTACGCCGGCTTCATTGGAAAATGCAGCCCGTTGAAAACCGACTACCAGCACACCAATTACACCACCTTTAAGAGCGCTGGGGCTGAATGCACCATCGATAATTGCAGAAAAAGCAGGACCGATATTCTGAATGTTCACGATAATTACAGCCAGAGCTGCTATAATATATATGGAGGCCATAATAGGAACTACCCGGCCTGTTACTTTGGCAATACTCTGAATTCCCCCAATAATTACAACGCCAACCAGGATCGCAGTTATGACCCCAAACCAGAATCCGTTGCCTTCGAGCATTGAAAATTGCCCGGCAAGTTGTTCAAACGATTGGTTGGCCTGAAACATATTTCCTCCACCAAAGGAGGCTCCTACGGCAAGTACAGCAAACAAGCCTGCCAAAACTTTACCAAAGCCCTTTAAATTTCTTTTTTCCAGACCGTATCGCAAGTAGTTCATTGGTCCACCAAAAACACGACCATCAGGAAGGATATCCCTGTACTTAACCCCAAGGGTACACTCTACAAACTTGGAAGACATGCCTAACAAACCACAGACGATCATCCAGAAGGTGGCTCCTGCTCCTCCCAGGGAAACCGCCACTGCAACACCGGCAATATTTCCTAATCCCACGGTTCCTGAAACTGCAGTTGCCAGGGCCTGGAAGTGGGTTACCTGCCCGGGCGCATCGGGATCATCGTATTTCCCCTTTGCCAGACTGATAGAGTGTCTGAATCCGCGGATATTGATAAAGCCCATTCTAATGGTAAAGAACGTTGCTCCCAACACCAGCCAAATTACAATAAAAGGGATGTTTTTTGTTACCGGATCACCGTTGGGATGCCTGATAATTTCAGGTGTATCGTATTCAATCTCGGCCAGGTAGTGAGCTCCCTGCTCAATAACGTCCTCCGGATTATCAGAATTATAGATGACCTTCCCCTCGCCTACAAGGTATTTGAGTTTTCCATTTGCCGAGCTTCGAACCGTATCCACAGAACCGTCCTTGCTGGATACAAGCGCGATTTCCTGTCCTTTTTCAACATGCTGCCCCTCTTTAACCAACCATTGCTTGAGTACAAACCGGTCTTCTACTGAAGCAGACCAACCCGGAGTGGCGATAAGCTTAACATCTGCATAAACCACGGGATCATATATACCGGTGGCTTCGAAAGGGTCCCAGAAGAGGACACTTCCAAGGGCACTTACGGCCGGAGCCATATTCCCGTTAAACACTTCGGTAATAGATTGAGTTTCTATTGTGTATTCGTCTGTAATTGAAGTTCCTGCGTTATCAGTAACAGTGATCGAATACGGAACTCCTTCTACAAGGCCGCTGGCGGTCCCGGAACTCAATGGAGTTTGCTGGTTACTCCATTTGTAAGTGTAGGGAGGCACTCCCCCACCTACCTCTAATTGGATTACCCCGTCATTGATATTATCGGATGGATTTATCGTCTTGCCTTTGACTTCCAGGTCCTGTGATACCATGGAAACACTGAAAAGAATCAGAAAGTAGAAGAGATATGACTTCATAAAGTGAATTAGGATTTATATAGGCTGTAGATTGAACAGGCGGGCAATATCCTAAAAAATATAATCCAAATCAAATATTCTTTCCCAAATGTCAGGCTTGTATATGGAACATTTCATTCAATTTGCGGATCTGTTCGGGTCGTCCCAGTACGATCACCTTGCTCTTGGGCTTGAGGGGCATATCGGCTTCGGGGTTGATGATGTAATTGCCATTGGGTTCTATGTAGCCGATTATGGTACAACCGGTTTTTCTGCGCAGGTCGAGATCTCTCAGCGAATTACATTCTACCTGATCTGAAAAATCTTCAATGGCCACTTCCTCGAGATTAGTTGTGTGTTCACCTTCCATAGACAGCTTATCCATAAAAGTGATCAGGTCGGGAATCACTACAAGCGAGGCCATATGATCTCCTCCTATCTTATCGGGCATAATGACTTTATTGGCACCACCCAACTGCAGTTTTTTCTGAGAAGTTACTTTTGACGCCCTGCTGATAATGAATAGATTTTTATTTAATTGACGGGCTGAAAGAACGACAAATAAATTGTCTGCATCATCCGGCAAGGTGGCGATCAAATAATTGGCACGTTCTATTCCCGATTCGATCAACACATTGTCTTCGTTGGCATCACCTTCCACAAACAGGATTTCACTTTCATATTTTTCAATGATCTCCTTGTCTCTCTCGATAACTATAAACGGTCTCTTGTACGCCTTTAATCGCTCTGCAGCCTGCATACCATTTCGTCCGAAACCACAAACGATTACATGATTGTTTAAATTGTTGATCTGATTTCTCACTTTTTTCTTTTTTAGAAGTTGTAAAGAATTTCTGCTCAGAATATATTCTGAAATTACCGATAGTGCAAAGGAAAATATGATCACACTACTAATAATGAGCATCACCGTAAAGATCTTTGCTTCGGCATCTAATGGTTTAACCTCCATAAACCCGACAGTAGTCACGGTAATGATGGTCATGTACAAGGCATCTAACCAGCTGTAATCGGAAATATATCGATATCCCATAATTCCGATCATCAGTACGGTAATCATCAAACCGATGGCCAGGTAGATCTTGGAACGAAAGAGTCGTAGCATATTAAAGGTCAAAAACTGAAGTGCGTTTGGTATAGATCAGGTCTTTTATCCGCAGCCAAAATGCCAAAAACAGGTATAGCGCAAATCCAAACCCCAGGGTAACAAAGGTCAGGTATATAAAAGTTGTTCGCACCACACGGGCTCTAATTCCCAAACGTTCCGCAATTCGTCTTGAGACCTCAAACCCTCGTTTTTGAAAAAAGTACAGCAGGCGGTAAAAAATATTCATGCCTTAAAATTACTATTTTCCATACAATATATATGTACCCCACTGGCATTGAAGGCATTTATTTTTTTTGCAGTAATGTGTGTATAGATGGATTAGCGATTGAGATTCATAGGCATTTTGTGAACGGATACCTTCTTTCCTAAATGTACGGATTAGATTGTTCTGTTCTCCTCTCAACCCTTTGCTCCACTTCTTTATCTGTGTGTCAAGAACTTCCCCTGTATATGCACCATAACAACGCAATACTGGAAATACAGTATTTAATAAGAGTAGGTCTTTGAAGGAATCGCTCAATTTCTTTACGCTATAAATTCCGTTCTTGCCAAAAGTATAATGGCTATTCCAATAGGGACTGGCCCTGGTATTTAGAAGGGTTTTCATAGTAGCTAGAGACTTAGCTCTCCTCAGGCTATCGAACAGGTTAGGACATTGGTGGTATAATCGTGCAAGTTGGGATAATCGTATCGTTGGAAAATTATGAGGTCTTAAAGAAAAGAATAGAGGGGTATGGCAGGCATCAGCACTGAGGTTGTATTTAGTTTTCAAATACAAATACTCTTTCCTGAGCGAGAGAAAATAGGGATCTTTACATTTCTCACTTCTCAACAAGCCGGACAAGCCGAAGAAAAGGCTCTCCAAAGCCGGGAGATTATGCGTCAGTTTTCGAAACACATCAAAAGGCAGTGCCCTTTCCAGGCTGAGAAATGCTTTTCCGTTGTGATTAAGACCAAAACCCTTTAAAAACGCCTTAAATAATACTAGTTCCCAATTGAAATTCGACTCCTTTCCCCAAAGATCAATTTCCTCACACTTTTTATTGAGGCGCTGCCAAAAAAGCCCTTCCCGCCAGGAAATGACAAAATTTTCAGGAACCGCAGATAATAATCCTGTGCAGGCTAAGCCTTTATGATCGCCTGGACTTTTAGTTTTTTCGGACATAGTTATAACCTTTCCCGAAACAACTTCTGAAAGGGACAAGGTGGGAATCAGGGTTCCATCCCTCCTTCTGACATCGAAATTGGCCTCCCAAACAACGTGTAGTATAACCGTATCATAGGCAGGATCTCTCTGATGTCCGTGGAGGTACCAATCCGAAGCCTTTATGTGCAATTCTACATGACCACTCCATTCTTTGTCACCGATACGGATTCTGGCGTGCTGGAAATCAGGACCGGAGTAGGGATTGCGTTTTCCAATTTTGATCACCTGGATTGTCTCACCGCTTGTGGTGGTGAGCACATTGATAGGAAAAAGCTGTGATTCCCAGATCCGGTGCAGCACAATTTCTTGCATCTGCTAATGTAAGATCGCAGTCTGAAAAACAGATTCAGAAAAGAAGGCGGTAATGGATCAGCTAAGGTCACCTTCCCACTCCAGGATACCCCCTGTAGGTTGAAGGTATTTTCAAAACCCAGACTGTTCATGATGGCACAGGCCTGTCCGCTTCTATTCCCCGAACGGCAGTAAACGTAGTAATTCTTGCTTTTGTCAAGATCGTTCAAGGAATCGACAAAGGCCTGCCCTGTGTAGATATCAATCTGCATTGCATTTTTGATAATGCCTTCTTCAATTTCTTCCGGAGTACGAACATCCAAAACTACCCCGTTGGGGTCTTCATTCAATTGTTTGGTCCATTCTTCCTGGGTGAGATCTGCCATGGTTCTACTTTTGAATTTCAAAAATAAGAATACTTCCTCAGATTAAATGCATTTGGTATTAATCCCAAAAAAACTTCGTAAAGTAAGAAGTCCTGCATGTGATAAATTTAACAGACTTTTATTATTTCACCCCTTTTAGGATCAAAAAGAAATCATACATTTGTATATACAATTGTTGTAGTTACATGAATGTAGAGGAGATCATAAAAACAAAAAAGAGCATTCCAATCAGGAGTCGGACCCTAATCCATCTCATGCTGGTGAATAACAAGGTGGTTGAAACCTTTACAACAGCTCTTAAACCTTATGGTGTCTCTTTACAACAGTTTAATGTTCTTAGGATTCTGAGGGGCCAGGGTGATCAACCGGCCAACCTCTCCACACTCAATGAACGCATGGTGACCAAAATGAGTAATACCACTCGTTTGGTCGATAAACTCCTAATAAAAGGTCTTGTGGATCGATCAGTTTGTGAAACGAACCGCAGGAAAATTGAAATCACTATCACTGAACAAGGGCTTTCCCTCTTAGGTGAAATGGATGAAATAATGCAGAAAACAGAGCAGTCTCTGGTTTCAGACATGAACGAAAAGGAATTAAAACAACTCAATTCCCTATTGGATAAATTTTAAAAAAATGCTATGAAATCGTATATAGAAAGTTTGGAATGGCGTTATGCCACAAAAAAATTTGACAGCGAAAAGAGGGTTTCCGATAAAGACCTCAATCTGCTGTTAGAAGCAACGCGTTTGAGTGCCTCCTCCTTTGGCCTTCAACCTTATCACGTCTTTATCATTACTGATCCCGATATAAGACACTCCTTAAAAGAAGCTTCCTGGGGACAATCGCAAATCACAGATGCATCTCATCTTTTTGTCTTCGCCAATATTAAAAATTTTGGCCCGGAATTGATTGACAGCTATCTGAAAGAAGTAAGTGATATCAGGGAAATACCGGCGGAAGGTTTAAAAGCCTATGGGGAATTTATGAAATCAAAATTGGTCGATCTGCCCGAAGATGTCAAAGAGAACTGGACTGCCAAGCAAACCTATCTGGCTATGGGAAATTTACTCTCAGCAGCAAGTACGATGCAGATTGACGCCTGTCCTATAGAAGGATTTGAAGCTGAGGCCTATGACGAAATATTAAAGCTCCATGAGAAGGATTTGACCACCTCTGTAGTTGTTGCTGTGGGATACAGATCTAAAGAGGATGAAACCCAGCACCTTAAAAAGGTCCGTAGACCAAAAGAAAGTTTATTTACACACATATATTAATCTAAATCAATTCAATTTCTAAAATTAAAATCATGAAAAAAACAATTCTCAGTATTACCATGGCCCTGGTTTTTGGAGGTTTTGCATTTGCAGCCACTGAACCGGCAGACATCATCACCAAAACCGTTAAGACAGAAGAGAGTACAGTAATGTGGAAAGCGTATAAAGTAACCGGATCTCATACCGGACTTATTCAGCTGACTGCAGGAGAACTTACTTTTGATGAAGACGCACTGGTAGGCGGTAACTTTACAGTAGATATGACCAGCTTAATCGCTACAGATCTCGAAGGTGATTCTAAAGCAAAGTTAGAAGGGCACCTCAAATCTGATGATTTCTTCGGAGTGAACAATCATCCTTCTTCAACATTGGTCTTCACCGAGGTGAAAGCTAATGGGAAAAACTCTTATGAAGTTACAGGAGATCTTACGATCAAAGGAATTACTAAGCCCATCACCTTTGATGTATCCATTTACGGAAACAAAGCTACGGCCACGGCTAAAATTGACAGAGCCGAATACGATGTTCGTTATGGATCCGGAAGTTTCTTTGACAACCTCGGAGACAAGACTATCTATGATGAATTCGATCTTGTAGTTGATCTCGAATTCTAAGAAACATCCTATTTACACAATTAACCCGGGCAACTTCATGTCCGGGTTTTTTTATTTATTTACTCCAAAGCTTTTAATCTCAAAATTCTATTTTTGCGCAAGCATTAAATCTAAGACATTGAAAAGATTAATTTTATTCCCCGTTTTAGCAATCTTAATTCCGGTATTATTTTCCGGTTGCAGTTCCGGATTCGATTATTCCATAGAACCGGTTCTGAATCCGAATAACATCTCCCCTCTGACTGCTGTTTTGCAGATAGAAGCTGAAAAACCGGTGAAGGCCACAGTAAAGGTACTTGGTGAAATTCCCTGGGAACAACATTTTGATTCTAGCAATACTAAATCCGAAATACCCGTTCTGGGGCTCTACCCGGATAGAAACAATAAGGTTGCAGTTACACTCACCTATGAAGGCGGGGAAATCAGGGATACTCTTGAAATCAAAACAGCTAAAACCCCTGCCAGATTCCCTCAGATCGTTATCAATTCGATTGATCGCAGTAAAATGGCAGAGGGTATGCACGGTTGTGATATCCATTTTGCCAATAGGGGCAAATTTAGTTCAGGACCCATGATATTTGATGATGATGGGCAAGTGCGATGGTATCTCGATCTGAGTTTTGCCGGTAAAATGGTAAGTCCGTTCCAACGACTAAAAGACGGAACCCTTCTCATGGTTAGCAGGCATGTGATCTATGAATTTGACATGCTCGGTAAGATCGTCAGGGAAACTTCCATCGATACCAATTACGGTATGCACCACGATGTTGTAGAGTTACCCGATGGAAATTTGCTGATATGTGTGGGCAAGCGAAACAACTTTATAAAACTCGACGGCAATTACGTGGAATCAGATAGTGATTTTATCATATTATTCGATCGTAAAAATTCGAAAATTGTCAGGGAATGGGATGTGGCCAAAGTGCTGGATGTTAGCAGAAAGGACCTTAATTTCTTTAGACCTGGCGACTGGCTGCATATGAATGGTCTGGCTTATGACGAAAGTGACAACTCAATTATCGTTTCCGGGAAGAACCAGGGCCTGTTTAAAATCTCCTGGAATAACCAGTTACAATGGATCCTGTCACCGGCTAACAACTGGGGTAAATCTGGAAGAAACGGGGAGGGTTTTGAAACAGCTCCCTACTTGCTTACCGCTGTTAATTCGGAAGGGGAAGCCTATCCTGAAAAGGTACAACTGGGAGTTGAAAGTGATGAGGAGTTCGATTTCCCGTGGGGACCTCATGCCCCCGAACTCATGCCGGAAGGAACGCTATTGGTTTTTGACAATGGCACCCACCGGAACTACGATCCAAAAATTCAATATTCTCGCGCAGTTGAGTACAGCATCGATGAAGAAAACAGCAGCGTAAAGCAGCTCTGGCAATACGGCAAAGAACGCGGACAGGACTTCTTTTCAACCATCGTGAGCGATGTGGACTACCTGCCGGAAACTGATAACGTCCTTGTGACCTCGGGATATCTGAAAGACAAAGGCCGGTTGGCGGGGAAAATTGTTGAAGTGGATCGCAGCAGCGGCAAGGAAGTTTTTGAGGCCACCCTTTACCTGAAGAGTATCAATGGCAATAAAACCAGATCCTGGGGGCAGACAGACATCTTGTACAGATCTGAGCGAATGCCACTTCGATACTAATTGTGATCAGACAACCGAAATGTTTCCCAAGATTCACTTAAATTGATTTGAATATTTCAAATTCCTTTCTATATTTGACCTCATGAAAAAAATTACAGTAAATACTTGGTGGTGGAGTAACTTACGTCTGATGTCGTGAGCGAAGCACATTTAAGTACTACTGTACGAAAAGGCTTGTCTATCACGACAAGCCTTTTTGCTTTCATAACCATAAGCTAACAAGTCATATTTAGTAGAATAAAATGCCTTATCAACTCAAGACTCATTACAAAAAAATCCTTGCAGATACCATTACCCCGGTTAGTGTATATCTGAAGATCCGGGATCAATTTCCCAACAGCATTCTGCTGGAAAGTAGCGATTACAGGGCTAATGACAATACGTTTTCCTATATCTGCTGTAATCCAATTGCCTCCATTACCATTGAAGATGAGAAGATCAGGGAGGAATTCCCCGACGGGAAAGAAGAGATATCTGAAATTACCGCAACCACAGATGTGACTAGTGTAATTGACAACTTTGCCAAACAGTTTCAGGTTTCGGAACAGGATTTTAAATTTATCAACAACGGACTCTTTGGCTATCTCGCCTACGACGCAGTGAGGTATTTCGAGGATGTAGAGATCCGGAAAAAGGATGGGCTTATACAAATTCCTGATGTTTACTACGCGGTATATCAAAATATCATCGCTATAAATCACTTTAAGAACGAGGCATATATTTTTGCCCATTGCTACGATCGCAAGAGCAATGTAGATGTCTTGGAACAATTGCTCAACGCTCGAAATTTTGCCTCCTATACATTTAGTAAATCAGGAGAAAGAGAAACAAATCTGGAAGATAGCAAGTACAAAGAATTCGTAAATCTGGCCAAGGAGCACTGCCATCGAGGGGATGTTTTCCAGCTCGTGCTGTCCAGGCGGTTTTCACAGCGATTCAAAGGCGATGAGTTTAACGTTTACAGGGCTCTGAGGAGTATCAACCCCTCCCCTTACCTATTCTATTTTGACTACGGAAACTTCAAGATCTTTGGCAGTTCGCCCGAGGCACAGCTAATTGTAAAAGATGGGAAAGCTGAGATTCACCCCATCGCCGGGACCTTCCGCAGGACTGGTAATGACGAGGAGGATGCCCTGCTCGCAAAAAAACTATCTGAAGATGCCAAAGAAAACAGTGAACACGTCATGCTGGTAGATCTGGCCAGAAATGATCTCAGCAGAAATGGCTCTCAGGTAAAAGTTGAGAATTACCGGGAAGTACAATTTTTTTCACATGTGATACATCTGGTATCCAAAGTAAGTGCACAAAAGAAAAAGGACATCCCTACATTAAAAGTAGTTGCTGATACTTTCCCTGCCGGGACCTTAAGCGGAGCCCCCAAACACAGGGCAATGCAACTTATTGACGCTTACGAACCTTCAAACAGGACTTATTACGGCGGAGCCATCGGATTTATGGATTTTCACGGCAACTTCAATCATGCCATCATGATTCGCACCTTTCTCAGTAAAGATCACACCCTCTATTACCAGGCAGGGGCAGGCCTGGTCGCGGCTTCAGATCCTGATGATGAATTGGAGGAGACTTATAACAAACTGGGAGCTTTAAACAAAGCCCTCGAAATCGCAGAAGACCTTTGATTATGACAAAAATATTGGTCATCGATAATTACGACAGTTTCACTTACAACCTGGTTCATTACCTCGAAGAATTAGGTTGCGAAGTTGTGGTTAAAAGAAATGATAAACTCCTCCTGGAAGAAGTTGAGCCTTTCCAGAAAATAGTCCTATCCCCGGGTCCCGGAATCCCTGATGAAGCCGGACTCTTAAAGGATATTATAAAAAAGTATGCGTCCTCAAAAAGTATTTTTGGGGTCTGTCTGGGCCAACAGGCTATAGGAGAGGTTTTTGGAGGAAAACTCATCAATCTCGATGATGTCTATCACGGGGTAGCCACGGAAATCGAGATCGTAAAAGAAGATCCTATTTATACGGATATCCCAAAAAAAATAGATGTTGGGCGCTACCATTCCTGGGTAGTTGACCCTGCACTTCCAGACGAATTGATCGCTACATCTTTTGATGGTAACGGACAACTGATGTCCCTCAGGCACAAGGAATACGATGTGTCTGCAGTGCAGTTTCACCCGGAATCGGTATTGACTCCGGAAGGAAAAAAATATTAGAAAACTGGATACGAATAAGGGTATGAAAGAAACATTAAATCGCCTGATCAACCAGGAGATCCTCAGCAAGGACGATGCAAGGCAGATCCTGATAAACATGGCCAAAGGGGAATACAACCCTTCACAGACAGCAGCCTTCCTTACCGTATATATGATGAGGAGTGTAACCATTGAGGAATTGGAAGGATTTAGGGACGCCCTGCTCGAACTTTGCCTGGCCATTGACCTCTCAGATTACGACCCCGTTGATCTCTGCGGAACCGGCGGAGACGGTAAAGACACTTTTAATATCTCTACCCTTGCTTCCTTCGTCACAGCCGGAGCCGGGATTCACGTTACCAAGCATGGAAACTACGGTGTCTCCTCCACTTGTGGCAGTAGTAATGTGATGGAATTTTTGGGGATCGAATTTAGTAACGATGCTGATTTTTTGCGAAAAAGTATAGAAACTGCCGGGATATGCATCCTGCATGCTCCGCTATTCCATCCGGCGATGAAGAATGTGGCGCCTATTCGCCGTGAGCTGGCAGTAAAAACCTTTTTTAATATGTTAGGACCTATGGTAAATCCCGCCTTTCCTAAAAATCAGATCGTAGGGGTTTTTAACCTTGAATTAGCCCGGATGTACGGCTATCTCTATCAGAATACAGATAAGCGATATACCATTTTACACGCTCTTGACGGCTATGATGAAATATCCCTGACAGGACCTGCTAAAACGATATCAAATTCCTCAGAAGCTATGTTGTCTCCTGAAGATTTTGGAATAACAAAAATTGAGAAAGATGCAATCAGAGGGGGTACTACTATTGGAGAATCAGCACAGATCTTTATGGATATACTACAGGGAAAAGGCACAGAGGCCCAAAACAAAGTAGTCTGTGCTAATGCCGGTATTGCCATAGCAACCGTAAAAGATCTCAGCCCTGCGGAAGGATACGAGATCGCCAGGGAATCTCTTATGAGTGGTGCTGGCTTAAATGCGCTGAGAACTTTACAAGAAATGAGTGCTTAATGGATATACTGCAAAAAATAGTACAACACAAAAAGCGTGAGATCACTTTAAAAAAGAAGCTGATCCCAGTACAACAGCTTAAGGGAGGTGATCTTTTCGCACGTCCTACCCATTCACTCTCCGGGGCTCTAAAAAATAGCAAATCGGGTGTTATTGCAGAATTTAAAAGGCGATCCCCCTCTAAATCCGTCATCAATCATCACAGTACCGTGGAAAACGTTGCAACAGCTTATGAGAAAGCAGGAGTCTGCGGAATGTCTGTTCTTACAGACAGCCATTTCTTTGGAGGTAGTCCGGAAGATTTACAAATCGCCAGAGCATCTACAAATCTTCCCCTGCTGAGGAAAGATTTTATGATTGATGAATACCAGTTTTACGAAGCCAGGGCCTTAGGTGCTGACGTCGTCTTACTTATTGCAGCCATCCTTGACAAAGAGGATATCCGAAAGTTTACGGACCTTGCACATCAACTCGATTTAGAAGTTTTACTGGAGGTACACAACAGGGCAGAATTAGAAAAATCCCTTCTCACTGATATCGATATGATCGGAGTGAATAACCGAAATTTGAAAACCTTTGAAGTCTCCCTGGAAACGAGCAGGGAACTGGCCCCTTTAATACCTGATGGTATTGTAAAAGTTTCAGAAAGCGGGCTAAGCAAGGTGCGAGCAATAAACGAATTGAGAGAGATGGGCTACCGCGGTTTTCTCATCGGGGAAACCTTTATGGCTACAAGGGATCCGGGACATCAGGCAGCGGAATTTATTAAAACCCTGGAATCATGAAGATTAAGGTTTGTGGGATGAAATACCCGGAAAATATCACCGCAGTGGCCCGCTTGCAGCCCGACTATATGGGCTTCATCCTATGGGAGAAGTCCCCCAGGTATTTTAGGGGAAGTAGAGCAGCTCTTCCGGAATCCTTGGAAAAAGTGGGTGTCTTTGTAGATGCGTCATTAGAGGAAATTATTGAAAAAACAGAGGCCTTGTCTCTGGACCTTGTTCAATTACACGGCTCAGAATCTCCTGAATTTTGTTCTCGCCTGCTGGAAGCCTTGAAAATAGTAGAAAGACAGCGCCATAAAGTAGATGCAAAGATCAAAATCATTAAGGCTATCGGTGTGGGCAAGGCCTTCCCTTTTGAGGACCTGAGAGGGTATGAGGATGTTGTGGATTATTTTTTATTTGATACCAAAGGTCCTTTACCGGGAGGTAATGGATATTCCTTCAACTGGGAACTTTTGAATTCGTATACCTTAAAAACACCATTCTTCCTGAGCGGGGGAATCGGATTAAAAGACACGGAAAAACTCAAAGCATTTCTCAAAAGCCCATTGGCATCACAATGTCATGCTATAGACGTAAACAGCGCTTTTGAAAGTGAACCAGGAGAGAAGAAAAGCAAAGAATTAGATACTTTTATTAAACAATTAAAGCTTTGAAAATGAAAACTTATCAAGCCGATGAAAGGGGATATTATGGAGAATTCGGCGGAGCCTTTATTCCTGAAATGCTCTATCCAAATACTGAGGAGCTTCGGCTGAATTATCTGAATATCATGAAGGATCCCGCTTTCAAAGCGGAATTCGACCAGCTGCTGAAAGATTACGTAGGTAGGCCTACACCTTTATATTTCGCCAAACGCCTTTCAGAGAAATATCAGACAAAAATTTACCTCAAACGCGAAGATCTTTGCCATACCGGGGCTCATAAGGTAAACAATACCATCGGGCAAATTTTAATGGCCAAGAAATTGGGTAAGAATCGAATCATTGCAGAAACCGGGGCGGGACAACACGGCGTTGCAACGGCCACCGTATGTGCCCTTATGGGGACTGAATGTATCGTTTATATGGGAGAAGTGGATATTGCCCGGCAGGCTCCTAATGTTGCTCGAATGAAAATGCTGGGGGCTGAAGTTCGACCTGCACTTTCAGGAAGCCGTACCTTAAAAGATGCCACCAATGAGGCCATCCGCGATTGGATCAATAACCCTGTAGACACACATTATATTATCGGTTCTGTGGTGGGGCCTCACCCCTATCCCGATATGGTAGCGCGGTTCCAGGCCGTGATTTCTGAAGAAATCAAATGGCAGCTCAAGGAGAAGGAGGGAACCGAAAATCCGGACTATCTGGTGGCTTGTGTAGGAGGAGGCAGTAATGCCGCAGGTACATATTACCATTACCTTGATAATGAGGATGTGGGAATTATTGCAGTAGAGGCAGCCGGAAAAGGAGTAGATACTGGTGAGAGCGCCGCAACCTCAGCTTTGGGGAAAGTTGGGATCATTCACGGAAGTAAAACACTACTGATGCAAACCGGGGACGGCCAGATCACTGAACCCTATTCCATTTCAGCCGGACTTGATTATCCGGGGGTTGGACCCATGCATGCCCATTTGTACAAGTCGGGTCGCGGAGAATTTATTTCAATAACTGACAAGGAAGCGATGGAAGCCGGACTAATGGTCTCTAAATTAGAGGGAATTATCCCGGCCATCGAAACCTCACATGCCTTTGCCATTTTTGACCATAAAAAGTTTAAACCGGAGGATGTGGTGGTTATCAACCTTTCGGGGCGCGGGGACAAAGACCTGCAGACTTATATCGACTATTTTAAATTGTAAGGAGTTGACCAACTCAGTTTAGCTGATCACATGAATAGAATACAAGAAAAACTCAAAGCGGATCACAAATTGCTGTCGATCTATTTTACAGCCGGTTATCCTGAATTACAGGATACGGTTCCGATTATTGAACAACTCGAAAAATCAGGAGTTGACATGATCGAGATAGGCCTGCCTTTTAGTGATCCTCTGGCCGACGGCCCTACCATACAGGCTAGTTCAACGGCTGCACTTAGAAAGGGTATGCACACCCAGCTGCTATTTGAACAATTAAAAGATATCCGTAAGACGGTTTCAATCCCTCTTATTATCATGGGATATTTTAATCCCGTCCTCCAATATGGGGTAAAAGAATTCTGTAGGGAATGTGAGAAGATTGGGATTGATGGTCTCATCTTACCAGACCTTCCCCTGGATGTTTACCAGGATGAATACGAAGATATTTTTAAGGCTCACGGTTTACTCAACATCTTTCTGATTACACCTCAGACGAGCGTTGATCGAATAAAAATGATAGACGAGGGATCGGATGGATTTATCTATATGGTAAGCTCAGCAAGCACTACCGGGGCTAAGGCTGGTTTTGAGGCAAAACAAAACGAGTATTTTGATCGCATTGCGGAGATGCGTCTAAAAAATCCGCAGATCGTAGGTTTTGGTATCAGTAATGCAGCAACTTTTAATGCGGCTACTTCCAGTGCAAAAGGGGCCATCATCGGTTCTGCTTTTATAAAAATGTTGACGGAGGAAGGTAAAAATGGGATCGATCCCTTTATCCAGTCCATAAGACCACTATCCATTAATTAATAATACCGACATTCCCAGACAAGAAAAGATTAGTGTAAATTTATCTTCCTAGTAGCCGATTTATGAATAAAATATACTGTTTTCTCACACTCGCTTTTTGTACTCTCCAATCTTTTAGTCAGGACGAAGTAGCCCTAAAATCACAAGTGAGGCACGCCATAGACGAGCTGGTGCAATTTGTTGCCATCCCTAACGATGCACTGGACGAAGCTGATATCAACAGGAACATCAGCTGGCTAACCAATCGTTTTAATGAGCGCGGATTTAACACCTCGGTCCTTCCTACAGAAGGAAGACCCCTGTTCTTTGCTGCCTTGCCGATGGAAGATGAAAAACCTACGGTCCTTATCTACATGCACTTTGACGGGCAATCCGTAGATGCTGCAAAATGGAATCAGCCCAATCCCTACAAAGTTGAATTAAAGGCCTTGGATAATGAAGAATTCAAAACGATTTCCTTTGATGAATTGAAAGAGGATGTCAACTACGAATGGCGTCTCTTTGGCAGATCTACTTCCGATGACAAAGGGC
This sequence comes from Muriicola soli, assembly GCF_004139715.1. Lineage (GTDB taxonomy): Bacteria > Bacteroidota > Bacteroidia > Flavobacteriales > Flavobacteriaceae > Muriicola > Muriicola soli. The sequence goes on along the minus strand of NZ_CP035544.1, from coordinate 575,171 downwards.
CCATTATTATGTTGCTGAATGCCATCGATCTGCTACGAAAGGACAACAAAACCATACCCTTTAACATCAAGGTCATCCTCGATGGGGAAGAAGAAAAGAGTAGTAAGCCTCTGCCCGTAGCTGTTAAGAATTACAGGGATCTACTGCTGGCAGATTTCTTAATGATCAATGACGGACCGGTACATCCTTCAGGCAAACCTACTGTAGTATATGGTTGCCGTGGAATTACGACACTAAGTTTAACCACTCACGGTCCCGTATTACCACAGCACAGTGGCCACTACGGAAATTATGCGCCAAACCCTGGTTTTTTGCTGGCAAAACTTCTGGCCGGAATGAAAGACGCTGAAGGAAGGGTTACCATCCCCAACTTTTACAAGGGCATTGAGATCGATGAAGCTACTATGGAGGTCTTAAAAAGTGTCCCGGATGATAATGCTGAGATCAATGCAAATCTCGCTATCCATTCCCCTGACAAGGTGGGGAGTTTTTACCAGGAATCACTACAATATCCCTCCCTGAATATCCGAGGGATGGGGTCTGCATGGATCGGAGAAAAAGCCAGGACCATAGTTCCCGCTTCGGCTACAGCGGAAATTGATATCCGACTTGTGCCAGAATCTGACGGCCGCATTCTGAAGAATCTCGTTCGTTCCTTTATAAAAGATCAGGGGTATTATTTAACCGATTCCATTCCGACCCGGGAGGAGCGAATGACCTACCCCAGGATTATCACTTTTCGGGAAGGTTCTGTGACCGATGCCTTCAGAACAGATCTGGATAATAGATACGGTGATTTTCTGGTTCGTAGCCTGAACGAGGGTTTTGAGCAGCAAGTAGTACAAATCAGGATTATGGGAGGCACTGTACCTATCGCTCCTTTTGTAAATGAGCTGCAGATTCCGGCCTTTATAGTGCCTATGGTAAATCCGGATAATAATCAGCACAGCCCCAATGAAAACCTAAGGATAGGGCAACTCGCCTATGGTATAAAGGCCTTTTATCAAATTCTGAGTAGTTCCCTTTAAACCTAATTGCTTTTATAGAATTTTGAATCCGTCAAAAGAGTGTAGACATTGTACCAGAAGACTTTGGGGGTAAAATCATTTTTTATAGAAATAGTATCTAACTCCTTTCTGGCTTTTTTCACCACCTCCTCCTTTTCGCCCACAACGAAATCTTCCATGAAAATATATCCCATATCCCAGGATTTAAATAGCCGGTCAGTGGCCTCTCCTTTGGACAATATTTCAAACTGAAAGTGGCGCCGGTCTTTGGTTATCTTTTTATAGAGTTCATTTATTGTTTCCTTTTCACCCTCAAGAATTTGAATGAAATATCCCTGATCGAAGACGAGACAGCCGGTGATGTCAAATCGACTATTAAAGGCGGCGGCCTCTTCGACGATCTCCATGATCTGTTCTTTTCCGATTCCTTCCGATGCCCTTGAGCGGTATGTCAGCTGAAAGATTTTATTGTTCATGCCAAACGATTACTCATCTTAATTATCAGGCAGAATTTCTGCTTGCATTGATATTGCCGTATAAAGATCGTGTAACAATTTTTTCGTAGACCTCTTTATTTGAGGTATTCTGACTTATTTTAAAGAGGGCGTACTGCTGAATAACCAATAACGGCAATACAATATTTTCCCTGATCTTAACAGACTCTCGCGAGACAGCCTCGTTCTCCATCAGGATCTTAAAATTACTGATTTTTAGTAACATACGCTTCGAAAGTTGGAATTCTTCGTGCAGTAATTCCCAAAACTCCCCAAATTCGGGATCATCTTTCATATAGGCAGTTAGTTCAAAATAGGATTTTGATAATGACATCATACTATTGAGCATGAGGGCTTCGAAGAATGGCACTTCTTTGTACAACTTTTTTAGCTCCCTGAGCCTTCCCTGTTCCTCCAATGCGCTGAGTGCTGTTCCAATACCGTAGTACCCGGGGACATTTTGTTTTAACTGGCTCCACGAACCCACAAAGGAAATGGCTCTGAGGTCAGACAGTTCCAGTTTGGCCTTCTGCCCCCTTTTGCCCGGTCTACTCCCAATATTTGCCTTGGTGTAGTATTTCAAAGTGCTTTTATTTTCCAGATACGGAATAAATTTCGGGTGCTGTTTTAAAGCATTGTATTTCTCAAAACTCTTTTGGGACAGCTCCTCTATTAGTTTCCTGGATGCCGCATCAATCAAGTTTTCCTTACCAAAGAGGTTGTTAGACAAGCCTGCCGTTAGCAATTGTTCTGAATTGTGAATAAACTGCTCTTTTGTACCGTAGGTACTGGTAATCGTTTGCCCTTGGATCGTAAGCTGAATTTCATTGTTGGCGATCTCCCTGGTCTGCGCAGCGTAGAAGCGATGGGTCTTACCACCCCTCGGGCCGGAGGACCTCCCCTGCCGTCAAAAAAGATAGCTTTATACCCGTGTTTTGAACAGACCTTGGAAAGCGTTTCTTTTGTTTTAAAGATAGACCAGTTGGCCTTTAAATAACCCCCGTCCTTGGTGCCGTCTGAGAAGCCGAGCATCATCGTTTGCTTCTTTCCCCGCCTGTTCAGATGACTTTGGTATTCCGGAAGAGAAAACAGGGTATTCATGATCGCTTCGGATCGTTCCATTCCTATCATAGTTTCAAATAGCGGGACGATGTCAAAATTAATATCTTCAGGAACGTACCCACACCATCGAAACAAGGCATAGACAAAAAGTACAGCACTGACATCTTCAGAATTACTGATGATGTATCGGTTACAGCCATCTTCCCCGTTCTTTGTTTTAATATCTTTTAACTGCTTAATATTCCGAATTGTATCTTTTTGGAGTTCGTCCTCAAAATCACTTTCCTTTAAACTGATCTGATCGTGAAGCAGAATGTGAACCAGGTCTTTTTCAGAAATTTCAGAAAGCGACTCTTTTATTTTCCCCTGCTGAACCAAAATTTGTTCAACTAATTGATAATGTTTGCTGTGATCCTGTCTGATATCCAGAGTGGCAAAATGGGTTTTGAAGATGCTTACCTTATCCATAAGCATTTCGAGCTCTTCTTTGTAGAGTCCCTGATATTGACTTTCAAGTATGCCACGGATCTCCTGGAGCGGCTCCATGATCTCTTCATAACTCAAAGCCTTATCCGTGTCGAACATAGCTACATACAACTGTTCCTGCAACTGGTTTAACTCTTTTTGAAGCCCCTTAAAAGTGAGTTTCTTCCTCAGTCTTTTGAGTTCGTTATAGTAACATTTCATGAGGGTAGTCCGAAGCTCATCAGCAACATCTCTGGTGATCTTTGCGGTTACAAATGGGTTACCATCGCGATCGCCTCCAGGCCAGAAGCCCAATTTCAATATATCGTAATTAACAAAATCAGCCTTGCGCACATTGGCTTTGATATAACTGTACAATTCCCCAACCGCATCGTAGTAAATATTTCTAAGGATGTAGATAATATTCTTGGCCTCCTCCAGAGGGGTTGGCTTTTTCGCATTGATTAAGGAGGTAAGGCCTAATTGCTGAAGAACTACATCGATGTCATTGATTTTGTCATCGAGAATCAAACGCCTTAATTCCTCTATGATATCGAGAACCGCCGGAGTGTAAAACTGTGTAGGATGTGCTGTTAATACAATTCTGGCACTAAAGGATTCCAACTGCCTTGAAATAGTATCCCAGTTTTTGGTCTTGTCAACCATCTGGAAATAATCCTTTATGGATCTCGAAGTACTGTATTCATGTAATTTGGGAAAGGCAGCGTCTTCAACGCTGTCATATAAGACCACTTGGCGTTCAACGTACTGAATGATCCGGAACATAAAATCTACCTTTTCTTGCTCAGTGGTAATCTCGGCGTAATTCTCAAAAAAGTGATCGAGTATCTCCTGAGGCTTTAATCCGGATTGCAGACCTTTTTCGCAATGATGAAAAAGAAGCGGAATCATCACCCCAATATTTTCAATATTCTGATACGGCAAGTTGAGGAACAAACTATTGTATACGTAGAACTTGTTGGTGACTAGTTTTTTGAATTCCTCCAGGCGTTTGCTTTGTGGCATAGTAATGAGTTGTTCTTGCAGGGTTATCCCGTTTTATAATTGATTTAAGCGCGGTAAAGATCATCAATAATCTGATCCCAGTTCTTTTTTGGAGCCGAAATAACAAAATAATGCATCCTGACAACAAAACCAACAGCCTTCACAACAATGATTGTCCTGTTCTTCCTTCCCGAGCTATATTGCAGGTGTAAATCTCAAAAACAATTTTTCATTTTCACATAGTGTTCTCGTAAAGGGCCCTGTTCTTCGACAGGGCTCTTTTTTTTTAGAAAAAGGGCTCGTATTGCATCACCCTGAAGTCGAAGGTGTTAAATTCGGGGCGTACAGCTTTGATCGCTTTATAAGCCTCCATACTTCCTACCGCCCTGTTTGCCGCACCCGATGGAGCGGTAAGAGAAACCGTCCGTATCGTTCTGCAAGGCCCGTCGAGTTCAAACTCGTAAATCCTGGGAACTTCTTCAGACACTGTTTTTAAACTCAACCCGTGTTCCTTTATGTGTTTTCTAAAAAGGTATTCCGGTCCGTTAAGACTATTCCCTCCCGTAAATAACAGTGTTTTGATATTGGAGTATTCCCGCAGGTATGCGATTATATTTCGGAGTTTAATTTCCTTCATCCCTAAATCTGAGGCATCGATCTTCTTTCTCCTGGCACTGGCTACAATATCACAGATCGCAATTCCCCTGTCGATCAAGAATTGCTTGCGTTCTTCAACGGCTTTGTCTGAGGTCTCAAAAGTGAGATTCAAATTAAATATCGTATCTAAAATGGGCCAGAGCTGTCCGTCCCTGCTGCCGTAACAAAAATTGACATCTCCCGGTTTCAGTTGCCCCTGACTAAATCGCGGAGGAGGCAAGGTACCCACGATCATCCTGGTTGCACCTGGAAATAAAAAAGGCGGATATGGATGCTTATGGAGGAACAAAAAGGCAATAGGGTTGTGAGGCAAGGTACTATTTCTCCTTCAGTAGTTCAAATACATCTCACAGAAGCACTTGTTGCTTTGAGAAACAATATTTATCTTAAAGAAAATTTAGGATTATGGGCAAAGGTGATAAAAGCAGTAAACGAGGGAAAATAGCAAATAAATCCTACGGTGTAAGAAGGCGTAGAAAGATAAAGAAAAGACCTAGTGTTGAAGAAAAAATCAGTACTAAGAATAAGGCTTAATCAATCACGAATTCTAGTGTGACTTCTCCTTCTTCCGTCAGGTTGAGATCATAAGTGTACAATCCAAAGGGGAGTTCTTCCTCTCCTACAAAGTCGATCGGTTGAAGCACAAACGACTCTTCCCCTGAGGTTATCCGGATATAGGCATATCGATAAGCCATTTCGTATTCCTTGTACTCTGAAAATGAATCCTGAGCGAGATCTTCGTACAGATGTTCTTCATCACCCACAACTACTTCGTCAAACTGGATAGTACTGGAATTCTTGATGCGGATATTCACTGCGGTCGGGTCGTCGTCCCGGTCTGTACATGCCATATTTACTGCACCCAGTACAAATATGAATAGAAGTAATTTTTTCATAAGGCGTAAATAAAGAAGGTTACAGTAAATAAAACGCAGACTTGGGTAAAATATTACCGCACAAAAACAGGCTGATGCGCTTTTAAGGTGTGTTCCTTGCTATATTCATACCCGTCTTCAGCAAAACCGCGAATATCTTCAATAGTTTCAGCGCCTGAGTCTAAGATATACCTGACCATGGAACCCCTGGCTTTTTTAGCGAAAAAACTCAACACTTTTAGCTTATCGTTTTTCCAGTCCTTAAAAATTGGCGTAACGACCTCCGCCTTCAGTTTTTTAGAATCCAGAGCGGAAAAATATTCATTGCTTGCCAGGTTCACCAGTATTTCCCCTTCTTCCATCTCATCATTAAGGGCGGCGGTTAAAGTAGATTTCCAAAAATCGTACAGGTTTTTTTTTCGGCCTAGCCTGAGGCTTGTACCCATTTCGAGGCGATAAGGCTGCATGAGATCAAGTGGCTTCAATATTCCGTAGAACCCGGAGAGAATTCGCAATTTTTCCTGAGTTGCCGTTAATTTTTCTTCCTCAAGGGTGTAAGCATCCAGGCCCATATAAACATCGCCGTTAAAGGCGTAAAGGGCTTGCCTTGCATTATCAGGAGTAAATGGCAGACTAAAATTCTGATTCCGTTCCCAGTTGAGTTCGGCCAATGGCGCTGATATATCCATCAGCTTCATCAGGGATCTTGGTTTCTTTTTAACCAATACCTTTTGAATTCGCTCAGTCTCTTTAAGAAAGGACGGAATTGTATACCGCTCCGTTGGTACCTGGGTTTCAAAATCGAGCGACTTTGCCGGTGATATAACGATTTTCATAGGAATGCAATTTCTAACGAAAATAGGAAGGAATTTTGGGAAAGTACAACACCCTTCTTAATTGTTATTGATAGAGATATCGAAAGGACTTATACTACTGACTGTGCCTTGAATAATGTCTCCATTTATCAATGCATGAGGCCATGTCCTCAGGGATATCTGTGTCAAACTTCATTTTTTTTCCGGTTTTCGGGTGGATAAACCCAAGCGTCTTGGCGTGAAGGGCCTGTCTCGGTAAAATCTTAAAGCAATTTTCTACAAATTGCTTGTATTTGGTAAAGGTTGTACCCTTTAGAATTTTATCCCCGCCATAGCGCTCATCATTGAACAAAGTATGCCCGATGTATTTCATATGAACCCTGATTTGGTGGGTTCGGCCGGTTTCAAGCTCACAGGATACCAGAGTGACATACCCAAGACGTTCCAAAACCTTGAAATGGGTAACCGCTTCCTTCCCCTGCTCTCCTTCCGGAAATACTTGCATCTGCAATCTGTTCTTGGGATTCCTTGCGATATTACCAATAACAGTTCCTTCCTCTTCTTCGATACTTCCCCAGACCAGGGCCACGTATTGACGTTCACTCGTTTTATCGTAAAACTGCCTTGCCAGATGTGTCATGGCCTCATCTGTTTTCGCAATAACCAATAACCCGGAAGTATCCTTGTCTATCCGGTGCACAAGGCCAGGCCGGCCATTGGAGTTATTTGGAAGTTCTTCTATATGGTGGGCAAGTGCATTCAACAGCGTGCCTGAATAATTTCCGTGTCCCGGATGAACTACCATTCCCGCCGGTTTATTTACTACTAAAAGGGAGTCGTCCTCAAAAACTATATCCAGGGGAATATTTTCCGGGGTAAGCAGAAATTCATAAGGCGGATGTTCAAAGAGCACCTTTACCTCATCTTCTGCCTTTACCTTGTAATTTTGTTTTACCACCTTGCTGTTGACCCAGATATTACCGCTTTTGGCAGCTTGTTGTATCTTATTTCTGGTGGCATTTTCAATAAAGTTCATCAGGAATTTATCAACCCTCAGAGGTTCCTGACCTTTTCCGGCTACAAAACGGTGGTGTTCGTAAAGATCATCTTCTCCGGGATCCTGATCGGCTTTATTTTCCATAAGATTATTGGGCTTCTGACCTGATCCTCGCCTGACTTGGAATAGAACCATTCCCGCAGATCAGTTCTATCTTTGAAGTTTTTGGCAATTTGTCTCCGGGTTGAATATTCTTACCCTTATACCTGGCGTAGTAAACCATATCCTTCCCCAATTCATTGATATAAGTTACGCGATCAACATCCAGTCCAACTGCCCTGAGCATAGAAGCTGCATTGCGCTGTGTAACCTGAACGATATTGGGAACTGTAACTTTTTTATAACCGGAGGGATTGATAGTGACGTAGATCTTCCTGTTCTCCTTAACCATATTACCTGCCGGCGGATTCTGTTCTATCACCGAAAATCTGGGATAATTAGGATCAAAATTCGCCGAGTCGAGGACCTCATACCTAAGGTTGGCTTCATCAATGGCCTCACGCATCTCCATCACAGACATTTTTGAAACATTGGGCACTTCTACGAGCTCCCCATGTTGAGTAGACGATTTTAACCATTCCAGAGCGAGCCATGAGATTAAAAACAGAGCTACAAGGGCTAGCCCCAGATTGATCAGAAATGTCTTGCTTCGAAGAAAATCAATAAAATTCCTCATAAACTTTTGCTTAACGCCTGGCAAAGATAGGAAACCGAATGCTTTTTTCTTTACTTTGACCTTGTTATAACGGTTCATTATATCGGTCCAATGACATCACCTCAGTACTTATGAAATTGAATATTGCCATAATCATGGGTGGCTATTCCAGCGAACACCAGATTTCTTTATTAAGCGGGCAAAATGTCTATAAACATCTTAGTAAAGAGCGATATAACCTATTCCGTGTGATCATATCTACGAAAAAATGGGCTTGCCTGGATGATGCCGATAGAGAATATCCTATTGATCGCTCCGACTTCTCAGTTCAAATAGAAGATGAAAAGATTTCCTTTCACTGTGTTTTCAATGCGATACATGGCTCTCCGGGGGAAGATGGATTAATGCAGGCCTATTTTGAATTACTCAACCTTCCTCAGACATCTTGTGGGTATTATCAAGCTGCACTGACCTTTAACAAAAGGGATCTTCTGAGTGTCCTGAAACCATACGGGGTAAAAATGGCAAAATCCTATTACCTCAACCAGGGAGAAGAAATTGAGAAAGATGAAATTTTAAGGAAGGTAGGACTTCCTTGTTTTGTAAAAGCCAACAGGGCCGGAAGCAGTTTTGGGATTACCAAGGTTCACAAGGCCGAAGAACTGGCTAAAGGGATAGAGCACGCCTTTAAAGAAGATACTGAGATTATTATCGAATCCTTTCTTAAAGGGACAGAAGTTTCGGTAGGTGTCATTACCTACAAGGGTAAAACCACGGTACTGCCCATCACTGAAATTGTCAGCGAAAATGATTTTTTCGACTATGAGGCAAAATACCAGGGAAAGTCGCAGGAAATTACTCCGGCAAGAATTTCAGAAAAGGAAAAGAAGGCGGTTACACAGATCGCCACAATGGTATACAAGACCTTGGGAATGAAGGGGTACACCAGGAGCGAATTTATCCTTATTGATGGTGTACCACATATGCTCGAGATGAATACCACCCCCGGGCTCACTGAGAAAAGTATCCTTCCGCAACAGGCCCTCGCTGCTGGTATTTCATTGGCTGAATTGTTCGAAAGCGCTGTGAAAGAGGCTTTAGAGGAAAATTAAGTACATTTGAATACAGACAGAAACGGCACATGAGACGCGCTATTTTTCCGGGTTCTTTTGATCCCATCACTTTAGGACATTACGATATCATTGAGCGGGGAACCCAACTCTTTGACGAGATCATCATCGCCATAGGAACAAATGCAGAGAAGACTTATATGTTTGATGAGGCCAGGCGAAAGGCCTTTATTGAAGAAGCGTTTAAACATGAGGAAAAGGTAAAAATCGATACCTATGAGGGCCTGACTATTGACTACTGCAAAAGGGTAAATGCAGATTTTATTCTCCGCGGTCTAAGGAATCCGGCCGATTTTGAATTTGAAAAGGCAATTGCTCATACCAATAGAAAGCTCTCTGGCATAGAAACTGTCTTTCTTTTAACGTCCTCAGGTAAATCGTATATCAGCTCTTCCATTGTTCGTGATGTTATACGAAACGGGGGCGACTACACCTCCCTGGTTCCGGAAACAGTTAGGCTTTAATTAGAGGTTTCTACGAAAAATCTGATCTGAAAATTCGAATCAATAAAAAAATTACCTCACACTTCATCACTTCTTAGTTTCATTTTGTAGGTTTTTTCTTACTTTAGTGTTGTATTTGCCTACAGTCTATAGAATATTGTACGCACACAACGAGTTTAGGCAGGTTCACAACAATCATTAAGGAATGTTGAATAATCAGAATACATTAGTAGGAAATTACAACAGCATGTTGCGTGGAACCCCTACAGTAACTTTAAACTACCTCGTAAAACAGTTGCCTACGGCAACTGCTTTTATTAATAAAAATTACGAAGTGGTTCATGTTTCTGATAAGTGGATCAATGATTTTGATTTTGAGAACAGAGACGTTATAGGGCGTAATCTGAAAGAACTATTTGGCGAAATCAGCAAAGACTGGCAAAAAGTACTTAAAGAGTGTCTAAAAGGCATTTCCAGTGATGAAAGTGTACATCATCATATCGCTACGGACGGTACGTTGCAGTGGTTTCAATGGCAAAATATCCCCTGGTACGACGAAAAGGAAAATATTGTAGGCATCATTCTGCAAACTGAAGAAGTTACCGATCGGATCAATCTTGAATTACAAACCGAAAAACTGGAAACTCTCCTCGCGGCTAAATCTGAGATTACCGATGTAGGGAGCTGGGAGTTCGACCTTGAACGCAATCGCCTAAACTGGTGTGAGATCACTAAAAAGATACACGAAGTGGTCCCCAGCTATGAGCCCAGCGTAGAGACTGCCATAAATTTTTACAAAGAAGGTTTCAGTAGGAATACCATAGCAATGGCCTTCGATAAGGCCGTACAGAAAAGTGAGTCCTACGAAGTTACTTGCCAAATGATTACGGCCAAGGGAAACGAAATTACAGTGATCGCCACTGGTAAACCCATTTTTAAGAAGGGGAAGCTGATTGGCCTTGTGGGAACTTTCCGGGACATAACCCCAAAGATTGAATCTGAGCGTAAAAGCAAGCTGCAGGAACGTCATTTTAAAAGTATTTTTAATTCTTCCTATCAATTTACAGGAATACTCGACACCCAGGGCACCTTTCTGGAAATCAACGAAACAGCATTACAATTCTCAGGACTAAAAGAAGAGGATGTCGTCAATAAAAAATTCTGGGACGCCTACTGGTGGCCCATACCTGATTACGTAAAAGAGGGACTAAAAGAAATAATTAATGCTGCTTGTGAAGGGGAAGTGATGAGGAGCGAGATCGTAGTCCTTGATAAGGACAAGAATCCGATCCCGGTAGATTTCAGCTTAAAACCAGTATATGACGAGCAAGGAAATATAATTTCTCTTCTCGCCGAAGGTCGTATGATCAAAGAGATGGTCGCCGCACGACGAAAACTAAAGGAGAGCGAAAAGAAGTTCCGGGCTCTTTACGAATTGTCACCTACCAGTTACATTCTTAGTGATTTTGAAACCGGGGAGATCCTCGATTTCAACTCTTCCTTTGAAGAAACGACAGGATACACCAGGCAACATCTCGGTAAACTCAAGGTTCAGGACATCCTGCTCAACGTTTCCAGGTCGCAACTGCAAAGGATCAAGAAAGAATTAGAAAATACCAACACATTTGGTCCTGAAGAACAGGAATATACCAAAAAGGATGGAACACGATTTCCGGTATTGGTCAGTGGCTCCCTTGTGGGCAACAGAAAAGGAAGAAAATTACTATGGTCTACAGCTCAGGATATTTCTCAGAGTAAGCTTACGGAAGCACAACTCAGAGAGGAGAAACAATTGCTGAAAACCCTTATTGACAACCTTCCGCTTAATGTTTTTATCAAGGATCTCGAATCGAGGAAGATATTGGTAAACAAATCGGAACTAGACTATGTAGGTCTAAAAGAGTCAGAAGTCATTGGGAAGAATGATTATGACTTTTATGATAAAAAATCGGCCGAAATCTCCAGACAGGAAGATCTCCAAGTGATCAATTCCAGGGTACCTATGTTGCGAAAAGAAACCATCAGTGTTAAAAAGGACGGGACGGCCACCTCTTTCCTGAGTTCTAAAATTCCACTTATCGGGAGCGACAAAAAGGTAAAAGGTCTTATAGGCATCAGCCTGGATATCTCCGACCTCAAGCGTAAGGAAGATGAGTTGCACGACCTTATCAATGTGACTTCCATCCAAAATAAAAAACTGATCAACTTTGCCCATATCGTTTCCCATAACCTGAGGTCGCATACTGCCAATTTTTCTATGCTCCTCGATTTCCTGGTGAGTGAAACAGATGCAGAGGAAAAAAACAGAATCATTAAAATGCTGATGGAAGCTTCTGACAACCTTCTTGAAACTTTGGAAAATCTCAATGAAGTAGTGGCGATTAGCACCAACATCAACCTCGATAAAAAACCGGTTCGCCTCTATGAAAAAATAAATGCCGTTGAACAGAACCTAACGGCCTATTTAAAAAATCACAGTGCCATTATTATCAATGATGTGGAAAAGGATCTAGAAGTAAAATCTGTCCCGGCCTATGCAGAGAGTATCCTGATGAATTTTATAACCAACGCCATAAAGTACAGGGATCCCATGCGAAAACCCGTAGTACAACTTACTGCCAAGACTGAAGGCGACTATACCGTATTAAATATCAAGGATAACGGACTTGGTATTGACCTGGAAGAGCATGGCAGTAAACTATTTGGGATGTACAAGACATTCCACGAAAATGCCGATGCAAGGGGAATTGGACTATACATTACAAAAAACCAGATTGAAGCCATGAACGGAAAAGTTGCTGTGGAAAGCGAAGTCGGAAAAGGAACAACATTTAAAATTTACTTCAATGACAAAAATTAAGAGTGTTTGCATCATTGATGACGATCCTATCACGGTATTTGGGATAAAGAAAATGTTGAGCCTGCTCGATCTGGCAGAGGAAATCAAAACTTATGTCAATGGGAAAGAGGCAATTGACGATATCACAGATCGTGTTAAAAAAGGACAAACCATACCTGAGGTGATCTTCCTTGACATCAACATGCCCATTATGGACGGTTGGCAATTTTTAGAAAAATTTATTGAGCTCAATATTCCCGAGAAGATCAGAATCAATATTGTGACTTCCTCTATCGATCCTTATGACAGACAGCAATGGGAAAGATATAGTGGTACGACCCATCATCTGCTTGAATTTAAAAACAAGCCTATTCGCAAGAACGATATTCTAGAAATTACCAAAGCCGCTTAGTGAAAGTTATCCACTTCAAACAGGCTCCTGATATTCGTGTAAGAATTTTCTAAGGCCTTTTTTATCTTTTTTGGACCCTTCCACTTCACTTTTTCTATCTTTTCACTCTTCTGGCCAACAAGTTTACCCCTGTAAGATGTTTTCATGGCGTACCAGTGAACTTCCTTGAGCTTGTAAACTCCGCCCTTTTTGAAAATGTGGTAAGTTGTTTTTAGGTAGTTTTCAATTTTCAGACCCTTTACGCCCGTTTCCTCTTCCACTTCGCGAATAGCGCATTCCTCTAATGTTTCTCCTTTGTCGATTCCTCCTTTAGGCAGATCCCATTTATTATTTCTGTAAATAAACAGCACTTGACCTTTTTTATTCGTCACTACTCCCCCTGCTGCTACGGCCAAGGGTATTTTTTTGGTGAATTTCTTGAGGATTTCTTCGTGGTTTGGATGATAGATATACGCCGCTTCCAACTTTTTTTTGGCCAGCGCATCTATAGCCGTTTTTATGGCACTTCCATTGAGGGGAAAGTATTCTCCGTTTACAGTTTCTGACAGCTTGTTTGTTAAAACTAAGGGAGCATCATTAACAAAAACTTTATACATTTGCGAAATGATTTTGGACAAGCATACTGCCAGCAAAACGGCCGAACTACTTCTGCAAATTAATGCAATTAAGTTGAGACCCGAAAATCCCTTTACATGGGCCTCTGGATGGAAATCACCAATTTACTGCGACAACAGGATACTGCTGTCCTTCCCTGTGATCAGGAACTTTATCAAGGAGGAAATCGCAAAGCAGGTGGAGGAATTGTACGGCAAACCTGATATCATTGCCGGAGTGGCCACAGGCGCAATCGGCATTGGAGCTCTGGTTGCAGAATACCTTGGGCTCCCGTTTATCTATGTAAGACCAGAAGCCAAATCACACGGAAGACAGAACCAGATCGAGGGCCTGCTTGAACAAGACCAAACTGTAGTGGTCATTGAGGATCTCATCAGTACCGGAAAAAGTAGTTTGAATGCCGTTGAGGCGCTTCATAAAAATGGGGCTAAAGTAAAAGGGATGATTGCCATTTTTACTTACGGCTTTGATCTGGCCAGTGAAAATTTTGAAAAGAGTGGTATTGAACTCCACACGCTTAGCAATTATGAAACACTGGTGAAGTTAGCTTCCGATTCTCATTATATCAAAGAAGAACAACTCAAGACACTAATGGAGTGGAGAAAGAATCCTTCCCTCTGGAAACCCTGAACCTATGCATATAGAAAGTCCGAAAAAAACAGTTGGGAAAAACAAAGAAGAAGTCTACGCTTTTCTCACCGACCTGCAGAATTTTGAAAAACTGATGCCTGAATCCATCGACAAATTTGAAATATTGGACGAGGACACATTTCTATTTGCACTTAATGGAATGCCTCAGATTGTATTAAAACGAAAAGAACAAATTCCCCATGAACGCGTGGTACTGGGCGCTGCAAGCGAAAAACTCCCCTTTACCCTCAGCGCACATATCGAAGGGATTGATGTAAACAGCAGTGAAGTTACCCTAAGTTTTGAAGGTGAATTTAACGCTATGATGGCCATGATGATTAAAAATCCTATCACAAATTTTATGGCTACCCTTTCCGAGAATCTCACTAAAATCTAAGGCCTCAAAAAAGGATTTCTAAGGGTATTTTATTTCCTTGAGCCCGCATTGTATTTGTTTACTTTCCGCGGTTTCAACCCTTAGTTTGCCTTCCGGGCTTGTACCCCTAATAAATCCCTCCACCCATTCGTCATGAATCTTATAGAGTGCTTTTTGATCTTTCAGATACAAAAGGCTTTCATAGTCAGATTTCAAATTTTCTATATTTTCCTGATCAATGTCCAATACAGCTTCCAAAAGGGTTAGCAAACGATTCAGCAGCGGTTCTAACTGATACGTTTTTCTAGTGATTTGTTTCAAGGATGCCGCATTTGGCAGGCCGAAGAAGTTATCCTGATTCACATTGATCCCAATGCCCAGAATAGCGTGCTTTAACATTAACCCTTTTAGGGTATTCTCAATCAGGATGCCGCATATTTTTTTATTGCCTGACATAATGTCGTTAGGCCATTTTATCGCTAATTGAGGAATATTCAGCTCCCGAAAGAACTGTACCAAAGCGAGCGACAAGGCCATTGAAACGGAAAAACCCTGATCGGCACTGAGCTTTTCGAACTGCTTCAAAACACTAAAGGTCAGGTTTTTACCGGGTTCAGAATTCCATACTGTACCTGCTTGCCCCTTGCCGCTTAGCTGCGAATCGGTCACCAGGACAGTAAAATCCTCCAAGGCAGTGCCCAGCATCATTCTTTTCAGATGAAGGTTAGTAGAATCCGTGGCATTAACTTTGATTATAGTCATAGTGTGTAAAAACCCCTGATAACTGTACAATGTTATGTTAAAAACTAGGGGCAAGAAAATAAAAAAATAATAACTTTGTAGAAACTAAAAATTTTGGATGCAGAAAGGAAAGCCTAGCGCAGATGAACTTATCGCTCTGATATTACAAGGAATAGAGGATGTTAAAGGACTTGAAATCAATTTACTCGACCTAAGAGACATAGAAAATACTGTTTGCGACTACTTTGTTTTATGTAATGGTACCTCCAATACGCATGTCAATGCGATCGTAAATTCAATCCAAAAAACAGTTAGTAAAGGCATCAAAGATAAACCCTGGCATGTTGAAGGTTCTGACAATGCCGAATGGGTGCTTTTGGACTATGTAAACGTAGTAGTTCACGTATTTCAGAAGCAGGTAAGAGAATTCTACGATATAGAAGGACTATGGGGCGATGCGAAGGTGACGCTGGTAGAAAGTAGTTTTAATCAATAGAAAATGGCTAAAGAAAAAGATAACAATACCCCGACAAAAAAACCAAAATTTGGTTCATGGTGGATTTACGGCCTGGTCATCGTGCTGCTGCTTGGATTTAACTTTTTTGGGAGCGGGAGTCTGGGTACTACAAGAAAAACCACTACCTCAGAGTTGCAGCAGTATCTCAGAGCAGGGGACATTTCAAAAATTCTGATCATCACCAATACAAATCAGGCCAAGGTCTTCCTTACCGAGGAAGCCCTTGCTAAAGACGTCCATAAGGATGTTGCCAACAAACCCTTCTTTCCTACTACTGCGGAAATACCTCAGTATATACTGGATTATGGGGATCTTCAGATTTTTCAGAACGAAATCACCGAACTAAAAAAGGAAAATTCTCTGAATACCATTGTTGAATTCGACAAAGAATCGAATTTATTCATGGACCTTCTGATCACGATTTTGCCTTTTGTTCTAATCATTGGAATATGGATTTACCTTATGCGAAGAATGTCTGGCGGCGGAGCAGGAGGAGCCGGCGGGCAAATCTTTAATATCGGAAAGTCCAAGGCTAAACTCTTTGATGAAAAAACAGATACCAGAACGTCTTTTAAAGATGTTGCAGGACTGGAAGGTGCAAAGGAAGAAATAGAAGAGATCGTGGAGTTTTTGAAAAACCCCGATAAATATACATCTCTTGGTGGAAAAATTCCCAAGGGAGCACTGCTGGTAGGCCCTCCTGGTACAGGGAAAACCCTATTAGCCAAGGCTGTTGCCGGCGAAGCTAAGGTTCCTTTCTTCTCCCTTTCAGGTTCCGACTTTGTTGAAATGTTTGTCGGTGTAGGAGCATCGAGGGTTAGAGACTTGTTCAAACAAGCTAAAGACAAGGCTCCCGCTATTATTTTTATCGATGAGATCGACGCCATTGGGCGTGCCCGGGGCAAGAACAACTTTACAGGTTCTAATGACGAACGTGAAAATACACTCAACCAGCTGTTGACAGAAATGGATGGTTTTGGAACGAATACCAATGTTATCGTCCTCGCAGCCACTAACAGAGCTGATGTCCTCGACAAGGCTCTTATGAGAGCCGGTAGATTCGACAGGCAGATATATGTCGACTTACCCGATATCAGGGAAAGAAAAGAGATCTTTGAAGTTCATTTAAGACCTATTAAAACGGCGGAAACTCTGGACCTTGATTTCCTCGCCAGGCAAACTCCCGGTTTTTCCGGTGCCGATATAGCCAATGTCTGTAATGAAGCAGCACTGATCGCAGCCAGAAAGGAAAAGAAAGCGGTAACAAAGCAAGACTTCCTGGATGCAGTAGACCGTATAGTTGGCGGACTGGAGAAAAAGAATAAAATCATCACCAAAGAAGAGAAAAAGACAATTGCTTACCACGAAGCAGGTCATGCTACCGTAAGTTGGATGCTCGAACACGCGGCTCCCTTAGTGAAGGTTACAATTGTACCCAGAGGCCAGAGCCTTGGTTCTGCATGGTATTTACCAGAGGAACGACTCATTGTTCGTCCTGAGCAAATGAAGGATGAGATGTGTGCCACCTTGGGAGGAAGAGCAGCAGAGAAAGTGATCTTCAATAAAATTTCCACAGGTGCCTTGAGCGACCTGGAAAAAGTGACTAAACAAGCAAGAGCTATGGTCACCATCTACGGCCTGAATGATAAGATCGGGAATTTGACCTATTACGATTCTTCAGGACAGAATGAGTATGGTTTTACCAAACCTTACAGTGAAGAGACAGCTCAGAGAATTGATGAAGAAATCTCTAAACTCATTGAAGAACAATATTCAAGAGCTATTGAGGTCCTGAAGGAACACAAGGATAAACTTACCGAATTGGCAGAACGACTTCTAGAAAAGGAGGTCATTTTTAAAGAAGACCTGGAAAAAATCTTTGGTAAGAGACCTTTCGAAAAGAAATTTGACCAGAAAGGTCAGGAAATCTCAGTGGATAAGGAAGAACCAGAAGAACTTACCGAGGATAATAAATAAGATTCCCGGTTCGTTTAAGAAATTAGTACATTACACCTGATTAAATCAAGAAATGGGACTATTTTCCAGTTTATTTGGAGGAGGAAAAAAGAAGAAAGTTTCCAAGGCCACAGTGGAAACAAGGGGGGTTCATATGCCCGACCTTAACCTGCCCATTGACGAAAAGTTTACTATCCATTTTAAAAAGAACGGAGGAAAATTTCTATACTGCGATTCCTTCAAAGAGGTGTCTGAAGCACTTCGAAATATAAGAGAGGAAAATCAATGGGAAAACACTCCATTCTTTGTTATGGATCAAAGATTGGAAGAGAAATTCTCCAAAGAACAAATATCCTTTACTGAACGGGCCAGTGAAAGTGAGATCTTTTTTACGACTTGCGAGCACCTCATCGCCCAAAACGGTTCCATCCTTGTTTGTTCCCTTCAATTAAAGGAGAAGAAGCTCAATGAGCTCCCAGAAAATGTCATCGTATTTGCGACTACGAGTCAGCTCGTAGAAAACATCGGGGAAGGACTCAAGGCGATCAAGAAAAAATACAGGCAGGGAATACCTGCCAACATCACTACATTAAAGCATTTTCAGGCCACCAATGAAAATGCTGACGACTTCCTAACCTACGGCAGCAGCTCCAAGCACTTATACCTCTTACTACTGGAAGACTTATAGGATGAGGGAATTTCTACGGCGATTACTTACGGGAGTTGTATACGTGATTTTACTCCTCTCTGCGGTTTTCTTAAGTTCCGATGCCTTTGACTTTTTGTTTATGGTTTTCGGACTCGCCTGTTTATACGAATTCAAAAAACTTGTCGGATTAAGGGGATATCATCTCTTTGCAGCCTATTTGGGGATGTGGTGGCTCTTCATCTATATCATCAGGGATGCCGTTTTGATTAACATCCTGATGTTTCTATCGATTACCGTAAACATCACCATGATCTACTTTCTTTTTACCCGGAAGAAATTCTATAGGGCTTATGAAAAATTTGTCATCGGTCTTTTTTACATAGGAGGCGGCTGTATTTTTCTGACCATGATCCCTTACAAAGACGACGATTTTGCCAAACTACTGATCATGGGAATTTTTATCCTGATATGGGTTAACGATTCCTTTGCATACCTGGTGGGCAAATTTATGGGCCGTAGAAAATTATTTCCCTCTGTCTCCCCAAAAAAGACCATCGAAGGCACTCTTGGTGGGTTGGTATTCACCTTGGTTGCTGCGTATATCCTATCCCAATACGAACCTATTTTAAAACCGGCAGAATGGATCATCCTCGCCGCCGTAATTGTAAGTATGGGCAGTATCGGTGATTTGATCGAATCCAAACTAAAAAGATTGGCAGGGGTAAAAGATAGCGGTGCAATTCTCCCGGGACACGGAGGTATGCTCGATCGGTTGGATAGTCTTATATTTGCAGCACCATTTGCCTATCTTGTATTAAATATTTTTACCTATGTTTCATAAAGAGGGACGCAGCATCATCCTCCTGACATTCTTCGGCACCGCCATAATAATACTGCTTGCGCATTTTTACATGGCCAATCCTACCTATAAAATGCTCGTTCAGGGTCTCTCGCTGGTTGTCCTTATCCTCATCCTACAATTTTTCAGAAATCCGAAGAGAATATCCAACAAAAATTTTGACGAGATTCACGCTCCTGTGGATGGAAAAGTGGTGGTTATAGAACGGGTGATGGAAAAGGAGTACTTCAATGAGGAGCGATTGCAGATCTCCATCTTTATGTCTCCGGTAAACGTACATGTCACCAGATATCCTGCTAGTGGAGTTATCCAGTATGCTAAATACCATCCGGGAAAATATCTGGTAGCCTGGCATCCAAAATCCAGTGAGGAGAACGAAAGGACTACGGTTGTGATACGAACCCCAAAATTTGGGGATATCCTTTACCGCCAGATTGCCGGTGCCATGGCCAGACGAATCGTAAATTATGCAGAAGTTGGGGAAAGCGCTCAACAGGGAGAGGAGAGCGGCTTTATTAAATTTGGTTCCAGGGTAGATGTATTCCTTCCTTTAGACGCGCAGGTTGCCGTAAAACTTAATCAGAAGGTAAAAGGTGCCATCACCTGCCTTGCTTCAGTAAAGGAAAAAGATGGATAATAAAAGCCTGCATACCGAATTTGAGAAAGCGGTTGGCTTTATCAGCAATTACACAGACCCTCTGCCTCCGGATTTGTTATTAAAGCTATATGCTTATTATAAAATCGCGAACAAAAATTACAATAACCCCGGAAGTAAGACGCCCCTGATCAATGCCTTTAAAGCCAATGCACTCATACAGGCAAAAAACCTGCAACCCGAAGAGGCCATGGAAAAATACATCGTATTGGTGAAAAAAGAATTTGGAATAAATTCGTTTTAACGTCAGGTGTAGAGATCCTCAATATCTGCTTTACAGAGATCGTAGATAAATTCAGACATTTTTGCGGTTATTTCTTTAAACAGCCGTTCTCCTTTTTCACTGCTTGCGTGCGAGGGATCCCCTACCCCGGTATCTTCTGAAATTTCAGACCATCTTCGTTCTGCCCAGGCCCAGCCTTCTGAAAAGGCTTTAATCTTAAACTTTTTGGCTTTTCCATCGCCCCATAGGTCCTTTGAGAGGACAAGCTCAGGACGGAAGTAAAGCATCAGGCTGGTTTCCCGCTCATCTGCGTGGTCTCCTTGCTCTGCGATATAATCGACGTCTCCAATGGCCTTAAACCAGTTTGAAACGCACAGGAACATCTCGGGAAATTTTAAACCCAATTCCCTTACCAGTGCTTTAAAATTGTTGCCGCCGTGACTGTTGAATATTAAAAGTTTACGGATCCCCTGCCGATTGAGTACTGTAATAACATCAGACAAGATGGCTAATTGTGTACTCGGATTTAAATTAATATCGAGATAGATATCAGACTGTCCTGTATTGACTCCAAAAGGGATGGTGGGTAATACTACAGGTTTGCTCCCCTTCTCCCAGGCTATTCTGGCGGCTTCTGCTGCAAGATGATCGGCCTCATAAATATCAGTACCGTAGGGTAGGTGATAATTATGGGCTTCGGTAGCGGCCCAGGGTAAAATTGCCAAATCAAATTTGGTATCTTTTAATGTCAGCCAGTTAGATTCAGAAAGAATATAGGGTCGTATAGCCATTATTACAGCGCGATTTGTTGTTCTACATCAGCTCTTTCCACATAGGTAAAGAAAAATCCACCCAAAATGGAAATAGCAAAATAGCCAGCTACTACCAGACTGCCGTATTCCCAGAGGGCATTTATACCAAACCAATCACCGCTAGACCATATAAGTGAGATTCCGGCGATCCCCCTGAAGAGTTCAATAAAAAATGCAAATTTCTGGCGGTCCATCAGGCTGGTATACCCAAAAATCCCAAAGAATACATAGGCCCCAAAGAGGATCAGCCCCCCGAAACCTATTTCAGAATAATTGTAAAACATAAAGAGAATGAGAACCAGCGTACAAACCATCTGAAAAATAGCATACCCTTTTAAAAAGGTAGACGCCTGTGTCTCATAGCGTTTAAAACTGTACACATCTTTAATTACTTCTGTAGGATGTTTATCAACCACATCCGCAGGTCGCCATCCGGTGGGCATGAACCAGATCCTGAATTTGTCCTTTACACTTTTTGTACGCCAGGCATCCAGAGTTAGTCTCCACAAATGCTGGAAATTGATCAGGATGGGATTCCAGGTATGTGCTGGTTTCAATACCCCGTATTGAGGCGGTACATCGTCCAATTCTTCCTGAAAAGTTCCAAACCATCGATCCCAGACACAGAGGATCTGACCCAGGTTTTTGTCGATATATTCCGGGTTGATAGCGTGATGAACGCGATGCTGAGATGGTGTCACAATGATGTATTCAAGCCACCCCATTCTACCGATATGTTGAGTGTGATACCAAAATTGAGCAAACAAATGTACCGGAGCAATTATGGCAATCACTTCTGCAGGAACTCCTAAAAGAGCAGCAGGAAAAAGAAAGAGCGGAAAGTACCCCAGTAAGTTTGAGATGGATTGACGTAAGGCACAGGCGAGGTTAAATTCCTCACTGCTGTGATGGATCACATGCTGATTCCAGAAAACGTTTACGTGGTGACTGAGGCGATGATTCCAATATCCCGCAAAATCAATCGCAATAAAGGCAACCAACCACACCAACCAGCTAGCTTTGATCTCCATAAGAGCGAGATGATCAAGCAGAAAAGGATAACTCACAAGGATAACCCCTAATCCCAATGAATCCTTTACAATGTTGGTAAGGCCTGAGCTTATACTGCTCACAGTATCCAACACCTTGTGGTGTTGTTTTTTAATAAACTGGCCATAGAGAATCTCAACCAGCAACAACAGGATAAAGAATGGGATAGCATATAAAAGTGCTGTGGCGTAAGTCTCCATGGGTATTACTGTATCTCAGAAATAAAAAACGTTGACCAACTCATAGATCTAATTAAATGGTCCAACCATAATGTGCGCCCTGTGTGTTCCCGGATCCATCAGCCATGGCATTCCAGGAGCGTGTGGTTTGTCTGGTAAACCGGTCGACTCTGTGGTGGCAAAAGGAGTATAGATCACATAGCGAAACTTGCCATTGAGCAATGCTCCTGTAGCAGTATCGTAATCCTCTTCTTTTCCAAAAAATACGTATAACATACTGGGTTCCCTCGGCATCATCAGAGCCCCTGATTCTATTTCTTTCCCCCTGATTTCGTTGCGTTCTTCCTGTGACTTTCCAAGGGTGTTCAATTCCCTTCCACGAGCCATAAAAGGTTCGAGTTTTACAGAGTAACAGCTACTGCTAATTCCTTTTCTGTACGGGTTGTCACCAACACAAACCATGTTGTTAGAACCTTCCCTCAACACTACAAGTTGGCCGGACTCATCATAACCGTATACCATGGCGCCCGACTTCTGTTCCTCGGGCAAGGGTAATACGGCCGTTCTAATTTGAATTTCTTCTGGCAAGATATTGACTTCCTCTTCCTGTGCGCACAAAAAAAATGGTGATAATACGAGCAAATATATAAGTGTTTTCATAGACTTCACTTTCCATAAAGATAAAAAAAACAACCTTCAAAACTGAGGTTGCTTTTGCCAGAAAAACTTTTCTGCTTTAATTACAAGTTAAGGAATAGGAGTCATCCATATCCTTAGTCCATTGGGCGGGAATATCGTTGAGAATCTCCTCATTGACCTTAATGCAGGTTAGCGGATTGTTCTCTACCGCAAATGTATTTAACTGTAAGCTATTGGGAATAGCTGACAGGTCTATGGCTCCAAGGGTATTGTCATTGATCTCAAGCAATTGCAAGGTGCTGCTGTCTGAGATGTCTAATTGTGTAAGATTGTTCCCTGGAACAGATAGTTTCTCGAGAATATCGAGATTGGACACATTAATGCTGGTTAAGGCATTATTCTGTACGTATACAAATTTTAATAGCGTATTGCTTGAGAGATTCAGTGTGCTGATCTGATTGTCATTCACCCATAGATTCTCCAATAATACAAAATCAGCAATTCCTTGCAAACTATTGATGCCTTCGTCATTCATAACCAGGGAGGTGACCTTTTCGGCTTCGCTCGTCAACACCGAACCATCAATCACATCATCAACACCCTGGTCAACCAGAAATTGCTCAAAAGCCGCATCAGCTATGGCAGTGCGTGGTGCCGGACCCATAGGTTCCTGATTAGTATCAGAATTTTCCCCATCGTTTGAACAGGAGATCAGAACAGTGACGAGTGCTAAAAAAATCAACTTAAACTCTTTCATATTACCTTTTTGGATAAATATATCACAACTACTTGAAAATCACGCTCTTCTTAGGGTTTTATTGTGATTTAACTAAGCCCCTGACAGGCTGGCGAGGCTTTTTTCGAGCGTTATTATCTTTTCCTCCGCATCAGTAGCCTTTTTCCTTTCCATGGCCACAACAGCCTCAGGAGCATTGTTTACAAAGCGATCATTGGAGAGTTTTTTCTCAACTGATTTCAAAAATCCCTTTGTATAGTTCAATTCTTCCGTGATTTTCTTAATCTCAGCCTTTATATCTACTGAGCCCGAAACCGGAATAAAGTATTCATTGCTCTTCACCCGAAATGACAATACCCCCTCCGGAGCTTCTGAAATTGCAGAAATTTCCTCGATATTTCCTAGTTTCTTGATAATGGTATCCCATTCAGGAGAAATCTCCTGAGCCCTTATATACTGTAGCTTCAGAGCTTCTTTGGCAGGGATGTTCTTCTCCTTTCTTACAGTCCTGATTCCTGATATCACTTCTGCTGTAAAGGAAAATGCGCTGAGTAAATCGGGCTCAGGTTTTTCTGGCTCCGGCCAGGAAGAGATCACCAGAGCCTGCTCTGGGGTTCTTTCTGCCATACACTGCCATACTTCCTCAGAAAGGAAAGGCATAAAGGGATGCAACATTTTCAGGATCTCTTCAAACAAGCTTATGACCTGTTCGTATGAAGTCTGGTCTATAGGCTGTTGATAGGCAGGTTTTACGATCTCCAGTAACCAGGAGCAAAAATCGTCCCAGATCAGTTTATAAATGGACATTAAAGCATCGGATATACGATATTTTGAAAAATGATCATCAACCTCTACCAGGGAAGAGCTCATTTTCGCCTTAAACCATTTTACGCCCAGGGCTGCCGCCTCCGGCTGTGGTAGATCTTTTACTTCCCAACCTTTCACCAGTCTGAAAGCATTCCAGATCTTATTGGCAAAATTTTTGCCTTGCTGACATAGCGATTCGTCAAATAGCAGATCGTTGCCAGCCGCAGCACTCAGCAGCAAGCCTACCCTTACCCCGTCTGCCCCGTAATTCTCTATCAGTTTTAAGGCATCGGGCGAGTTGCCCAGTTGCTTAGACATTTTACGTCTTTCCTTGTCCCGGACGAGTCCGGTAAAATAAACATTCTCAAAAGGTCTTTCCCCTCTAAATTCGTATCCAGCCACAATCATCCTAGCTACCCAGAAGAATATGATATCGGGCCCGGTTACCAGGTCGTTGGTAGGATAATAATAGTTTACCTCTTTGTTTTCGGGATCCAGGATTCCACCAAAAACGCTGATGGGCCAAAGCCAGGAGGAGAACCAGGTATCCAAAACGTCTTCGTCCTGTCTTAGCTCTTCAGCCTTTAAAGCCATGTTCCCGCTCTTTTCTCTGGCCGCTTTCAAAGCTTCTTCTGCATTTTCGGCGACAACGTGGTCTTCCGGACCGTTTCCGAAATAATAAACCGGAATCTGTTGCCCCCACCACAGTTGACGGGAAATATTCCAGTCCCGGATATTTTCCATCCAGTGCTTGTATGTATTATCGAATTTCTTAGGGAAAAACCTCACCTCCCGGGTCTCGGTTACCGCCGTGAGCGCCGGCTTAACAAGCTCTTCCATCTTGAGGAACCATTGATCCAACAAACGGGGTTCAATTACTGCTTTGGTGCGCTCTGAAGTACCGACCTTGTTTGTGTATGGCTCTACTTTTTGTAGGGAGCCCATGTCTTTTAATTCCTTTGTGATTGCCTTTCTTACCTCAAAGCGATCCTTCCCTTCATAATGAAGTCCATAGCTGTTTAAGGTGGCATCCTCATTAAAAATATCTATAGTTTCCAACTGGTGTTTTTCACCCAGCTGCCAGTCATTTTCATCGTGCGCAGGAGTTACTTTTAAACATCCCGTTCCAAATTCCATATCAACATAATCGTCAAGAATGATGGGAATCACCCGATTACTCACAGGAACAATGGCTTGTTTCCCGTGCAGATGTACAAATCTCTGGTCATCGGGATGTACACATATTGCCGTATCGCCCAAAATAGTCTCCGGTCTGGTGGTGGCAATAGTAAGGTATTCACTGCTGCCTTCTACGGCATAATTGATATAGTAGAGTTGCCCTTGTTTTTCTTCGTAGATAACTTCTTCATCAGACAAGGTAGTCCTGGCTTCAGGATCCCAGTTAACCATCCTGTACCCCTTGTAGATCATGCCTTTTTTGTAAAGGTCCATAAACACCTTTATCACAGACGCAGACATATCTTCATCCATGGTAAATTTTGTCCTGTCCCAATCACAGGAACAACCAAGTTTCTTTAACTGCTCAAGAATAACACCGCCATAGGTATTTGTCCAATCCCATGCGTGTTGAAGAAATTCTTCCCTTGTCAGATCTGATTTCCTGATCCCCTCTTCCTTTAATTTGTTCACTACCTTGGCTTCGGTTGCAATGGAGGCGTGATCCATACCCGGCACCCAACAAGCATTTTTACCCTGCAGGCGAGCCTTTCTCACC
Source organism: Muriicola soli (assembly GCF_004139715.1). Classification (GTDB taxonomy): domain Bacteria; phylum Bacteroidota; class Bacteroidia; order Flavobacteriales; family Flavobacteriaceae; genus Muriicola; species Muriicola soli. Next base: position 549,076 of record NZ_CP035544.1, on the reverse strand, counting down.
AAAACGTCCTGGATGGTGTTATTGAGCATATGGCCCATGTGCAAAACCCCGGTTACGTTTGGGGGTGGTATCACTATGGTATAAGGTTCTCTTTGATCTGGAACAGAGCTGAAATAATCGTTTTTCAGCCAGTAGTCATACCATTTACCTTCTATTTTGCCTGGGTCGTATTTGGATGGAATCTTCATTTTTGGTATGATTCTTGACTTTTAGGGGTGAATGTGTTGGATTTTATAGGTTGATCAAGGATACGGATGTGAAATCCGAACAAAATTAACTTGTGAAATACGAAACAAAAATAAGTAACGTTAGTAGATAACAAAAGAATTTTGGATGTTGTTGCAAATATGCTACATTTGAGATTCCTCAAAAAGTAATGTGATGAAAAAAATAGTTTTATTATTGTTTGTTGGCCTAATGGCCTTAAGCGTTCAAGCTCAGGACAAGACGGCTAAAATTCAATTCAAAACCGAAACGGTAGACTATGGACAGATTGAGAAAGGGAGCGATGGGATTAGAATCTTTGAATTCACCAACACCGGTGAGGCTCCACTTATCATCTCTAAAGTAAGTTCAAGCTGTGGTTGTACCATTCCTAAAAAACCTGAAGAACCTATTTTACCGGGTGCAACAGGAGAAATTCAGGTAAAATATGACACTAACAGGGTTGGACCCATCAGGAAAGCTATTACAGTGATTTCCAATGCGGACACTCCTACTAAGGTCTTAAAAATCAAAGGTGAGGTTAAGCCTATTGATGGTAAATAAAGACCGATAAAATATGTATAGCAAAGCCCTGGCCAAATGGTCAGGGTTTTTTGTTGAAGACATCTTTAAGCGTAAAGGAGAACAAGAGATCCGAATCGTATCTTTCAATCAGTAAACGCACTTTTTTACCTTCCTTTTCATTGATCATATTCATAATCTCCTGAAGCTTGTATTTGTGTACTCGTTTCCCATTAACTGCTAGAATAACATCTCCTTCCCTGAGTCCGGCTTCATCAGCAGGACTACCGGCCCTGATACCCGATACGATGATCTCAGGAACTAAGCTCAGTCGCGTTCTATTCTCCATAAGGATCTGAACATCGCCAAAACTGCGTTCGTCATTTTTTACCACTCCCCTGCTGTCCGTGATTCTTTCTGCAATATATCGCAGGCCGTTATGCTGTAATTCGAGTCCGCTCATGTTAAAGCGAAAAGGTTCATTGAAATAGCTGTTCTTTTTTAAATGGATAACGTTGTTTTGGTAATTAAAAACAATGTTAAATCGCCTGAGTATCTCCCCGCCTACAGTACCATTCCTGTCACCGTGGTCCTTGATACTGCTAAAGGAGAACATATCGGGAAAGGCTGCCTTTGCATTCTTCAGGACAAAATCGCCCAGCTGTACTTTCCGTACTTTGGTCCTCTTACCAAAAATGCTGCCGTTTAAACCTTTGCCCAGGTAATCCACGTAGTGTTTTTCCGGAATATTAATTCCTTTATCGAGGTCCTGAAATAACCAGACGGCATCACTACTGCCCGTATCAATGAGTAATTTTACAGGTACATTATCCTTATCCTCAAAACTCACTTTTCCTGTGATATACGCCTTCCTATCTACAATAGAGAGTGGAATCGATTGTGCATTTTTTGAAGACGTTTCATCGTAGTATTCCGGGTTGTGGAATTTGATAGACTTCCTGCCGTAGTTCACTTCCACTATAAAGTCGCGGAATAAATCAAACCCAATGATTCCGTGAACCGGAATACCTAAGGAAGGGGAGAAATTGATGTCTTTGTCCAAAACGACAAAAATCTGCTGATCAAAATTCCGGATTTTTTTCAGTTTGAAACTATTCCCCCGTGAATTAAGGGCCTTTATGGGTTCCCCGGCGCCCAGGCCATTAATAGTAATTTCCGATACGTTTCTCAACTGAATGGAATCCTGGTCTGAGAGATTGAAGAGTAAGGGTTTACTCACCCCGGAATCCAGAATAAAATTGAGTTTGGCATCATTAATCTCCAGCGGGATCACAATAAGATTATTGATAAGCTGGAAGTTTATTTTTTGCGACTTTACTCCTTCGGGCAAATGAAACCGTTGTGCGGACCCCGCAAGAGGGAGGCACAAAAGGAATATAAAGCCAAGCCAAAATCGTCTAATAAACATGCTAAGTACCTAGGTGTTACCTCTCTAAGATACAATTTATATCAATAGGTTGTGTTCCTTTTAACATTCCTCTAATTCCCAAATAATAACCCCTTTTCCAGTTGTTTTGTCCACCCATATTTCCCATTTTTGTTGAAAATTAAGCACATGCCTGTAATTTCCAGAAAAGGCCTATCAATGCCTTCATCTCCAATCCGGAAATTGGTTCCCTACGCAGAGGATGCCAAAGATCGAGGGGTTGACGTTATTCACCTCAACATCGGGCAACCTGATATAAAAACACCTCAGGTTGCGCTCGATGCGATTAAAAACAACGATATAGAAGTGCTTTCGTACAGCAGGACAGAGGGAACCGATCAGTTTCGAAAAAAATTGGCTGCATATTACAAACCCTTTGGAGTTGATGTTACACATAAAGATATCATTGTAACCACCGGAGGTTCTGAGGCACTTTCCTTTGTTATGGGCAGTATTGCCGATACTGATGATGAGATTATTATCCCTGAACCCTTTTATGCCAATTACAACGGCTTCGCTATAGCAGCCGGAATAAAAGTTGTACCGGTAGTATCTAACATCGAAAACAATTTTGCGCTGCCGCCGCTGGAGGAGTTTGAGAAGTCGATTACCGCAAAGACCAAGGCCATACTAATTTGTAACCCTGGTAATCCTACCGGGTACTTGTACAAGAAAGAGGAGATTCAGAAATTAGCAGCCCTGGTTAAAAAGCACGATTTATTTTTGGTAGCCGATGAGGTTTATCGGGAATTTGCTTACGACGGATTAGAACACTATTCCATCTTGCAGGAACCCGGACTGGAAAATCACAGTATAGTCGTCGATTCGGTATCCAAAAGATACAGTATGTGCGGGGCCCGAATTGGTTTTCTTGTCACCAGGAACTCGTCGGTGATCCAAACGGCCCTGAAATTTGCCCAGGCCAGGCTTTCACCCCCTACCTATGCGCAAATCGCCAGTGAAGCCGCTCTAGATACACCACAGAGCTACTTTGATGATGTAATAGAAGAATACGTGGAACGGCGGAACGTCCTTTTGAAAGAATTATCCAGGATCGAAGGACTGAAGGTTGCAAGGCCACAGGGTGCATTTTACTGCATAGTAGAATTACCGATTGATGATGCAGATGATTTCGCGCAATGGTTATTAGAAAAATTCGAATTAAACGGACAGACCGTTATGGTTGCACCGGCTGCAGGATTCTATGCAACAGACGGATTGGGGAAAAACCAGATTAGGATTGCATATGTGTTGGAGAAAAACCGGTTGATCAAGGCCGTTGAAATTCTAAAAGAGGCAATTAAAATATATTCACAGCAGTGAAAGTACAAGAGCAGGTTTCGCTTAAGCCCTACAATACCTTTGGTATAGATGTTAAAGCGAGATACTTCGCGGAGGTCACTTCCATCGAAGAGTTGGAATGGATCCTAAAACAAGAAAAATATCCTACCAAGATGATTCTAGGAGGTGGCAGTAATATGCTGCTTACCCAAGATCTCGATGCCCTGGTCATTCATATTGGGCTAATGGGAAAAAAAATCGTAAAAGAGGAGGACAATTATGCTGAAGTCAGGGTAATGGCAGGCGAAAATTGGCATGATCTTGTCCTTTGGACGCTTGATAAGAATATGGGCGGACTGGAAAACCTCTCTTTGATTCCGGGTAGTGTTGGTAGCGCACCGATACAGAATATAGGGGCGTATGGTGTGGAGCTTAAGGACCACTTCATAAGTTGTGAGGCCATGGAAATTGAAACTTGCAAACTCTGTACCTTTTCTCTTGAGGATTGTGATTTTGGATATCGGGAGTCTTTTTTTAAACAGCAGGGTAAGGGAAAATACGTGATTACTTCTGTTAATTTTAAGTTGACTACCAAAGACCACCAGCTGCGGATTGGCTACGGCACAATTGGTGAGGAATTGAGTAATGCAAACGTGCTTCACCCCACAATTGAGGATATTTCCAGAGCAGTAATACATATTAGGCAACGAAAACTACCAGATCCGGCAGTTTTAGGCAATAGTGGCAGCTTTTTTAAAAATCCTGTGGTACAGGCCAGTAAATACGAAGAACTGAAAGAGCGCTATCCCGAGATTCCTTCTTACAGGATCTCGGAGAATGAAATTAAGATTCCAGCCGCATGGATGATAGATACCTGTGGTTTTAAAGGGACACGGCAGGGTGATGCCGGGGTTCATGAACGACAGGCCCTGGTTTTGGTAAATTACGGGAATGCCAGTGGAGAAGAAATACTCAATCTGGCGAGACAGATTCAGGAAAAAGTTAAACTCAATTTTGGTATTTCCATTCATCCTGAGGTCAATATCCTCTGACCCTTTTTAAAAGCGAATACCCATAAAAAAAAGTAACCCTCAGAATCTTAAATTCCGAAGGTTACTTCAAACCAAACTAACCAAAAACTTTATGAGCAATAATCAGTTGCTCATTTATCTAATTAAATTTAAGATCCCGTTGTTATAAGAATCAATTTTATAAATTAGCGTTTCCACTATATACGCCAAAAGTGATATTTTTGGATGCCCCAGGGGGTATTTTTTAATATCTCATCCACCCATGAGCATACTGCTTGAAAAACATATTGTTGAATTACTACAGGAACGCAATGAAAAGGCTATCTCCCTTTTGTACGACCACTACGGAGATACGCTCTACGGTGTCGCCTTTAAGGTGGTGCGGGACGAAGAACTGGCACAGGACGTAGTGCAGGAGAGCTTTGTAAAAATCTGGAAAAAGTCACATACTTACGATCCGGCCAAGGCAAAATTGTTTACATGGCTTTTCAGAATTATTCGCAATACTGCGATTGACAAACTAAGAAGCGTACAAACAAAATCGGATAAGGAGATCCAATTAGACGTTTCAAACGTATATAAGCTAGGGATTGACGCCATTAAACCGGAGTTTATGGATGTCCGGGAAAATCTCGAAAAGATAGAGCATAAATACCAGGTGGTACTTGACGCACTTTTTTTTCAGGGAATGACCCAGCAGGAAGCCAGCGATGAACTAGACATTCCCCTCGGTACTATTAAATCAAGATTAAAAATAGGCCTGAGAGAATTAGGAAAAATTTACGGTAGTTCACTGCTTGTGCTGATCCTATTAATTCTAAAGTGATGAAAGACAAAATTAAAGACTTTTTGGATTCCGACTTGCTGGAGAAGTACCTTCTCGGAGCAACCAGCCCTGAAGAAACTGCCCGGGCTGAGCGGTATATTGTGATGTATCCGGATGTAAGGATGCAATTTGAAGAGCTACAGGAGAATCTGGAGATATATGCCAAGATGCATGCCATGACGGCACCCGAAGGTCTCAAAGCGAAAATACTTCAAAGGATCAGAACACAGGATGTAGGAAGAAGAAAATTCCGACGATACGCTATAGCTGCCAGTATTGCTGCCTTCCTTTTCGCAGGTTCATCGTATTTCTTTTGGAATCAGAATATGAACCTCAAGGATGAAAATACCATGGTAAACAACCGTATCCAGAACCTGGAAGCGGATATGAAACAACAATTGGAGGATGTACGAAACCAGTTTATTGTCCTGAATAACCCACAGACAAAGAAATATCTGGTCAATGGCAATGAAAAGGCCAGGGAATTGAAAGCCGTGGCTTATGTAAATCCGGTAAAAAAATTGTCCTATATCAATGTTAGAAATTTACCAAACCTCCCTGAAGATCGGGTTTATCAAATGTGGGCTGAGGTCAATGGAGAAATGGTGAATCTGGGAATCATTAAAAGCATTGAAGACAAAGATAAGTTGCTTCCACTACCTTATGGTAAGAATGCCATAAGCTACATTACCATTGAACCCCTGGGAGGTAACCAAAGTCCGACTGTACAGAACATCGTAGCCAATATTTCGTATTAGATTTTTGGTTTTTGATTAAGCACTAAGCCCTCTTTTTGGGGGCTTTTTTTTATATCTTTGTACAAATCAGAACTATGAAGTTAGTTTTATTGACAATTGGTCTGTTAGCACTGGCTTTTGCCGGTATTGCCATAAAGATATGGACACAGAAAGACGGTAAATTTGCCGGTACTTGTGCCAGTCAAAGCCCTTTCCTGAATAAAGGCGGAGAACCCTGTGGGATGTGCGGCAAATTACCTGAAGAGCAAGAATGCAGAAACGAATCCTCCACTTTGCAATAGGCTAAATTATTCGATCATCCTCGCTTCCCTAATCAATAATATTGGATACCTCATCCCATACCCTAAAGGAGAATATTGAGAAAGCCAAGGCCGGTAATCAGATGGCTTTTAGTGCGCTCCTGGACAGATTTTGGAACGAAGTTTACGGCTTTCAGCTGAGTCGGACAAAAAATGAAAATGATGCTGAGGATATCACAATTCAGACGTTTTCGAGGGCATTTGATAAAATTCACAGCTATGATGCTTCTTATGAATTTAAAACCTGGCTATTCACCATCTCCAAGAATATTCATATCGACATGGTCAGGAAACGGAAAAAGAACGTTTGGGAGCAGCATCATACGGGAAATCAGGAAGTCATTAAAAAAGTCCTCGACAACGCCCCTAGTGCTGAAGATCAGTTGATCAAAGAGCAAAACCTGGCCAGCCTGCTCGGGCACATCAGAAACCTGAAACCACATTACCGGGAAGTGATCAACCTGAGGTATTTCCAGGAACTCACTTATGCGGCCATAGCTGAGGAATTGAATGAGCCCATCAACAATGTTAAAGTTAAGTTGCTGAGAGCAAAAAAGCTACTTGCAGAAATGATCAAGGCGAAATAATAATCCCATTCTAAGCCTTAAAATTGCGATAATTTTTGTTCGTATATTTGTAAAAAATTGATCTATGAGCGAAGAAAGTACGGCCACTATGGCCCCACCGAAAGGCAAACCTAAATGGTTGAGGGTAAAACTCCCGACAGGGAAGAAGTATACTCAACTGAGAGCTTTGGTGGACAAGTACGACCTGCATACAATTTGCACTTCGGGAAGCTGTCCCAATATGGGTGAATGCTGGGGAGAAGGTACAGCAACCTTTATGATCCTGGGGAATATTTGTACCCGATCCTGTGGTTTTTGCGGTGTAAAGACTGGACGGCCAGAGCAGGTAGACTGGGAAGAACCTGAAAAAGTAGCCCGATCCATCAAGATCATGGGAATAAAACACGCGGTAGTCACTTCTGTGGATCGTGACGACTTAAAAGATATGGGTTCTATCATCTGGGCAGAGACCGTAAAGGCAATTCGCAGGATGAATCCAGAAACCACTTTAGAGACCCTTATCCCGGATTTTCAGGGAATAGAACGACATCTGGACAGAATCGTTGAGGTAGCACCGGAGGTGGTTTCTCACAATATGGAAACGGTAAAAAGGTTGACCCGTGAAGTAAGGATACAGGCCAAATACGAGCGCAGTCTATCTGTTCTGAGATATTTGAAAGATGCCGGGGTAAACCGAACCAAATCAGGAATTATGCTGGGTCTTGGAGAGTTGGAGGAAGAAGTAATCGAAACCATGGAAGATCTGCGCAATGCAAATGTGGATGTGGTCACTATAGGTCAGTATTTGCAGCCCTCAAAAAAGCACCTCCCGGTAAAAGAATTTATCACACCGGAACAATTTAAGAAATATGAAACTCTGGGCCTTGAAATGGGGTTCAGACATGTGGAAAGTGGGGCGTTGGTTCGCTCTTCATACAAGGCTCATAAACACATCCTCTGAGAAATAGGTCCAAAGCGACTGAACCAGATTGTGTTCCTTCCCGACCTACACATTTGAAACCTAATGAAAATGGTAAATATAGGAATCAATGGTTTTGGTCGTATCGGCCGGACCTTGTTTCGTCTGCTACAGGACCATCCCCATATCAGGGTCAGGGCCATTAATGATCTGGCCGACACAGAAACCCTCGCTCATTTATTAAAATACGACAGTATTCATGGGCCTTTTGGCCAGCAGGTTGAAACTCGGGATCATATTTTATTGGTCAATGGACAGGAAATCCTAATGACCAGTGAAGATCACCCCTCCAAGATAGACTGGACCGCAGCCTCAGTAGACCTGGTAGTTGAAGCAACAGGGAAATACAAATCCAAAGAAATCCTGGAGAAACACCTGATAAATGGCGCCCGAAAGGTAGTCCTGGCTGTTCCACCGGAAAATGAGGATATCAAAATGATCGTATTTGGGGTAAATCATGAGACGCTCACCAAAGATGATCATATTATCTCAAATGCCTCCTGTACCACCAACAATGCTGCACCTATGATCAAGGTCTTAGATGACCACTGGGGAGTGGAACAAGCCTATATCACCACAGTTCATTCATTTACTTCAGATCAAAGCCTTCACGATCGTCCTCATCGTGATCTCAGGAGGGCCAGAGCCGCTGCACAATCTATAATTCCCACAACTACCGGGGCCGCCAAGGCTTTAACCCGTATATTCCCCGATTTGGCTCATGCCATAGGAGGCTGTGGCATCAGAGTACCCGTTCCAAATGGCTCACTTACAGACATTACGCTTAACGTTAAAAAAGATACGACCATTCAGGAAATTAATGATACTTTTGAGAGAGTTGCTGAAAATGAGCTAAAAAACGTACTTTTTTATACGAAAGACCCTATAGTTTCTATTGATATAAACAATAGTTGTTATTCCTGTACGTTTGATTCTATGATGACATCTGTACTCGGTAAGATGGTAAAGGTTATCGGATGGTATGATAATGAAACCGGATACAGCAGCAGGATCATCGATGTGATTCAATATTTAGAGCGTAAAGAATATCTTTGATTGATCTTAGACCATATAAACACCGCTTAGGATTGCTGGTACTCTTTGTACTGGTCACCTCCCTAATGCCCCTTTGGTCGCAGGACAGCGCCAATATTGAAGCCACCCTTTCCGAATACTTTGAGGAATATACCTCGCTTAAAAATCAGGATCAACTAGACAGAGCCTTTGACGTCCTCGATCAGGCGCAGCAATTTGCTGAGGAAAATGAGAACGAAAAGGGAATGATTGGAACTTACAATCGATTTGCCTTGCTGAATCTTTTACGCGGAGACAATCAAAAGGCTGAGTTTTACCTGGACAGGGCGAAACGTATGCTCGAAAGCTATCTTTCTTATCCTTCAGGAGAAGGTTTTGCCAGATACGTGGAAGCTAAAATGCTCTTTAGTTCGGACCTCAATTTTAGGGCCTTGCAAGAGCTGAATGACGCTAAGAAACTCAGTAACGACAGGAATCTTCTAAACAATATGGTCTTGTTGGAGGGTATGATTTACATGAGAATACAGGATTACGAGAAGGCCTCTACGAGTTTTAACGCCTTACTTGTAAATACGGATCCGATTGAAAAGAATTTCCTTACCACCAAAGCCCATCTGGGCCTGGCAGAAATGTATCTGCAAACTGAGGACTATAAAGAAAGCATTAAAAACAGTCTGAGTGCCCTGAAACTGACGGAGGAAAATAATTTCAAGACTGAATTTCTGGAGGCTAATGAATATCTGGCCCTGGCCTACGAGAAAGATGCTCAATACAAACTTGCCCTTGAATACAAAGAAAATATTGTTGAGATCAAGGATTCCATATTTACCCTCGATAAATTAAAGGCAGAGACCAACAAAGCAGATAAGCTGGCAATGGAAGATGCCCAGGCAGAAATTTCACGACAAGACGAGCGTATAGCAGAACTCAGTGAATCTGCCAACCGATCTGAAATCACTGCCATTCTAACCTCAGCATTCTTAACCATTATTTCACTGCTGGCCGTTTCCCTGTATCGCAACAACCAGATCAAACTAAAGACAAACGATCTTTTACAGACCAAGAACAGAGAATTACAAGCAGCTCGTGATGCTGCGGTTCAGGCTATGGAGGCCAAAACAAATTTTCTGTCAACAGTTAGTCACGAATTGCGAACACCACTTTATGCGGTAACCGGATTAACGCATTTACTCCTAGAGGAAAATCCGCCGGAACATCAGAAAGAACATTTGAAATCCCTCAAATTTTCCGGAGATTATCTCCTGAACTTTATCAATGATATTCTTCAGATCAATAAAATTGATGCGGATAAACTGGAACCTGCAAGTATAGAATTTTATCTGAAAAAGATCATCAGTGAGGTGATCGATTCGCTACAGCAAAGCGCCAAGGAGAAAAATACCAAGATCATTCTCCAATACGATGATAACATTCCCCAACATCTGATGAGTGATCCATTAAAACTCTCTCAGATCCTGATCAATCTAATAGGAAATTCTATCAAGTTTACTAAAAATGGAGAAGTTAGGGTAATTGCCAAACTCCTTAAAAAAGAAGAAGAAAATGTCACCGTATATTTTGAAGTCAGAGATAACGGCATTGGCATAAGCAAGGAACAGCAACAGAGTATTTTTGACAGTTTTGAACAGGGATCTATCCAAATCAACAGAGAATACGGAGGAACCGGCCTTGGTCTTACCATCGTAAAAAGTCTACTTGGATTGTTTGACAGTCAGATCCACCTGAAAAGTGATATCGGGAAAGGAAGTTCATTTTACTTTGAGATCGAGCTAAAGGCAAAAGACAGTTTGGTGGATGATGTTCCTTTTGAAATTGAACAGAAAGAGTACGATCTGAATGGCCTTCACGTCCTTGTCGTTGAAGACAACAAGATCAACCAGGTAATTACGAAGAAGATGCTGGCTAAACGCGGAATTACTTGTGACATTGCTGAAAACGGGATGGAGGCCATCGACAAGGCGAATAAGAACCAATATGACGGTATTTTAATGGACATTCATATGCCGGGAATCAGCGGTGTTGAAGCCACTATAGAAATCAGAAAATTCGATCGCCAGACCTCTATAATTGCCTTAACCGCTATTTCTCTTGACGACAGCCTGGAGTCTTTTTATGCGGCCGGGTGTAACGATGTGGTGACAAAGCCTTTCAAGCCTGAAGTGTTTTATCAAAAAATCGGCGAAAACTTCGTGGAACCCAAGCAGAAAAAATCAGCCTCATAGGCTATTGAGCTGCCCGATAAATTTTTCCTTTCCATCATTTAGAAATCTGTGCTCCACTCCTAAATAATAGGCATTGTCTACCTTACCCCCCATCCTGGTAAAATCTTTTTCTGTGGTCAGGATCACGGGTGCTTTGTTGAACTCACTTTTCTCCTTTTCCGTGAAGTAATGATGATCGGGGAATTTTCGGTGATCATACCGGATTCCTTTGGACCGGAGATACTGAAGTAATGGCTCGGGATTGGCAATAGCTGTAACCAAGATTACTTCTCTTGTTTTCAAACTTTCCAGACTTAGCGTTTCATTGACTCCGATCACCTTTTCCTTGTAAGCCAAAGTGCAAAATAAAACCTGCTGCTCAGGTTGGGGAGCCAGACTGCGTATGACCTCATTCTGTTCTTCCTCAGACAATTGAGCAGGACATTTGGTGACAATGATCACATTTGCCCTTTTAGCCTGGTTTTTATGATCCCTGAGGTTTCCGGTAGGGAGATACCAGTCGCGAGTATACAACTGAGAATACGCTGTAAGCAGCACATAAAAAGTCGCTTTTACTTTTCGGTGTTGATAAGCATCGTCGAGCAGGATCAGATCAGGAATCACCTGTTCTTCCAATATTTTAATACCACTTTGTCTGTTTGGATCGACGGCTACAACGGTATTTGGAAACTTGGTTGCGATCTGCAAGGGCTCATCCCCGGCGGCTTCCGGACTCATATCAGGATTTACAAATAAAAACCCTTGTGATTGCCTTTTGTATCCCCGACTCAGAACAGCGATTGACTTGTTTTGATTTAAATGTTTCAGAACCCATTCTATCATCGGTGTTTTTCCACTTCCGCCGGTACTGAGGTTACCGATGCAGACGGTTGGAGTATCGAAGGTTTTTGAATTGAAAAGGCCTGTATCATAGCAGAGATTACGAAGGTAGACCACTATCGCATAAAGCAGCGAAAAGGGAAAGGCTATTTTTCTCAGGAGTTGCATCGGAACGAAAATATAATATTTTATCTTTGAAGCTCGGTTAAATAAACATGATTGTAAAAGAAGTTGCGGATATTCTGGAAGAGTTGGCTCCGTTGAGCCTTGCAGAGGAATATGACAATGTAGGCCTTCTCCTCGGGGATCCACAAAGCGAGGTAAGTGGTATTCTGGTTACCCTCGACGCCCTGGAAAACGTAGTTGATGAAGCCATATCCAGGAAGTTTAACCTCATCGTAACTTTCCATCCTATCATTTTCTCCGGGCTGAAGAAAATTACCGGCAGAACTTATGTAGAAAGGGTCGTTCAGAAGGCGCTTAAACACAATATCAATATTTACAGCATGCATACTGCCCTGGACAATGTGTCCCAGGGTGTCAATGGTAAACTATGCGAAGTACTGGGCATTGAGAATCCACAAATCCTGATCCAGAAAACGAATACAATAAAAAAACTGACCACCTACATTCCGGTGAATGCTGTGGAAAAGGTGAAGGATGCCTTGTTCACTGCAGGCGGAGGTGCTATAGGCAACTACAGTCATTGCAGCTTTACTTTAGAAGGGAAAGGGAGTTTTATGCCTGAAAAAGGCTCAGCACCTACCCTGGGTAAAAAGGGCGAAATTGAAATCACTGATGAACTTCAGCTCCATATGACCTTCCCGGAGCGACTGGAGAAAAAAATAGTTCGGGCGCTTTTTGATAGTCACCCATATGAAGAAGTAGCCTACGAAGTAATTACGCTAGACAATACAAATCCTTCGGAAGGAATGGGTATGATCGGCATGCTTCCAGAACCGATGAAGGAAGCTGATTTTCTCGCCATGGTGAAGGACAAAATGAAGGTGGGATGTATACGGCATTCGGCGTTTCGGAATAAAAAGATACAAAGAGTAGCTGTTTTAGGGGGAAGCGGAGCTTTTGCCATTTCTGCTGCCCGGGCAGAAGGAGCGGATGCTTTTGTTACTTCAGACCTGAAATACCATCAATTTTTCGAAGCTGAAGAAAGTATCCTCCTGGCTGATATAGGACACTACGAATCAGAACAATACACAAAAAATCTATTGGTAGATTATCTTACAAAAAAAATCCCTAATTTTGCAGTCGCTTTATCGGAAAGCAAAACCAATCCTATTAAGTATTATTAATATATGGCAGCAAAGAAAGAAGCTACAGTAGAGGATAAATTAAGAGCCCTATACGATCTGCAATTGATCGATTCACGGGTAGATGAAATCCGCAATGTAAGGGGAGAATTACCCCTTGAAGTGGAAGACCTGGAAGATGAAGTACTGGGACTTAAGACCAGGATGGACAAGCTTAAGACAGATCTTGAGACTATAAATTACGAGATCACAGCTAAGAAGAATCTTATTGACGAGTCAAAAGTTCTCATTAAGAAGTATGCCGAGCAACAGAAAAACGTAAGAAACAGTCGTGAGTTCAATTCCCTGGCCAAAGAAGTGGAGTTTCAGGAATTGGAGATCCAATTGGCGGAAAAGAATATCAAAGAATTTAAGGCTCAGATAGAGCAGAAAAAGGAAGTGATCGCTGAAACTAAAGAGAAGTTGTCTGAACGCGAGGCACATCTTAAACACAAGAAAAATGAACTAGACGCTATTCTCGCCGAAACAGAGAAAGAGGAAAAGGCTCTTCTAGAACAATCGGGCAAATACGAGAAGCAGATTGAAGAGCGACTAGTGAAGGCCTACAAACGAATCCGCACTAATGTTAAGAATGGTCTTGCCGTTGTTCCAATTGAAAGAGGGGCTTCAGGTGGATCTTTCTTTACAATTCCACCTCAGGTACAGGTAGAGATTGCATCGAGAAAAAAAATTATCACTGACGAACACAGTGGACGAATTTTAGTTGATCCTGTCCTGGCAGAAGAGGAGCAGGAAAAAATGCATAAGATGTTTGACAAGATATAATTAATCTCACCTGTTAAATCTAAAGCCATCTTTTCGGATGGCTTTTTTTATACTTTTATTCCAGGAAGTATTTGTTATGCGGTATTTCAAACTATTTTTAGGTCTTATTTTCTTTATAAGTATAAGCATGTATTCTCAGGATCTTAGTGATTATCGTTGGAAAAATCGCATTCTTTTTCTTTTCGACCCCGGAGAAATGTTGGAAAAAAGCACAGAACAAATCAAACTGTTTAAGGCGTATCAAAAGGAGATGGAAGAACGAAACTTGATTTTCCTGATTTTTGACGGAAAAGTCACCAGGGACGGAGACTTCAAAATTATTTCTCAAGTTTTGCCACCTGACAAAATTTCCCGATCTGAAGGAGTATTTCTAATTGGAAAAGACGGAGGAGTAAAATGGGAATCGGAATACTTTGCTGAGCCCTCCGTTGTCTTTGAAATTATAGATAGTATGCCCATGAGGCGCTCCGAAATGAGAAGGAAGAATAAGCCTTAGAATTGCTGTTTTTGCTCGAGGAGTTGTAATATGCGATCCTCCACCTTTTTATTTCGCCAGTCTTCTTCTATCCCCGGCATTTTCATGACTTCCTGCATTATCTCCTCCTGAATATCCCCTATAGCCAAAGCTTCTGCATAGGCCCTGTCAGAAAAGGTCACCCTTGAATAGGTGGGCTCCCATAGTTTGGGGTGCTTCTCTGCAAACCATTTCTCTATCTTTTTCTGAAGTAAAAAAGAAGGATCAGCGGTCTTACTACTCATCTCAATAAAATTCCTATAACTCAACTCCGCGATAGCATCTGCATTGGGCTTTCGTTGTTTTTGAAAGGTCTGAAATATATTTTCCCAGTCGTCTCCCAATTCTTTCATAATCTTGTTAAGGGTGTAAATATCCTCAAAACCTGCATTCATTCCCTGCCCGTAAAAAGGCACCACGGCATGGGCAGAATCCCCAACAAGGGCCACCTTATCCCAATAGGTCCATGGATAGCACTTCATGGTTACCATGGCACTTGTGGGATTATTAAAAAAGTCCTTTGTCAGATTCTCTATATCCTGCATCACATTCGGAAAATACGTGGTGAAGAATGCTTTTGCTTCTTTCTTTGTCGTTATTTTCTCAAAGGATACTTCCCCCTCAAAAGGTAAAAAGAGGGTGCAGGTAAAGCTTCCGTCCAGATTGGGCATGGCAATAAACATGAATTTTCCCCTGGGCCAAATGTGAAAAGAATGTTTGTCGAGTTTGTGTGATCCATCCTTATTGGGTGGAATAGTAAGCTCTTTATACCCAACATCCAGAAAATGCTGAGAGTAGTTGTAACGGCTTCTTCTCTGCATTTTGTGTCGAATCCTCGAAAATGCACCATCACAGCCAAAGACGATGTCAAATTTGTATTCTTTCCACTCACTTTTTTCAGATTCTCCTGTATAGAGTGTTGCCGTAGGCAAATCTACATCCCAGACCTTCTCATTGAATTTGAATTCGGCGCCGGCCTCTTCCGCCAGGTCAATCATCCTGCGGTTGAGGACACCCCTGGAAATAGACCAGATCGCTTCCCCTTCTTTTCCGTATTTCTGAAAATATTGAGGTTTTCCAAGAACGTGCATGGCCCTTTTATTAAGGGGTATTGCAATTTCCTTGATCTGCTTTTCGAGCGAAACTTCCCTCAAGGCTTTCCAGCCTCTGTCACTCATGGCCAGGTTGATAGACCGACCTGAAAATTCGACGGTGCGTATGTCCGGTCTTCTGTCAAATACTGTTACCCGATGCCCATAGGGTCGCAGGTAAATCGCTAAGAGTGAACCTACAAGTCCAGATCCTACAATAGCAATGTTTTTGGGGGTTTGAGACATATGTTTCCCTCTGGATGAGTTTAAGATCATAAAAGTAAGAAATTATCAGCAGAGCGCTTCTTGCGATTTTATTATACCCTTAACGCTATTTTGTTTAACTTTTTAATAGTTTTGTTAAACACCTAAATAAATGGCACATTTAGATCTGCAGGAGATTGAAAAACTGAATTCCCGATATAGGGCCAATTTTATCAACAGTATAACAGGATACAAGTCGTGTAACCTCCTGGGGACCCGATCCAGTGAGGGAAATTCAAATCTGGCTATCTTTAGTTCACTCTTGCATATCGGCAGTTCTCCGGCTCTAATAGGGTTTGTATTGCGCCCTTTAACCGTAAGACGGGATTCTTTTAATAATATTAAACAAACGGGGCAATTTACCGTAAATCAGGTCTCATCAGAATTCTTTAAGCAGGCGCATCAGACAGCCGCTAAATACAAGGAGGAAGATTCCGAATTTGAGGCGGTAGGTCTAACAGCACAATACCTCGATGATTTTAAAGCACCATATGTAAAAGAAAGCCAATTAAAGATTGGTTGCACTTACAAAAACCATTATCTCCTGGAAGAAAATGGCTGTATCCTTGTGATCGGGGCTGTTGAACACATCTATTTCCCACAAGCTATACAAGATCCTGACGGGTTTCTGGAATTGAATAAGATAAATACAGTAACAGCCATGGGACAGGACGGATACGCCTTACCCGCTTTCCTGGGCAGGTTATCCTATGCAAGGCCCGGTTCTGAACCCAATTTCATAGAACATGGCTCATAAGAAACCCAATTTACCGGTTAAAATATGTGTTCACTGCGGCCGACCGTTTAGTTGGCGAAAGAAATGGGAAAGAGATTGGGAAGAGGTTCGCTACTGTAGCGAGCGATGTCGAAAGAATAAATAAAAACAAACAATGAAATCATTAGTCTGGTTCAGAAACGATCTGCGAATTGCAGACAACTCCTCCCTTCAAAAAGCTTGCAAGGGCGAAAAGGTGCTGGCCGTTTATTGTATTGATCCTTCACTTTTTGAGGTAGGAGATTTTGGATTCAAAAAAATGGAGAAGTACAGGGCAAAATTCTTATTGCAAAGCCTCAACACCTTGCAACAAAATCTTAACTCCCTCAATATTACTTTGCTGGTTTATTTTGCAAAAGCGGAGGCCGTCATCCCCGGATTGATAGAACAGCACAACATAGATAAGGTTTACCTTCAGAAAGAATGGACAAGGGATGAGGTTCGGGAGTTGGCGGAAGTGCGAAATAAGTGTTCCCATGTGATAGAATTTATAGAGAGTTTTGACCAGTTTCTCTTCCATCCGGAGGACATTCCCTTCACTGATATGTCAAAAATCCCTGAAGTCTTTACCCAATTCAGAAAAGCATGTGAAAAACAATCGCAGGTCAGAGATACCATTGCGGTTCCCGATCCCAAAGAGCCGAAAAATATTATCCCCGAAAAGGCTTCCGTTCCCAAACTGGAAGATCTGGGCTTTGAATCCTTTGCATCCCACCCCCACTCGGCATTCCCATTTAAAGGGGGAGAAGATGCCGCCCTCGCAAGGATAGATGAATACTTTTGGAAGACGGGAAAACTGGCCTATTACAAAAAAACCAGGAACGGCTTGGTTGGGAAAGACTACAGTTCGAAACTTTCGCCATGGCTGGCTAATGGAAGTCTATCCCCCAGAACCATTTACCGGGAGGTGAAAAAGTTTGAAAAAGAGGTGAAAAAGAACCAGGACACTTACTGGCTTATCTTTGAACTGATCTGGAGAGATTACTTTAAATACGTATCCATGAAACACCGAGATGCTATATTTCATCTGGGTGGTATCCTCGGGAAAGACTACCCATGGAACAATTCGGAGGCAGCTAAAAAATCCTGGATTAAAGGAACTACAAAAGAACCCTTCGTTAACGCAAATATGATAGAATTGGCCAATACCGGATGGATGAGTAACCGGGGCAGACAAAACGTTGCCTCCTACTGGGCAAAAGAATTAAAACAGGACTGGCGAATAGGAGCAGCTTATTTTGAAGCCCTCCTGCTCGATTATGACGTTCACAGTAATTGGGGGAACTGGATGTACAACAGCGGAGTGGGCAATGATCCCAGAGACCGAAAATTTAACATTCAAAGACAAGCCCAGATGTACGATCCTACTGCCAAATTTCAAAATCGCTGGTTGCAACAAACCCTTTTTTAATTCGGAAAAAAGATGAAAAAACTACGCTTAATTCTAGGAGACCAACTCAACCTGCAACACCCTTGGTTTGAAGAAGTCGATTCCGGTTGCACCTATATCATGGCCGAAATGAGGCAGGAAACAGACTATGTTACCCATCACGTACAAAAGGTAGTAGCCTTTTTTGCATCGATGCGAAATTTTGCTACTGCCCTGGAGGAACAAGGCCATGAGGTCATTTACTTGAAAATCAATGATGAGGATAATCCGCAGGACTTAAAAAAACTCATCCAACAATATACGGACCAACTCAGATCGGATAAGTTTGAGTACCTCCTACCCGATGAATACAGACTTGATAAGCAATTAAGAGAAATAACAGAATCCCTGGAGATCAAAAGCGAATGTTTTGACACTCATCATTTTTTGACAAAAAGAGATACCCTCGAAAAATTCTTTGAAGGAAAAAAGCAACTGGTAATGGAGTCGTTCTATCGAATGATGAGGAAAGAATACGACATCATGATGGAAGACGGGGAGCCCGAAGGCGGAAAATGGAATTATGACCAAAGCAACCGAAAGAAATGGAAGGGCAGCCCTGAAATTCCTTCTGAATACGATACGCGCAAAGACATAAGCGATCTTCTGGCCGAAATTGAAAAAGCAGGAATCGAGACAATAGGCAATATAGATGCCCAGGCTTTTAACTGGCCTACGTCAAGAAAAGAAAGCCTTGAAGTTTTAAATTACTTTGCTGAAAATTTATTGCTACACTTTGGAGACTACCAGGATGCGCTTCATACCGAACAGAAGTTTCTTTTTCATTCCAGAGTATCTTTTGCCCTCAATAGCAAAATGCTTTCGCCAAAAGAGGTGATTGATCGGGTATTGGAGGAGTTTCGGAGAAACGAAGAAGAAATTGATATTAGTCAGGTAGAAGGTTTTGTTCGACAAATATTGGGCTGGCGAGAATTTATGAGAGGTATTTATTGGAGAGAAATGCCTGATTATCAATATACCAATGCCCTTGATAATCAAAACAAACTCCCTGATTTTTACTGGACCGGTAACACCAAAATGAATTGCCTGAGTCACGCCATCAACCAGAGTCTGGACGAGGCCTACGCTCATCATATACAACGCCTTATGATTACGGGTAACTATGCCCTGCTCACCCAGACAGATCCAGCTGAGGTAGATGCCTGGTACCTGGGTGTCTATATCGATGCCATAGAATGGGTAGAGATTACTAACACGAGAGGGATGAGCCAATTCGCCGATGGAGGACTCGTAGCTACAAAACCCTATGTAAGCAGTGCCAATTACATTAATAAAATGGGTAATTATTGTTCCGGATGCTCTTATGATCACAAGAAAAAAACCGGAGAGAATGCCTGTCCTTTCAACGCCTTGTACTGGAATTTTCTGGATGCCAAAAAAGAGGTATTCAAAGACAATCCGAGGATGGGAATGATGATGAGTTTACTCTCTAAAAAGGGGATGAAGAAATGGAAGAAATAAGAAACCGGGCAAAGGATATCATTGAGCATCCGGAAAAATTCTGATGAAATTCCTGTTTTGTCATCCAGACCCAGCACTTAGTACGTAAATACAGCTCCATCCGCCTTTGGCGCCTATATAAAAAAAGTTCGGTGTAGAAATACATCGGACTTTTCACTTATTTACAATTGTATTTTTATTTCATTATTCCGTCTACGATACCGTATTCTACTGATTCTTCGGCGCCCATCCAGTAATCACGATTAAAGTCTTTCATGATTTTTTCAAAGGTCTGACCACAATTCTCGGCCAGTATTTTAGCCCCGAGTTCTTTGGTTTTAATAATCTCCTTCGCCTGAATCTCTATGTTAGAAGCCTGGCCCCTTGCGCCACCGCTTGGCTGATGAATCATCACCCGTGCATGAGGCTGAATAAAGCGCCTGCCTTTCTTGCCAACAGAGAGCAGAATAGATCCCATTGATGCAGCCAGGCCAGTGCAAATGGTTGATACCGGACTCTTTAATGACTTAATAGTATCGTAAATTGAAAATCCTGAGGTAACATATCCTCCCGGGCTATTGATATAGAGTTGAATTTCCTTGTTATTTTGCATATCGAGATACAGTAACCTGTCGATAACATGTTTGGCCGAATCATCATCAACCATACCCCACAAAAACACTTTTCTCTCCTGTAGTAATTTATCGTCAATCGCTTCCTGTACTTTTCCCTTTTTAGCAGCCATAATCTTAATTTATAATGTGTCAAAGGTACGCATTTACCCTACATTTTGCCAAGTCGGCTTGCCTCAAAAATCGAGGAGATCAACCTCCTAATTATCAGTAATTTATATAGGTTTCTTAGAAACACGATTATTAATATATAGAGCAAATTGTGCATTTAATCAGATTAGTCGCAAAAATGACCAAAAAAAATCATCCATAAAAAAGTCCCGTTTATCGAATCCCTGGTCGTTTATCGATAAAAATCCTGGTATAACGTCCTTCAATGCCATATTAGTGATAACTGCCATTATTTTGTATTAGCTAAACCTAAATAATTGTGATGTGGCTGTCCCAAAGCAGGCTTTTTTTCTTTAAAAATATCTCCAAGTACACCACTATCGGGAGGGGGAATTGTACAGATGCTGAACTCGAACTCAACCGAAGAACCGAATTCCCTATAATACAAATTAAGGATCCAAAGGATGTGTATGTAAAAAACATATAACAGTTAACCAGACTAACTACTAACTCGAGATCCTGGGCGGTACGCTGCCCGGGATCAACTTTTTATAGATAACAGTAAATAATTCAGAATAAAAGTTCAAACCCATTATCTTTGAAAGAAAAATATGAGCGTTAAATCATTTGTTCTTCCCGCATTTCTCCTCTTAGTTGTTGCATGCAAATCCGACAAAAAAGCAGACCCTGTAAAAGAGGAAACTATAATTGAAAAAGTAGCCAAAGCTCACGGCATTGAAGAATGGAACGGCGTAGAGGAAATCCGATTTACCTTCAACGTAGATCGCGATACTATGCATTTTGAACGCCATTGGAAATGGGATACAAAAACTCATGAAGTACAGGGTATTTCACGAGGTGACACCATTATCTACAACAGAAAAGCTATTGACAGCTTGTCCCAAAACGCAGATGCGGCTTTTATTAACGACAAATACTGGTTGTTGGCTCCAATCAATATCTTCTGGGATCGAAAAAACCTGACATACAATTTTGAAGATAAAGTCCTTGCTCCAATCAGCAACGATTCCCTGTCAAAACTCACTGTGGTTTACGGTAGTGATGGAGGATATACCCCCGGAGATGCCTATGATTTTTACTTGGGCGAAGACTATCAGATCAAAGAGTGGGTTTTCAGAAAGAGCAATAGCCCAGAACCTTCAAGCACAACCACCTGGGAGGATTACGTAGACCTGAACGGATTGAAGATATCCAGGATGCACAAAAATAAAGAAGGTAATTTTTCTCTGTATTTTACTAACGTAGAGGTGATTGACTAATTCTGAGACTTTCCTCCCTTACTTCTTCTTAATAACAGTGTAGTTCCCAGTACTGCAATTACTCCAGCCAGAAGAACCATAAAACTGGTGTTAAGGGAATATTTTTCGGCTAGGAATCCCAGGATCACGGGTCCCATTAAAAATCCGGAATAGCCTGTACCTGCAATAAATGCAACCCCTTGAGAGGATTCTACTCCCTTCACATTCCCCCCTATGCGGAATAGTTCAGGAATGATCACAGAGAATCCCAGTCCGGTTAAGGCAAAGCCCAAAATGGCCAGGTAGGTTTGGACCATGAGTACACACAGATAACCTGCGATGGCTATGGATGCCCCGAGAGCCACGATCTTTACGGATCCAATTCGTGCACTAATGGCATCCCCCAGAAACCGACCGAGGGTCATTGTAATCTGAAAACCGAGGAAGCCTGCTCCCCAGAGTGTTTCAGGTGCCAATGTTTCTTCTTTTAGAAAAAGTCCACTCCAGTCGACTATCGCCCCCTCACTTCCCATAACAACAAAAGAAACTAATCCCAGCAGTAATAAAGGTTTGAAATTTCTGAAGCTAAAGGGTTCTTTGACTATAGGTGCCGCCCTGATGTGCTTGTACCTTTTGTGAAATATAAAGTTGATAGAGAGCACTAGTAGAATTGCCAGCACCATATGGAGCATCCTGTTTGAGAAAATCAGGATTAGGAAGCTGCCCAATCCTGCCAACACCCCTCCGAGACTAAAAAAGCCGTGTGAGGCAGACATAAAGTTTTGCCGGTCCTCTTTTTCTATTTCCGTGACTAGGGTATTCATGGAAATATCAAGCAGGCCGTTGGCCGAACCAAAAAAGAACAAGGCAATTGCGAGGGTAATAAAGCTATCTGCCATCAAAGGGAATAAGGCTGTTAAGCACAACAGTAAAATACCGAACCAGGTAGCCCTCCCTACCCCTAAGTAATTGACTATGCGCGAAGCCACAGGAAAAACGGTAAAAACACCCAGGGAAAGGAAAAACAAGGCAATACCCAGAGTAGCTTTATCGATTCCAAGATCGTCCTTTACGGTTGGTATATATATAGCCCAGGTACCGAATAGTATGTTTAAACTGGCAAAAGCCCAGGCCGGGCCGAAGTATCTTGGATTGGATAAAATAAGTCGCAATGACCTCATTGGCGCCGAATAATTACAGAGGACCTCGTATCAGGTTTCCTCGATTCCTCGCTTTAAAATCTGACCAAAGCGATACATATCTTCATAAGAACAATAAAAGGGTGCAGGGGCCAGGCGTATAACATTGGGCTCCCTCCAGTCTGTGATCACTCCGTTTTTCATGAGGTAGTCGAAGATCGGCCTGCCCTCCCCGTGTAAAAATACGGAGAGTTGAGTTCCTCTGGCCTCTGGTGTAATAATCTCAAAGGTACTTTCTACTTCTTTATCAATTTCGCGAAGAATAAATTCTAAATAGGAAACTATTTTATTTCGTTTCGCGATCAGTTTCTCCATTCCAACTTCCTCAAACATTTCCAGAGAAGCCAGGTATGGGGCGAGGGCGAGAACAGGGGCATTACTGATCTGCCAGGCATCTGCATTATCCATGGGATCAAATTGAGGTTGCATCAGGAATCGGGTTTCTTTTTTAGTACCCCACCACCCTTCAAAACGTGGAATATCGGTCCTGCCGTGATATCGTTCATGGATAAAAACCCCTGACGCATTTCCCGGGCCGCTGTTCATGTATTTATAACTGCACCAGGCAGCAAAATCGACGTCCCAATTGTGCAAATCGAGTTCTACATTCCCTGCAGCGTGGGCCAGGTCCCATCCTACGACTGCTCCCACATCTTTTCCCGCCTTGGTTATGGTTTGCATGTCAAAAACCTGCCCGTTGTAGTAGTTCACTCCTCCCATAAGGACAAGAGCCAGCTCGTCCCCCACTTCTTCTATTTTAGCCAAAACATCTTCAGTTCGCCAAAAATTTTCTCCTTCTCTTTTCTTTACTTCAACTATGGTGTCGGAAATATCCAGGCCGTGAAACTTAATCTGACTCTGGAACATGTATTGATCAGAAGGGAAGGCTTTTTCTTCACATAATATTTTATATCGTTTAGCGGTAGGTCGGTAGAAGGAGACCATCAAAAGATGTAGATTAACCGTGAGGGTGTTCATCACCGTAATCTCAGGAGTTTTTGCCCCCATGATCCGGGCAAGGGGTGCTGCCAGACGCTCATGGTAATCCCACCATGATTTCTCTGCATAAAAATGCCCCTCTACCGCCAATTCTCTCCAGTCTTTCATGATCTCTTCTACAAAATCCGCAGACCTTTTCGGTTGAAGGCCAAGGGAATTACCGGTAAAATAAATGACTTCCTTACCTCCTATTTTTGGAAAATGAAATTGATCGCGATAAGCAGCCAATTGATCATTCGCATCGAGTTCTTTGGCATAGGAAAGGGTATTCTGAAAACTCATAGACATCTTTTCTCCAAAAATACAACAACACTTACTAATCGACGACTCCTGCAAGTAATTCCCGTTAAGGCGAGGGAAGTCGCATCTCCACGATATGTTTTTTAAAACCTGCTTTAAAATAGGCATTTAGTGCCGGACTGTTGTCGTCATAGACTGTAAGCCGTATCTCAGACAGCTTATTTTCATAAGCCCAAGCTTTGAGCTCATCTATGATCATACGATTAATACCCCTTCCTCTGAATTCTGGCAGGGTATACATAAAACCCAGGTAGGCGTAATTCTTATGATCAAGGTAATGCCTGCCAGGTTTGGATAAGCCAAACCCTGAACTCACTACCTTGCCTTTTACTTCAGCAACCACCACTTTAATTTCCCGATTTTCAATATAGCTGCGCAGGTCGTAATAATGCACTTCTCCCTCTCGGATAGTGGGGTCAAAAGGTCGTTCAGCAGCAATGAGTTCCTCTTCAAATTGGAGAAGAGCAGGCAGGTCATTCAGCACAGCGTCGCGGATCAGGATCTCTTTCATAAAGACAATAGTTTATCCGCCCTCAAAGTAGCCTAAAAAGCCTATTTTTACAAAAAGTTCGGCATGCATTTTCTTCCAGACCGCCTGCAACAGTACCTTACCGACCATTCAGAAAATGAACCGGAATACCTCACAGAACTGAGCAGGGAAACCCATTTAAAAGTACTTCAGCCCAGAATGATCACGGGCCATTACCAGGGAAGGGTACTCAGTATATTATCAAAAATAATCAGACCGGAGCGCATCCTAGAGATAGGTACTTATACGGGCTACTCTGCTCTTTGCCTTGCAGAAGGTCTGCCTCCCAAAGGCGAATTGCATACCATAGACATTAATGAAGAATTAGAAGATATACAGCGCAGGTATTTTGAAAAATCCGGATATGGAAAACAAATCATTCAGCATGTCGGGAATGCCATTGAAATCATTCCCCAATTAGATATGCAATTCGACCTTGTTTTTATCGATGCTGAAAAAAAAGAGTACAGCCGCTACTTGGAAGTAGTACTTCCAAAAATGAGAGCTGGAAGTATTCTTTTATCAGACAATGTATTGTGGTCAGGAAAGGTAATTGAAGCCCTTGACCCGGCAGATAAAGCCACTGAGGCGTTGCTGGATTACAATAAGATGCTCAAGGAGGATCAGAGAATTGAGACTGTAGTTCTTCCCATCAGGGACGGCTTAACCCTAAGTAGGGTACGAGGACCTTTGTAAATATGCTGTAAAAAATAAATGCCATTAAAAGACCAACCAAAGCTCCCGCGATAAGGTCGAGAGGATAATGCACCCCTACGTAAATCCGACTCATTGAAAACAATACCGGCCAGAGGTAGAATACCCATACCCAGCTGAATTTAGACCTGAGGAACAAAACAACCAGAGTAGTTACGGCAAAAGAGTTAGCCGCGTGTCCGGAGAAAAAGCTGTAGTCATTAGGCCTGAACAGAACGCGAACAATGCCATTGAGGTCCGATACGTTATTGGGCCGCAGACGTCCCACGAATTCTTTGGTGAGATACATTAATGCCATGACAAAACCGAAAAGCAGGACGGTCATAAGGATCATTGCCAGGGCATCTTTTCCTTTGTAATGGCGCAAAAACAAAACAAAAAAGAGAATAAAAAGGGGAATCCAGGTAGTAGTGTGTGTCACCAGTGACCAAAACCAGTCGTATTCTTCAATTCCAAGGTTGTTCAGGTAGATGAACGTATTCCGATCCCATTCTATCAACCGTTCCCACATCCTTCTTCCTTACTTTCTTTTAATCGTTCCGGAGACATCTTCGATATTCTTCTTCACCTTTTTCATCTCATCTTTGATATCATCGGCAATACTGGTATCTATCCCTTGCTTCTCTGCACTTTTCTGAATCTCTTGTTTAATATCTTCGGTGGCATCCTTCAATTGACGCATTCCTTTACCAAGACCCTTGGCAATTCCGGGGATCTTGTCGGCTCCAAAGACCATGACCACGATGAACATGATAAAGAAAATCTCGGCTCCGCTAATAAATAAGACTAAGAGAGAATGCATAGTACAAATATAATCAAGTTTGATTCCTTTTATAAAATAAAACGATCCCGAACATAAATGTCGGGATCGTATTCTATTTCATAGAGATGAATTAGTCTCCTTTGATGCCCTCTTTAAACTGGTTGAATTCTGAAGGAGCTTCATTTTTTGGCCAGCTGTTGTTGGTAACGTCAATATCTGCAGTCTCCGCACGCGGATCTACTGTTATAGCTACCAGTTCGGTCTGTGAAGAAATTACCCGCCTTACCTCAGCATCGTTTTTACGCCAGATTTCCGGTGGGTAAGTCACTTCCTCTGAACTTCCGTCCGAATAGGTGTATTCAACAATCAAGGGCATGGGTATACCCCCTGGTTTGTTAAAGGTCACTTCATAGAAATATTTGGGTTCTTTCACCCGAGCTCTTTCCTCCGCAGTGAGGTTGTCCAACATAAATTCTTTGAGAGAGGATGAAACTTCACTTGGAGTTTTTCCGGCCATAGATTTACCAATAGAATCTTTATTCTGTTCAGCCAGGTAAACGAGGGGAGGGAAATCAGATTCTGTCAGGTTTCGCGATGCCATATATTCCTGCATCTCCTTCCCCGGTTTATCACTAACCACGTATTTCTTAACATCTTTTACTCCTATGTCGACATAGTCAGTAGTATAAAACCAACTCCTCCAAAACCAATCCAGGTCTACTGCGGAAGCATCTTCCATTGTGCGGAAGAAATCCTCAGGAGTAGGATGTTTAAACATCCAGCGCTGGGAATAGGTTTTGAACGCGTGGTCAAATAATTCCCTGCCCATAACGGTTTCCCGCAAAATATTAAGTGCTGTTGCAGGTTTTGCATAGGCATTAGGGCCTAGTTTGTATACGTTTTCGGGATTAGACATTATGGGCGAGATCGTGCTTTGGTCCCCACTCATATAAGGTATGATCTTGGAAGGATCTCCCCTTCTTGAGGGATACTTCTCATTGGGAGCAATAACTTCGGGATATTTCTCACCAAACTCTTGCTCTGCTAAATATTGCATAAAGGTATCCAAACCTTCATCCATCCAACCCCATTGACGTTCGTCTGAATTCACAATCATCGGGAAAAAGTTGTGACCTACTTCGTGGATGATCACACTAATCATCCCGTACTTGGTTCGGTCTGAATAGGTACCATCTTCATTGGGCCTCCCGTAATTCCAGCAAATCATGGGATATTCCATACCCTGATTTTTGGCATGAACGGATATGGCTTTGTGGTAAGGATAATCAAAAGTGTGCGCAGAATAAGACTTTAGTGTACTGGCCACGGCTTTAGTAGATAACTCCTCCCATAGTGGGTTTCCCTCCTTGGGGTAAAGCGAAACGGCCATAACATCTTTGCTTCCGATTTTCACAGCCTGCATATCCCATATAAACTTTCGTGAAGTTGCAAAACCGTAATCCCTTACATTCTCTGCACGGAATTTCCAGGTCTTTTTCTTTTCAGAAAAGCTTTTCTCTGCAGCTTCAGCTTCTTCCTGAGTTACTATCAGCACAGGTTTATCGTAGGATTTTTTCGCCTGCTCATAGCGTTTCATCATCTCTTTGCTGAAAACCTCCTTACGGTTGAGTAGTTCACCGGTAGCGTCGAGAATATGATCTGCCGGCACCGTAATACTCACATCGTAATTCCCAAATGGGAGAGCGAATTCACCACTACCCCAGAACTGGTGGTTTTGCCATCCCTCCACATCGCTGTAAACGGCCATACGGGGGAAGAATTGAGCTATGACATAAGCCCTGTTTCCATCTTTCTCAAAATATTCATAACCTGAACGTGCCCTGTTAATGGTGTGATCAGGAATATTGTACCACCATTTTACCGAAAAAGAAACATTCTCTCCGGATTTCAGTGCCTGGGGCAAATCTACCCTCATCATCGTTTGGTTGATGGTGTAAGGGAGTGGTTTGCCATTCGAATCTTTTACAAATTCAATATTGAATCCACCGTCAAAACCTTCATCCAAATAGGTTTTTGCAAAGGAGCCGGCAGTATAGGCCACATTAACCCCACTTCCATTTCTCAGCGGTGCCTTGGAATCTCTGGCTCTGACGTTTTGGTCGAGTTGCAACCATAGAAATTCAAGAGCCTCAGGGGCATTATTGTGATAAGTAATAGTCTCTTCCCCGTAAATCCTTGCGTTCTTGTCGTCGAGTTCAATGTCCATCTCATAGTCGGCCTGCTGCTGATAATAGTTAGGGCCTGGGGTTCCAGAGGCAGATCTGTACATATTGGGAGTAGCAAACTCCTGGTACATCTGTCTGAATTTACTCTCATTCAGGTGACCTGGGTCTCTTTCATAAATTTTCTCTTCCTGTGCTAAAAGGATGGTAGCAAATAGGAGAAGTACTCCTGTGGCATAATTTTTTATCTGATTCATAAAGTAAGTTGTGAATTTTTTCCGGCGCGGAAAATAGGATTTTTCGAGGAGAATTTACCTTAACTTTTTAAAAGTTTAACATTCCCTTGCTGCTTTCACGGATGAGGACAAAACTCTTTTTTTTGTCCCCGAATTTAAAATGGAGAATATTCTTTTGCTCTTCAAAGACATCCATCAACAGCTCATTCTGAATTTCCAAAGAATTAAGCTTATCCAAAGAAAATCCGGGAATCTCCAGGAAGAGAATTATCATATCACTGTCCGTCTTTTTTCCCAGATAATTATAGTTGACCTGAATATCGTTGATCTGAACGACAAATTTGGATTTGAGGTATCTCTCAATAAGGCGATCTGCTTCGGATATTTCCTGTGGTGTCCCTAAAATGGCCTTAACCTCATATCTTTCCAGCAATGCCCTTTCGAGATCATCGATAAAAACCCGACTCGTAATCTGAATCGCTTCTTCTGCTGCGTAGTATTCAATCTGGGTTACACTGACATAGAATTTGTGTACACCAAAGGCGATAATCAGGGGAATAAAAAATAAATAGAGGACTTTCAAGGTACTATGTATTTAAATATAGCTGATAAAAAAGCAATTCCTGTGCCAAGTCTGATCATTTGAGTTGATTATTTTCCCTGTAGGACTTGCTTTTCATCATGAGCAAGTTTAAGATGGCTATTTGATCTTCTGTTGACACTATAGAATCAAAACTCTCATCCACTTCGCAATAGTACATAAAATCGTCAATACGCTCAGTTGGTATTCCCAGTCTTTTTACAAAAATACTATCCGGATAATAATTGCGAACCTGTTCTGTGAGCAGGTATTTCTTATCTCTCGCCACTCTCTTTTTGAGCATTTTTGTTCGACCTGTAATCATATTGATCAAAGGGTTAAAGGGAATGGCCGTGAGCATACCTATTTGAAAAGGTCCCATAGAAGCTTCCTTGAGCAGACGTTCGCTTTGGATCAAAGGTTTTACATTGGAGTTGGGCAGACCAAGGGTAGATGCCGAGACTACATTTTTAACCCTCATCCCATCCATATCTCTGCTCAAATCCCCGGAAAGGTTGAACGGGCGTACCACCACCTCATCAAGTTCATTTACAAATTCTTCCAGGGTAATATAGACATAACTACTCTCCAGGATAGACGCTGAAACGACTAAGGTTTTTCTTTGGTACTGTAGGGCAGAAAAAAGCAAGGTATCTCCCATGGTGGCTGTAATGGAGAATCTGCCGTTTTGATCAGAAATAGTGGCTTTATCGGCCGTAGTATTCATGATATGAACATCGGGAACTCCTTTTCCATCAAACCTGGTTTGTCCTTCCAATTCAAAATTAAAGTAGGACTGCCCATTCACGAGAGAAACGACAATCAGGAAAGCAAATAGCAGCCAATTATTCTTCCACATCGAGCCCTTTTCTGAATTCCTTACTTTGAGTGACCAGAAATTCGATCAATTGAAATTCATTGTCCTTTCTCAAAAGTGATTGAGCCGGCAGTTTATTATCGCAGTAAATTAGGAAAGCATCGATCTTATCCTGGGGTAATTGCAGATCGAGGACAAAAAAGTCATCGTCATAAACCTGACGAAGAACCTCACTAACTTTTAATGGGGTTCTACCTGTTTCATTATCGGCATTTCCGGAAAGAAAAAGGGCTTTAAAGATATTGACAAAATTGAGGCCGTCCTGCATACCCCTTACTGTGGGATCCAGGGCAATATTTTGCACTTCTGCAGTGGCATCGGTTTCGTAGGCGTATTGTTTGAATTCCTCGTTTTGCAATTGTAGGAACTTCTTCTGATTTTCGGGACTGACAGTTACTTCATCCAGTTCAGTGACTTTTTCATTTACCTCAACTACCAATCGGTTTCTTTTAAGGATCTCCGCTGTTACATTCAGAATCTCGATCTGATAATTGATGGCGGTAAAGACCAATTCGTCCCCTTCTGCTACATAGATCAGGAATTCTCCCTTGTTATTGGTTATCGTAGCTTTTTCAGTGGTGGTATTAATTACGTTTTCATTGGCTACGGGCACATTCCTGTAAATTACCTGCCCCCTTAATGGGCGGCGATCGTCGGATTGGGAATAGCCAAAGGAAGTGAAGATAAGTGCTGATAAGAGAAATAACAGTTGTTTCATGTATGGTATGAGTGCATCAAACGCACATTTGAAATTAGAATAGAGACCTGAATCCCCTGAGCGGTTAAAGAAAAAATAAGTTCGACTCATAAAAAAATAATGAATCATAAAACTTATGTTAAAAAGTAAGGTAAGTCAAATCGCAAACCCATAATTTTTAAGAAGAAATTACAAAAATTAACTCAATAAGCAGCAATACAATTAATCGTGGGTGATTTACCCATAATTTGAGTATTTCGGGGGGTATCTTTAGTCCGATACCGATATAATCCTACTTTTGTAGCTGCCCTCTTTATGATGTAAATATTTGATGATGAAACGAAGAATTTTAATGACAGCAATGCTGATGGTTTTATCTGCCGGACTCTACTCACAGATAAAGATCGGAGATAACCCACAAAACCTGGACCCTTCTTCAGTTCTTGAACTGGAAAGCTCTAATAGGGTATTTGTCATTACTCGGATCACTACGGCCCAAATGAATGCTATAAATCCATTGCCGGGAGCCATGATCTACAATACTGATGAACAGTGCCTGTTTTATTTTGAGGGTACAGAATGGATCAATCTCTGTGATGCACTCAGGCTAACCTTTACGGCCGATCCCATTTTTAACGACTACAGCACTATAGTCATTACTGAGAGTGAGGACAATGTGAATTTTGAAGTTCGTGAGATCCGCGGACAGAATATTGTAGATTTTACAATCACGAGTGTGGATATTCAGAACAATGCCATTACCTCTTCAAAACTTGCGCCCGATTCTGTGGGAAATGAAGAACTACAGGACAACACTGTCTCTGATGCTGAAATAGACTACGCCCAGGTAACTTTAAGCGACTTTACCAATGACGCCGGGTATATAACCAGTGCAGCCATTGTCAGTGCCGATGCAGGAAATTCTATTATTCCCGGAAGTGATAACGGGGCATTTCTGGACCTTGCTCCGGTGCAGACTGCTTTAAACGATCTGGATGTGGCCGTAACCACTATTTCGCTAGTGGATAATGGGGATGGAACCTACAGTTTTTCCGACTCCATGGGAAATATTCAATTAATCACCACCAACGGTCTTACTATCACCAACACAGTTGCAGGCAACCTTATTGCAACAATTACTCTGTCTGATGGCAGCAGTACAAATATTAACGAAACGATTACCAACCTCACTGACGCAGGAGATGGCTTTATTACTTTTACCAAGGAAGATGGCACACAGGATACTGTAGCCAAAGCTGATATCACAGATAATGGCGATGGCACCTATACTTTTACCAACAATGATGGTGTTGACGTTACTATCACAACCAATGGTCTCACTGTAACTAATACCGTTGTCGGAAATTTGATTGCCACCCTCACTCAGCCCGATGGAACAAATACAGATGTCAATGAAACAATCACCAGTTTAATAGACAATGGCGATGGATTGGTCACTTTCGTTAAGGAAGATGGCACACAGGATACCGTGGCTAAAGCGGATATCACAGATAATGGCGATGGCACCTATACTTTTACCAACAATGATGGTGTTGACGTTACTATCACAACCAATGGTCTCACTGTAACTAATACCGTTGCAGGAAATTTGATCGCCACCCTCACTCAGCCCGATGGGACTAATACGGATATCAATGAAACAATCACCAGTTTAATAGACAATGGCGATGGACTTGTCACTTTCGTTAAGGAAGATGGCTCGCAAGATACCGTGGCTAAAGCTGATATCACAGATAATGGCGATGGCACCTATACTTTTACCAACAATGATGGTGTTGACGTTACTATCACAACCAATGGTCTCACTGTAACTAATACCGTTGCAGGAAATTTGATCGCCACCCTCACTCAGCCCGATGGGACTAATACGGATATCAATGAAACAATCACCAGTTTAATTGACAATGGTGATGGACTTGTCACTTTCGTTAAGGAAGATGGCTCGCAAGATACCGTGGCTAAAGCTGATATAACGGATAACGGTGATGGCACATATAACTTCACCAATAATGATGGTACTGATATTATTCTCGATTTTAATGCAGCGGCTTTGCCTTTTGACAATACTGTACTTGGCAACCTTTTTGCTACAGACGTACAAGCCGCCATTGATGAGGTAAGCACGGCAGTGGCGGGAGGATCAGATGATCAAATCATTTCTACAGATGGTAACCCGGGCAATATCAGTATCGAAACAGGAAATACTATCGTACTGAACGTAGAGGACGGCGATTTTGACGACACAAATGAATTAAACTCCAGTGTTGCCATGGTTGCAGGTGCACTTGAAATCACCGACGCAGCTGGGCCTATCAGCGAAAATCTGATTAGTACAGATGTCAATAACAATCTTATTTTTGGTACGGATGGCAGACTCTATCTCAATGTAGATTCCGCCGCGAGCGGGGAGACAATTACCTCTATAGTAGACAATACCGATGGTACTTTTACCTATACCAATGAAAATTCGATTCCTGTAATAATTTCTAAATCAGATATAACGGATCTGGGTGACGGCACTTACACTTTTACCAACAATGATGGAAGTGACGTAGTTATAGATACACGTGCAAGCAGCAATCCTTATGATAATACTGTCACAGGATTACTAACAGCAAACGACGTTCAGGGAGCATTGGATGAATTGGCGGCGGGAGGAGACAATCAGGATATCAGTACTGATAACAGTGCTGGAAACATAACTATTGACAATGGAAGTACTATAGTTTTAAATGTTGATGATGCCGATGCGGATCCGACCAACGAACTCAATTCAACCCTTACCCTGACGGGAACGACGGTTCAGCTTACCGATGCAGGAGGTACGCTGCCCCTGGACCTTGATCCGACCTTTGCCACCGATGCAGAACTCGCAGCTCTAAATACTGACGATGCCGATGCGGATCCGACCAACGAACTCAATTCAACCCTCACCCTGTCGGGAACAACGCTTCAGCTCACAGACGCAGGAGGTACGCTGCCCCTGGATCTTGATCCGACCTTTGCCACCGATGCTGAACTCGCGGCACTAAATACTGACGATGCCGATGCAGATCCGACCAACGAACTCAATACAAACCTCACTCTGGCGGGAACGACTGTACAGCTTACCGATGCAGGGGGCACTCTGCCCCTGGATCTTGATCCTACTTTTGCCACCGATGCAGAACTCGCGGCACTAAATACTGATGATGCTGATGCAGATCCAACCAACGAACTCAATTCGACCCTCACACTGGCGGGAACGACTGTACAGCTTACCGATGCAGGAGGCACTCTGCCCCTGGATCTTGATCCGACCTTTGCCACCGATGCAGAACTCGCAGCTCTAAATACTGACGATGCAGATGCAGATCCAAATAACGAACTCAATACAAACCTCACTCTGGCGGGAACGACTGTACAGCTTACCGATGCAGGAGGCACTCTGCCCCTGGATCTTGATCCGACCTATGCCACCGACGCAGAACTCGCAGCTCTAAATACTGACGATGCCGATGCAGATCCAAATAACGAACTCAATACAAACCTCACTCTGGCGGGAACGACTGTACAGCTTACCGATGCAGGAGGCACTCTGCCCCTGGATCTTGATCCGACCTTTGCCACCGACGCAGAACTCGCAGCTCTAAATACTGACGATGCCGATGCAGATCCGACCAACGAACTCAATTCAACCCTCACTCTGGTGGGAACGACTGTACAGCTTACCGATGCAGGAGGCACGCTGCCCCTGGATCTTGATCCGACCTTTGCCACCGACGCAGAACTCGCAGCTCTAAATACTGACGATGCCGATGCAGATCCGACCAACGAACTCAATTCAACCCTCACTCTGGTGGGAACGACTGTACAGCTTACCGATGCAGGAGGCACGCTGCCCCTGGATCTTGATCCGACCTTTGCCACCGACGCGGAACTCGCAGCTCTAAATACTGACGATGCAGATGCAGATCCAAATAACGAACTCAATACAAACCTCACCTTGGCGGGAACAACGGTACAACTTACAGATGCAGGGGGTACGCTTCCCCTGGATCTCAATCCCACTTTTGCAACAGATGCGGAACTCGCAGCATTAAATACTGACGATGCAGATGCTGATCCAAATAACGAACTCAATACAAACCTCACCTTGGCGGGAACAACGGTTCAGCTCACAGATGCGGGAGGCACTCTACCCCTGGATCTTGATCCGACCTTTGCCACCGATGCAGAACTCGCAGCATTAAATACTGACGATGCCGATGCGGATCCCAATAATGAGATCCAAAATGCCGCCCAAGTTACCTATGATAATACCTCTTCTGGACTTATTGCCACGGATGTTCAGGGAGCAATTGATGAGGTGTCTGCTTCAGGCCCTTCCAGTGTTTTCCATGCCTTAGGATTTATAAATGGCGCACTGGTTGACGGTGCCCTGGGAGGGGTAATAAACGGTCAGAATATTGCTTCGATTACTGATTTGGGCATTGGTAATTATAGGGTAAATTTTACCAGTCCCGCCAGTTCTACTAATTACGTTGTACAATTAACATTAAGAGCTACGCTTTCAGGTGCTTCAATACAGGTTATTGGGCAGACAGCAACAGACTTTACTGTTCAAATAAAAGATCCAGATGATATTACCAATTTAGATGCATTTTGGTATTTCTCGATTATTGATTTTTAAGTTATGAAGAATATCATAATTCCAATATTTCTTCTTCTATGCTCTCGTAGTGTAGCCCAACCCGCCCTCTATAACAGCGGGAACCTGCGAATCCATGACCAGGGTCAGCTGGGCTTCCACGCTAACCTGATCAATGATGGTATCTTTGACGATAACCTTGGTCTTGTGGGCTTTTACAGCCCTTCTTCCCTTGAAGTTTCGGGAGCCCTTAATCCGGTCTTTTTTGATGTGGAAATTGCAGCTGATGGTGGAGTAATCCTTAATACCAGCGTCAACGTGCGCAATAATACCAATTTTATTTCCGGAGATTTCAGGACGAACAAGGCTGAACCACAGCTGTTTTATGAATTCCTTCAGGATGCCTTTTTCGTTGGGGAAAGCAATGTTTCCAAGGTAGATGGTTATGCCTCCATGTCGGGGCAACAAAGCTTTACTTTTCCTGTGGGTGATGCTGCTGAGATCAGGCCTTTGATCCTCAATTCTGAGGCAACCAATCCCTTTTCAAAGTGTGCCTATTTCTACGAAGATCCCAATTTCCCTTCCACATTTAATCCCTTTAACACCCAGATTAAGCCCAGAACGGTTGAGGCTGTCAGCACCTTT
The DNA here is from genome assembly GCF_004139715.1 of Muriicola soli. GTDB lineage: Bacteria > Bacteroidota > Bacteroidia > Flavobacteriales > Flavobacteriaceae > Muriicola > Muriicola soli. The sequence continues at coordinate 513,064 of NZ_CP035544.1, read as the reverse complement.
GAATTCTGGCGACTTGAAGGCTCGGTTACCTCAACGGTAACGCTGAGTTGGAATGCCAGAAGCAATCTTTCGTTTATCGCTGAAGAAGTAGGTAACGTCCTGATCATGGGCTGGAATAAAGTTGCCCAACAATGGCTTCCTTTAGGAACTACAGCAGTTGGGGGTGATCTCAATGCTGGTTTTGTTACATCAGGGCCCTTTATTCCGGATGATTTTGAAATCATCACTTTTGGCAGTCTGGCAATTGCGGAAGATCTTCTAACCCTGGATAATTACTACATTTCACCCAATGGCGACGGTATCAATGATTTTCTACAAATCCCTGAGCTGGAGCAATCTCCTAATAACCGCCTGGAAATCTACGACCGCAGGGGTTTAAAAGTCTTTCAGATGGAAAATTACCGGGATGAATTTACGGGGATATCCAATGTGGAAAATACAGTCCTGAATCGAGGAATTGGCCTCCCTGAAGGGCTCTATTTTTATATCATTACCATGGACGATCTGAGTCTTAATTTCCAGGGTTTTTTATTCCTGGAACGTTAGATGTAAGGCGAATCTTACTCGCTGAAGTACCATATTTTCGGTATCTCGCGAGGTTTTCTGACTTCACAACAGCTTTCGATCACTTCACAACAATAATTCCGGCTGCCCGGGACTGTGCGCTATTTTTACTAGGCTATGAAAAATATGCGCAAATTTTTTACAATGGACACAAAAAGCTTTTTATTCCTCACAGTTCTTCTTTTGGGTCAGGTCCTGACGGCCCAGGTAAAGATCGGGGAAAATCCCAATCAGATTAATTCAGCTTCCATCATTGAATTGGAAAGCACCAGCAAGGCTTTTGTACTTACTCGAGTGACCACGCTACAGATGCAGAGCATTAAACCATTACGCGGTGCCCTGGTTTACAACACAGATGACGACTGCGTTTTTTACTACGAAGGTTCTCAATGGATAGATCTTTGTAATAGCTCAGCTAACAAAGGTACTTTCACCTTTGAAGACAACAACAATGGAACCTTTACGATCAACTATTCAGACGGTACTTCTTTTACCTCCTCTGATCTGACAGGACCACAAGGACCACAAGGAGACCCGGGACCGCAGGGACCTCAGGGGCCAGCAGGATTAGACGGTGCCGATGGAGCTGACGGAGCTGATGGCGCTCAAGGACCACAGGGAGATCCGGGTCCGCAAGGCCCACAAGGAATACAAGGTGACCCCGGACCGCAGGGACCACAGGGACCTGCAGGATTGGATGGTGCCGATGGTGCTAATGGTGCTCAAGGACCACAAGGGCCTCAGGGACCGGCAGGACTAGACGGGGCTGACGGGGCTGACGGCGCTCAAGGACCACAAGGAATACAAGGTGACCCGGGACCGCAGGGACCCGCAGGATTGGATGGTGCCGATGGCGCTGATGGCGCACAAGGACCGCAAGGACCACAGGGACCGCAGGGACCAGCAGGATTAGACGGTGCCGATGGTGCTGACGGAGCTGATGGTGCTCAAGGACCACAGGGAGATCCTGGACCACAAGGAATTCAAGGAGATCCGGGACCGCAAGGACCCCAGGGACCGCAGGGACCAGCAGGATTGGATGGTGCCGATGGCGCACAAGGACCACAGGGACCGCAGGGACCAGCAGGATTAGATGGTGCCGATGGTGCTGACGGTGCTCAAGGACCACAAGGAGACCCGGGGCCACAAGGCCCACAAGGAATGCAAGGAGATCCGGGACCGCAAGGGCCTCAGGGACCGCAGGGACCAGCAGGATTAGATGGTGCCGATGGTGCTGACGGAGCTGATGGCGCTGATGGCGCTCAAGGACCACAGGGTGATCCTGGACCACAAGGAATACAAGGTGATCCCGGTCCTCAAGGACCGCAAGGACCACAAGGGATACAAGGAGATCCGGGACCGCAGGGACCCCAGGGACCAGCAGGATTAGACGGTGCCGATGGAGCTCAAGGACCTCAGGGAGACCCGGGACCGCAGGGACCACAGGGTCCGGCAGGATTGGATGGTGCTGATGGTGCCGATGGCGCACAAGGACCGCAGGGAGATCCTGGGCCTCAAGGAATACAAGGAATACAAGGAGATCCGGGATCACAAGGACCTCAGGGAGACCCGGGACTACAGGGACCTCAGGGGCCAGCAGGATTAGACGGTGCCGATGGTGCTCAAGGACCACAGGGAGATCCTGGGCCTCAAGGAATACAAGGCGATCCAGGACCGCAGGGACCACAAGGAATACAAGGTGACCCCGGACCGCAAGGACCCCAGGGACCTGCAGGAGTAGATGGTGCAGATGGTGCTGATGGTGCTCAAGGACCACAGGGTGATCCGGGTCCGCAAGGACCACAGGGTGATCCGGGTCCGCAAGGACCACAAGGGCCTCAGGGACCGGCAGGACTAGACGGGGCTGACGGGGCTGACGGCGCTCAAGGACCACAAGGAGACCCGGGGCCACAAGGCCCACAAGGAATGCAAGGAGATCCGGGACCGCAAGGGCCTCAGGGACCGCAGGGACCAGCAGGATTAGATGGTGCCGATGGTGCTGACGGAGCTGATGGCGCTCAAGGACCACAGGGTGATCCTGGACCACAAGGAATACAAGGTGATCCCGGTCCTCAAGGACCGCAAGGACCACAAGGGATACAAGGAGATCCGGGACCGCAGGGACCCCAGGGACCAGCAGGATTAGACGGTGCCGATGGTGCTGACGGAGCTGATGGTGCTCAAGGACCACAGGGTGATCCTGGACCACAAGGAATACAAGGTGATCCCGGTCCTCAAGGACCGCAAGGACCACAAGGGATACAAGGAGATCCGGGACCACAAGGACCACAGGGTCCGGCAGGATTGGATGGTGCTGATGGTGCCGATGGAGCACCAGGACCACAGGGAGATCCTGGGCCACAAGGCCCACAAGGAATACAAGGTGACCCGGGACCGCAAGGACCTCAGGGGCCTGCAGGATTAGACGGTGCCGATGGAGCTGACGGAGCTGATGGCGCACAAGGACCACAGGGTGATCCGGGTCCGCAAGGCCCACAAGGAATACAAGGTGACCCCGGACCTCAGGGACCACAGGGGCCTGCAGGATTAGACGGTGCCGATGGAGCTGACGGAGCTGACGGCGCACAAGGACCACAGGGTGATCCGGGTCCCCAAGGACCGCAAGGGCCAGTTGGACCTGCAGGATTAGACGGTGCTGACGGAGCTGATGGTGCTCAAGGACCACAGGGAGATCCTGGGCCACAAGGGCCTCAGGGACCGCAGGGTCCGGCAGGACTAGACGGTGCTGATGGCGCTGACGGTGCTGACGGAGCACAAGGACCACAGGGAGATCCGGGTCCTCAAGGACCGCAAGGGCCACAAGGACCTCAGGGTATTCCCGGCGATCCGGCTACTGATGACCAGGCGCTCTCAACAGACAATAACCCAGGCAATATCAGCATCAGCGGAGGAAATACTATCACGATTAATACAGATGATGCAGACGCCAACCCAAATAATGAGATACAGACCCTATCCCTAATAGGCCGGGACCTAACCATCTCAGGTATGGGAGGGAATACGGTTACCTTGCCTGTACTGGTCAACCTTGCTAGCGATGATCTTACCCAGGATGCTGAGACCCGAACCTATAACATGAACAACCAAAACCTGGGCTTCACTAATGGTAGTGTCGGAATCGGAACATCCACGCCTACATCGCGTTTATCCACAATAGGATCCTTCTCTACCCCTATCCGTTCAACTGCTGTGAACACAACTCTGGGAGTTGATGATTTTACACTGATCATGACCGCGAAAGACCTAACGATCACCCTCCCGGCAGCAAATACTTGCCAGGGAAGGATTTACGTCCTTAAGAATACCGCTAACGGCGACAATACAACTAACATCAGTTTTCGCGATAAAAAAGGTGATCCGGAAATCAAGATCGATAAGGAAAAGACCCTTTGGCTTCAAAGCGATGGTGCCAACTGGCAATTGATCAATATACTTTAAAAATGGGAATTTCAATAAATATAGAAGTATTGAAAAAGAATTTGCATTGACAAAATGAAATATAAATTCCTCTTTATTTACCTTTTTGTTCCGGCAATGCTTCTGGCTCAGGAAGCCGTACACAATTACGGTACCATTCAGGTGCATGGCGACACCTACGTGGGTTTCCATATGGACCTGGTCAATGACGGTAGCTTTGATCAAAATACCGGTGTGGTGGGCTTCTACAGCGACGATGCCCCCTGACCATTTCCGGAGCTTATATCCCGGTACTTTACGATGCAGAAATTGACGCTGTTGGCGGACTAATACTCGAAACGGCCTTAAATGTCCATAACAATGTAAACCTGGTGACGGGAGATGTTATCACGGCGAAATCAGGTTCCTCAGTCTATTCAAACTTCCTTGACGATGCTTTTTATATTGGAGAGAGTAGTGTTTCCAAAATTGATGGATATGGCGCTATGACCAATAAAGAATCCTTCGTCTTTCCGGTGGGTAATGAAGACCGCTTAAGACCTCTGACGATAGAATCAGTAGCCATAAATGCAATGGCAAGGTGTGCCTATTTCTTCGAAGACCCGAATAATTCAGTAACACTCAGCAAGGATTATGATACTACAAACAAAGCAACCGATTTTATATCGGTGAGCGATACGGAATTCTGGCGCCTGGAAGGAGATGTTCCTTCAAGGGTTACGCTTACCTGGGACTTGCATAGTGATGTACGATCACTGGCAGAATACCTCAACGACCTCAAAGTGGTTGGCTGGAGTAAATCTGAGAACCAGTGGGTGAACCTGGGGAATTCTCAGGTTGAAGGGGGAATGGCATACGGCTCAGTAACCTCAGAAGTTTTTGTCCCCAGTGATTATGAGATCCTGACCATCGGAGGAAATGATGACCGCCTAGAGACCTATTCTACAATCGACCTCGACAATTATTTTATGACCCCAAACGGTGACGGGGCTAATGATGAACTCATTCTCGGTGGAATTGATGAATCACCGAATAACATGCTGGAGATATTCAATAGGTACGGCGTATTAGTTTATTCTAAGGCGAATTATCAGAATAACTTCAACGGGCAGTCGAATCGCGAAGGCGTGATAGAAAGAGGAACCGGTTTGTCATCAGGGATATACTTTTACATCCTTACCATGCATGATCTTCGCCAGAAACACCAGGGGTATTTGTACATTTCTAATTAAATAGCCAGTAGCACACCTAAATGTTTTTCAAGTGAGATATCGTCTTCAAACTGTCGAAATTGTCTTAATTTAGGAAGCAGATTTAATAAGTTACCATTTGATTTCAATTTTATGAATAAACGATCATTTTATATCCGACTGAGTATGTTGATCTGCCTGATGTTCTCAGGGCAACAGTATAGCTCGGCACAGGCTGATAAATATTCCCTTGAAGAATTAATGGGCAAGGCAGATATTGAATTGTATGGGGAAGGTATTAACCTCAGAAAGGAAGCTTATGATGCCTTCCTCGAAATGAAAAAGGCGGCTTATCAGGATGGGATAGATATTAAAATTGTCTCCAGTTTCCGGAGTTTCGACAGACAACTCGCCATATATGAAAGGAAGTATTTACAATACTCCGAAGACGAAGGCATGGAACCTCTCGCAGCTATCGATAAAATTATTGAATACTCTACTATACCCGGAACCAGCAGGCATCATTGGGGGACAGATATAGATATCATTGACGCAAGTAAGCCCGCGGAAGGCGATGTATTAGATCCTTCTAAATTTGAAGAAGGAGGACCTTTTGAAGATCTTAAACTATGGATGGATGAACACGCCAGTGATTATGGGTTTTACATCGTTTATACAAAGGAACCTAAACGCAGGGGATTTAAATACGAACCCTGGCATTACAGCTACGCCCCTTTGTCAGTACCAATGTTAGAGGTCTTTAGAAAGAAAAACATTCTTCAGCTTTTGATTGAAGAGGATTTTATCGGTAGTGAATTCCTGACTACCGGGTTTATCAGGACCTATATCCGTGATAATATTCTCGACATCAATCCAGTACTATTATAATTCTACAAGAAAATATCTTAATTTCAGGTCATGAGAAGAGGGAGCTGGAAATTAAGAATTCTTATAGGTCTGGTGATCGTTGCTTTTGCAATGGTTCAACGCTGTAGTAATAAGGAGAAAAATCCCTATACCGGCAGGGTGCAAAATATCAATATGACAGCCGAGCAGGAAATCGCAATCGGCTTACAAAGTACTCCTCAGATCGCCCAGCAATACGGTGGTTTATACAATGATAATCGCATGCAGGCTTATGTAGATGCGGTTGGAGATAAACTGGTTCAAAACAGCATTGCCAGGGAGACGCCTTACGAATACGAATTTCACCTCCTGGCCGACGATAAGACGATTAATGCCTTCGCCCTTCCCGGTGGTCAGATATTTATTACTTACGCGCTTTTTTCTCAGCTCAATGAAGCCCAATTGGCGGGAGTCCTCGGTCATGAAATAGGCCATGTTATCGGCAGGCATTCCGCAGAACGTATCGCGGAAAGCAATTTTTGGAGAACGGTGAGTATGGGAGCACAAGTAGGTGCTGATGCAGGTAATATCGTAAGTAACATCGGCCAGAATACCTTGCTGAAAAATGGAAGGGGTGATGAACTGGAAAGCGATGATCTGGGTGTTCTCTTTTTGATCAGGTCGGGATATGAACCCAGGGAAATGATCAGGGTGATGGAGATCCTAAAAGAGGCTGCCGGGCCCAATCGGGTAGCCGAATTTCAGAGCACGCACCCTGACCCTGATAACCGCATTGCCAAAATCAAAGCTTCTATTAAAAAGTATAAAGGCGGGTAATTCAGGTAATTAATCCATCAAAATTAGGATGCTGTCCTTTTTTTTCTATCTTAGCGTTTCTCCCAAATCCTATTTTAAGCCCGATTTAACCCTTATAGCTTTAATTACACTAAGACTATATGGGGACACTTGTACACTTTAAAAATTTATACCTGGAAGCCTTTGATGATTGTAAACCAGAAATTCTGGTAATTCTTTTAAAGGCCTATTCTGCATTTTGTGCTTTGATGTTACTGATGGCTTTATATGCATTCTTTTACAGGGCTTTTACAGGATTCGAGTTTTAGGAATTATCTACGAACAGACCGATCTAATAAAATTTCAATTTTCACCCAAGATAAACGCAGGCGACACTCCGTTTCTATTCTTGTAGGTCAGTCCTTGTGACCATTGCTACAGAAGATCCAACCAGGAATGAAAAAGGATGTTCAAATGTGGCAAACCCGGTTAAATCGCAGTATTTTTGTAGGATAGTACTAAACTAATCCATAGAAATGCACAAAAAAGTTATTCTGATGATACTTGACGGCTGGGGAAAGTCGCCAGATCCCAAAGTCTCAGCTGTGGATCAGGCCAATACCCCTTTTGTTAGTTCTTTGTATAAGATATATCCAAATAGCAATCTCCTCACCGATGGAATGAATGTAGGATTACCCGATGGACAAATGGGTAATAGTGAAGTAGGACACATGAATCTGGGAGCAGGCAGAATTGTCTATCAAGACCTGGCCAAGATTAATAAGGCTGTTGAAGAAGACAAGATGAAGGATGAACCGGTGATCAGAGATGCTTTTGAGTACGCTAAAAAGAATGGAAAAAATGTCCATTTACTGGGTCTGCTTAGTGATGGTGGCGTTCACAGTCATACCGATCACTTAAAGGGGTTGATCAAGGCAGCAGAAGGCCAGGGTCTGCCAAATGTTTTTGTCCATGCATTTACTGACGGACGTGATGTTGATCCCAGAAGTGGAAAGGGCTACGTTGAAAACCTCCAAGCGTTTTGCAGGGATAAGAATGCAAAATTAGCTAGCGTTATCGGGCGATACTACGCCATGGACCGGGACAAACGCTGGGAGCGCATTAAGCTTGCTTATGATCTTATAGTTCACGGAAGTGGAGAGAAAACTTCGGATGTGTCTCAGACCATACAAAAGAGCTACGAAAACGGCTTAACGGATGAATTCCTAAAACCTATTGTAATTACAGATAAAGGAGGACAGGCTCTGACAACCATACAAAAAGATGACGTAGTGATCTTTTTTAATTTCAGGACCGATCGCGGACGTGAACTTACTGAAGTCCTTACCCAAAAAGATCATCCTGAGTTTGAGATGAAGACCTTGAATCTTTACTACGTTACACTCACCAATTACGACGATTCGTTTAAAGGGATCAAGGTAGTCTATGACAAGGAAAATCTTCAGGATACTTTAGGCGAAATTCTCGCTAAAGCAGGAAAAAAACAAATACGGATAGCGGAGACAGAAAAATATCCCCATGTTACCTTTTTCTTTAACGGAGGACGAGAAATTCCTTTTGAAGGAGAGCAACGCATTATGTGTCCATCTCCTAAAGTAGCGACTTACGACCTTAAACCAGAGATGAGTGCCTATGAAATTAGGGATGCTATTCTCAGTGAATTGGAGAAAGAAGAAGCCGATTTTGTATGTCTTAATTTTGCCAATCCCGACATGGTTGGTCATACCGGTATCATGGAAGCTGCAATTAAAGCGGTTGAAACCGTAGATAGTTGTGCTGAGGCGGTCGTTACTAAAGGCCTAGAACACGGGTATAGTTCTCTGATCATCGCTGATCACGGGAACTGCGATACCATGATTAACCCTGATGGTAGTCCGAATACTGCCCACACCACTAACCCAGTTCCTTTGATCGTAGTTGACAAGGATATCAAGGCAGTAAAAGATGGTGTTCTGGGAGATATTGCGCCTACCATTTTACATATGATGGGAATTGATAAACCCGCAGCCATGACCCAAAAATCATTAGTTTAATTTAAGAACCATATGATTCTAGTAAAAACTTCGGAAGAAATTGAATTGATGCGCGAGAGCGCCTTGATCGTCTCGAAAACCCTGGGTATGCTGGCCAAAGAGGTGAAGCCAGGAGTAACGGGTTTACACCTGGACAAACTGGCGGAGGAATTTATCAGGGACCATGGAGCAGAACCCGGATTTCTGGGAATGTATGATTTTCCGAATACGCTGAATTTAAGCCCGAATGCACAGGTTGTTCACGGAATCCCTAACGATGAAGCACTTAAAGACGGAGATATTTTATCCGTCGATTGCGGAGCGTTAAAAAATGGATTTTACGGAGACCACGCCTATACATTTGAAGTGGGTTCTGTGGATGAGGCAACAAAAAAATTACTGAGGGTAACCAAGGAATCACTTTACAAGGGTATTGAACAATTCCGAATAGGCAAGCGCGTAGGTGATGTAGCCTTTGCTATTCAGCAGCATTGTGAAGCAGAAGGCTACGGTATTGTTCGAGAATTAGTAGGACATGGACTAGGCAAGGATTTACACGAATCGCCTGAAATGCCAAATTACGGCAAGCGCGGAAGAGGTAAAAAATTTGTTGAAGGGATGGTGGTCGCTATTGAGCCCATGGTAAATATGGGTACACGCAGAATAAAACAGTTGCGCGATGGTTGGACCATTTTAACCGCCGACGGAAAACCCAGTGCACATTTTGAACATGATGTGGCCATGATCGACGGGAAGCCAGAACTGCTCTCTACCTTTCAATATATTTACGAGGCACTCGGAATTGTCAGTGATGAGGAAGATGCCTTTCGTGCGGCCAAACTCCAGCTTTAATCTTATTACAACGGGGTGAAAAGAGTCTTTAAATACATACTGAAGCTATTTCCCCGACCCCTTTTGATCAGAATGAGTTACTGGGTGAGGCCCTTTTTGACCTTCGCCCTCAAAGGAAATAAGTATACCGATCCTATCGACGGCAAAAGATTTCGAAAATTTCTTCCCTACGGTTATGAGAATCCACGTGAAAATGTTCTCTCACCTTCTACCTTATCTCTGGAAAGGCACAGATTATTATGGCTTTACCTGAGGAGAGAAACCGATTTTTTTCACAAATCACTCAAGGTCCTTCACTTTGCTCCGGAACAGGCATTTTATAAGCGATTTAAAAAGTTGGAAAATCTCGATTATACCACTACCGATCTCAACTCCCCCCTGGCAGATGTAAAGGCAGATATTTGCGATTTGCCTTTTGAGGACAATACTTATGACATCATTCTGTGTAACCACGTCCTTGAACATATCCCGGATGACAGCAAAGCTATGTCAGAACTGTTCCGCGTGATGAAACCCGGAGGCTGGGGTATTTTTCAGGTGCCTCAGGAGCTCGATAGGGAAACGACCTTTGAAGACGACAGCATCACCGATAAAAAGGAAAGAGCTGAAATTTTTGGCCAATACGACCATGTGAGGATATACGGGAGGGATTATTTTAAAAAACTCGAAATAGCAGGGTTTATCGTAAAGCCGGTCCCCTACTCTACTGAACTATCTGCGGAAGAAGTTGATCAATACCGCCTTGCTAAAAATGAGGTTATACCGTTAGTTTACAAGCCCTGATTACTTCCTTACATGTTCCCGAAAGCCCGGTGTAAAATATTCTTTTTCCACTCCTGTAGAATCGAGGTAAATAATATAGGCCTCCAGATCTTTCTCACCCTTTAAAAAGGCGATAGAAGAATCGAGTTTCATGGCCATAAAGGCAGTGGCATAAGCATCTGCTTTTGCACAATTTGGAGCAATAACACTTGCCGCCAGAACATTAGAATTTCTTGTAAATCCGGTTTTGGGATCTATAGTATGAACATACTTCTGTCCCGTCAATGAATCTATTCTAAATTTCCTATAATTTCCTGACGAGGCCAGAGCTTCATCCTCCAGGTTAAGCGTAATCTTTAATTTACGTCCTATTTCCACCTGCGGATCGTCTATGCCAACCACCCAAGCTTGTCCTTTAAGTGTGTTGATCCCTTTGGTCACTATCTCTCCCCCCACTTCCACGAGATAACTCCCACTTGTATACCGATCGAGCATCACTGCAAGCCGGTCTATGGCATACCCTTTGGCGATCGCATTAAAATCGAGCTGAATCTCGGGATGCTTCTTTCGAATTTTATGATCGGCAGTCAGTACAACTTTATCCATCCCTACAAAGTCCATAAGCCTTTTTACCTGGGTACTGTCCATTTCTATTTTCGTCCCCGGTCCAAATCCCCAGGCATTTACCAAAATCCCAACTGTAGGATCAAAATATCCGTCTGTTTTCTGATACACTTCACGAGACAACGCCATCACGTCTGTGAACATTTCATCAACAACGACAGTGGTATCTCCCCGGTTGATTCTGGAAATATCAGAGTCCGGAATATAAGTAGACATCGACTGATTGACCACCCGGAAAACAGAATCGATTTGTTGCCCTAGGTCGAGCGTATCGTTGGATAAATAAATAATTGTGTATGTAGTGCCGAGGGCTTCACCCAAATCTGTGTTTTTAATCCACCTTTCTTCCTGCTTACAGGAAAGAGTGGAAAGGCTAATCCCCAGAAAAAGACCGATCAGGTATTTATATTTCAACAAGCCCTTCATAGTCTACAAGATATTCTTGATTTAATAAAACAGGTTTGTCCCTGTTAGCGGCATTGGAGATACCAACTCCTGCATAGTAAGTCCGAGCCTCAAACTTTACAGCGTGTTCCTTCACCTTTGCCAATAGGTCCTCATCGTATTCTGAGGGGTTTCCGGGATAGGGTATATTCCTCACCACAATAAAATGCAATTCTTTATCCTTGAGGCACACAAATTGGGGATTCTTCCTGAGCTTACTATTTACACCCATGAATTCAAAGCCATCAGCTTCCAGCTCCTTTCCCACGATGTTCATGGCCAGGTTATGCAGTTCTTGTTCCGTAAGTGCTTTCATTTTAAAAAGGATAAAAAAACCGATATACAGCTATATCGGTTTTAATCATTTACTTAAAATAAATCTTTATCCGCCGAAGTCGTCGAATCTGATATTTTCGTCAGGGATTCCAAAATCCTCTCCCATCTTCTGAACCGCTTTGTTCATTAAAGGCGGACCGCAAAAATAGAGTTCTATATCTTCGGGTGTTTCGTGTTTGCTCAGGTAATTATCAATTACGCAATTGTGGATAAATCCTACGAACCCGTCACCTGGAGCATCGATGTCTTCTTTCACTTTCCATTTGTCTTCCTCCAAGGGCTCAGAAAGCGCCATATAGAATTTGAAATTGGGAAACTCATCTTCCAACCTCTTAAAATGATCTATGTAGAACAACTCCCTTTTGGAACGCCCTCCGTACCAATAAGTAACCTTTCTGTTGGTTTTAAGGGTTTTAAAGAGGTGATATAGGTGCGATCGCATCGGCGCCATTCCAGCTCCCCCTCCAACATACAGCATTTCAGCTTCTGATTCATTGATAAAGAACTCTCCGTAAGGTCCGGAAATAGTTACCTTGTCACCCTCTTTCTGAGCAAAAATATAGGATGACGCCACTCCCGGATTCACATCCATCCAACCGTTTTTAGCTCTGTCCCAAGGCGGGGTTGCAATACGCACATTCAACATAATCTCACGTCCTTCCGCAGGATAAGAGGCCATGGAATAGGCGCGCTCCACAACTTCATTATTCTTCATCACCAGAGGCCAGAGATTAAACTTATCCCATTCTGCCTGAAATTTATCCGGAGTTTCGTGTTCTTCAGGATGCGCGGTGATGTCGATATCAGAATACTTGATTTCACAAGGAGGTATCTCAATCTGAATATATCCCCCGGCCTTATAATTCATATCATCCGGGATCTCTATCACAAATTCCTTGATAAAAGAAGCTACATTGTAATTACGCACTACCGTTCCTTCCCATTTCTTAATCCCGAATACTTCTTCGGGGATGGTAATATTCATGTCCTGCTTTACCTTAACCTGACAAGCTAGTCGGGCACCCTCATTGAGCTCTCTCTTTGAAAAGTGAGGTGTTTCAGTGGGCAGGGCTTCTCCCCCTCCCGACAAGACATGGCATTCACATTGAATGCAAGTTCCACCGCCTCCACAAGCAGAGGGTAAGAATATCTTCTGGTTCCCCAGGGTAGATAAGAGTGTACTTCCAGAAGCCACTTCCATCTGTTTTTCCCCGTTTATGGTGATGGTCACCGGACCTGACGGGGATAGTTTTTCTTTAGTAAAAAGCAAAAGGGCAACCAAGAGTAGCAATAACACCAGAAAGGCAATTACTGTGATCAAAACGGTACCTAAAGTACTTGTAGCTAAAATCATGCTTATTCTTTTTCTATAGCGTTATAGGATACGGTATTCTGGGCCGTTTCCTCATCCAATTTTTTATTTTCTTCTTCCTTTTCTTGCTGAGCAGTGGTATTTTCTTCAGCTACAGGAACCTCATCGCCTCCGGTAAGCATTCCTCCAAAACTCATAAAGCCGATGGCCATCAGTCCTGTTATAATAAATGTGATCCCGAGACCCCTTAATGGTGGCGGTACGTTAGAGTACCTGATCTTTTCGCGAATTGCAGCTATTGCTAGTATGGCTAGAAACCAACCTATACCTGAACTCAGCCCGTAATTAAAGGCCAGACCGAGGGAAGAAATTTCACGTGCCTGCATAAACAGAGAACCTCCCAAAATAGCACAGTTTACTGCGATAAGCGGTAAAAAGATCCCCAGGGAATTGTAGAGCGCAGGAGAAAATTTCTCCACGACGATTTCCACAAGTTGAACCATAGTGGCTATGGTTGCGATAAACAATATAAAGGACAGAAAACTGAGATTGTAATCAGCGTATTCAGGCCCCAACCAGGCTAATGCACCGTCTTTGAGTAAATATTGATCCAAAAGCCAGTTTAAGGGAACGGTAACCGACAGTACAAAGATTACTGCGGCACCTAGGCCTACGGCAGTGGTCACTTTCTTGGAGACAGCAAGGTAAGAACACATCCCCAAAAAGGTGGCGAATACCATGTTGTCAATAAAAATCGACTTAAAAAATAATTCTGTATGCTCTAACATATGTCGTGTTTAAAAGCTGTTTAATTTTCTTCAATCAAGGCAGGGTTTCGCGATCGTTGTACCCAAATTAGAAGCCCCACTACTATAAGGGCCATAGGCGACAACAACATAAAGCCGTTGTTTTCGTATCCGATAGCGTATAAACCGGTCTTTTCAATAGGATTACCTAATACGGCATATCCCAATAAGGTTCCTGAACCCAATAGTTCTCTGAAAAACCCAACGATTATCAAAATAAGGCCGTAACCCGCGGCATTTCCTATACCGTCAAGGAAGGATCGTTTTACACCATTTCCCAATGCAAATGCTTCAAACCTACCCATGATAATACAGTTGGTAATGATAAGTCCAACAAATACTGCCAGGGTCTTACTCAATGTATAGGCATAGGCCTTTAACACCTGATCTACTACAATTACCAGGGCTGCAACTACGACGAGTTGCACAATAATCCTGATTTTGGACGGAATCACATTCCGCAAGAGGGAGATGACCACATTTCCCAGTCCCATTACAAATACAACTGACAAGGCCATAACGATGGATGCCTTGAGTTCCGCGGTGATCGCCAGAGCGGAACAAATACCGAGTACCTGAATGGTGATCGGATTATTATCCGCCAGGGGATCTAAGATTAGTTTGGAATCTTTTTTGGAAAGTATTGCCATCTTATTGAGTTCTTATTGATTCAAAATAGTCCTTGTAGAGGGTCACCGTCTTGGAGATCATTGCTGATACTCCGTTCCCGGTAATAGTTGCTCCTGCGAGAGCATCCACCTCATTATCGTCTTTAATATTATTAACAGGATCATTATTCCCTTTGATCACTTTAATGCCCGTGTAATTATCGCCATTTAGTATACTTTCTCCTGTGAAATCATCCATAAAGTAACGTTGCTTGATATTTGCGCCTAGTCCGGGAGTTTCAGCTTTGTGATCAAAATAAACACCCTGTACGATCATGTTCTTATCAAGAGCCATAAATCCCCAGATAGCATCCCATAAGCCTTTGCCGTACATTGGAACAATATAGAAGGTTTCCCCGTCCTTATCGCCGACATAAACAGGCAACTTAGGCGTTGCTCCATTTTTTAATTTATCGAGCTCTTTTTTGAGATCGATTAAATATGCCTCATCATTTTCAGTTATCTTGTCACCTTCAATGACTAACTGCTTTGTGATATAGGTAGTAAACTCCTGTTCTACAACATCTGTCGGAACAAAATTCACGCTGCCTTCATCTTCATTTTCGTTCACCCCCATCGCATAGAGGATATTTTGTTGCTTTTCAAATCGCTCGTTCTCCTTGATCTTTCCACTGAGGGCAGAGGCCAGGTAAGCGAGGATAGAACCCACCACGATAACCATTGCACAAGCAAAGAGTACGGTGTATATATTATTATCTCTATTCATAAGCTATATCGTTTCAACTTTAAGTGCAGCTTCTTTTTCTTCTGAATCCTTTGGCAGAATCACCGCATTCTTGAATCGCTTTAACCTTCTTTTAATGTTGCCTTGAACTACGTAGTGATCAATGGTTGGTGCAAAAACATTCATTAATAAGATGGCCAGGAATACGCCTTCAGGGTAGGCAGGATTGAATACGCGTATCATCACCGAAATAAAACCGATGAGAAAACCGTAGATCCATTTCCCCCTGTTAGTTTGGGATCCCGTAACAGGATCAGTAGCCATATAAACAATACCGAAAGCTAGTCCACCAACAATCAAATGTTTCCAAAAATCAAAACTCATCAGACCGTAGAACTTACTTGTTTCTGTTATCCAACCGGCATCAACAACTCCGTTAAAAATAAGCCCCATGGCCAGGGCACCGGCTACTGCGCTCACCATAATTCGCCAGCTGGCGATCTTGCTAAAGACCAGGAACAGTCCTCCCAAAATGATCAGGAAGGTTGAGGTTTCACCTACCGATCCGGGAATAAAACCGAAGAACATATCTGATACCGTATAAGAGAATTCATTACCTCCATTCTGTGCCAGATAGCCCAAAATGGTCTCCCCGGAAATCGCATCAGGTGTGCCTGCGCGCTCCATACCCTCGTATACCCATACCTTGTCGCCGCTCATCCATGTGGGATATGCAAAAAACAGAAATGCACGGATAGTAAGTGCCGGATTCAGGATATTCATACCAGTCCCTCCAAAGACCTCCTTCCCGATGACCACACCAAAAACCACGGCTACGGCCAACATCCAAAGGGGAGTGTCAATAGGAACTATGAGCGGAACCAGCATACCTGTCACCAAATATCCTTCTTCCACTTCATGACCTTTGATCACGGCAAAAATAAATTCTACTAATAATCCCACACCGTAGGACACCACCACCAGGGGAAGTACTTTGATAATCCCTATCCAAAAGTTATCCCAGGTGATAAAGTCGTTCCACACAGAAAAGTTCTCGGGAAATCCATTTACCGCCGAGTAGTGCTGATAACCTGCATTAAACATAGAGAACAGCAAAATCGGGATCAGGGCCATGATCACGGTATTCATCGTCCTCTTAAGATCATCCGCACCCCGGATATGGCTGCCGGAGTGAGTAGTCTCGTCCGGAGTGAATAAAAAGGTGTGAAAGGCATTGAATGCCGGTGCCAGCTTCTTATCCCGGAATCGGTGTTTCAGGATATGCAATCTCTTTTTAAACGTCAATCTTTTGTCTCTCATTATTATCCTATTTCTTTGTGTAATAAGTCTAAACCTTCTCTAATAATTTGTTGGTGAGGTTGCTTAGAAATACAAATAAATTCGGTTAGGGAAAAATCCTCGGGAATCACTTCGTAGAGTCCCAGCTGCTCCATTTCATCAAGATCCTGTACCATACAAGCTTTTAAAAGTTGTAGCGGATAGATGTCTAAGGGAAAAACCTCTTCGTATTGCCCTGTGACTACAAATGCTCTGTGTTCGCCGTTGGTATTTGTATCCAGATCATATTTCTTATTGGGCTGTAGCCAATGGAATGTCAATGCCCTGGTCGTTGAAATCTTATCGAAAACGGGTTTATTCCACCCAAATAATTCATAATCATCGCCTTCGGGAATCGCAGTGACCGTTGAATTGTAAAAACCAAGATGACCATCCTGCCGGGTTTTAGATCCCGTCAGCACATCGCCATTAATAACTCTGAAATTCTTGTCATTTACTCCGCTTGCATAGAGGAAGGTAGCCACCTCTGCCCCTATTTTAGTTTTGTAATACTGTGGTTTTTTAATGGAGGATCCCGCAAGGGCTATTAGTCGCTCCGCATTAAATTTACCCGTCAAAAGCGCTTCTCCGATGATGACCAGATCGGCTGCACCAACGGTCCATACTCTTTCTCCCTTATTAATTGGATCAATCTTATTGATCTGAGTACCTACCAGGCCGGCCGGATGAGGGCCTTTTACCTTGTGTAACTCTATTCCCTCCATTTGGGAGAAGATGGAACTGCCTGCAGCACTCACAGATACGTGAACACTTCCGGGAGTTAATTTCCCAAGGGCAGTAAGAGCCGCCTGTAATTCTTTTTCCTTTCCTGCAAGTACGTATTCCAGGTTGGCTGCCAGAGGACCTGTATTAAATCCTGAGATAAAAACTGCCTTGGGAGTCGAGTCCGGATCGGCTATGAGATCATAGGGCCTTTGTTTGATAAAGGGCCAGCAACCGGCTTGCAATAAAAAGCCTTTTACTTCTGCAGCCGAAACCTTATCGATCTCAAGTGTTTTATGTGTTATGAATTCCTGTTTTTTATCCGCCAGGATTTTTAAAGTTAAAATCCGTCTTCTCGCGCCGCGTTCAATTTCAATCAGCTCCCCGCTAACAGGTGAGACAAACATCATGGATTCAACTTTTTTGTTGTAAAATATGGGCTCACCGGCTTTTACTTCTGCACCTTCTTTTAAGAGCATTTTTGGCGTAAGGCCGTGAAAGTCTGAAAGATTGATAGCGTAAACATTGCTCAGTGCAGCCTTAGAAGTTGTAGGTTCGGCAGCACCTACTAAGTTAATATTTAACCCCTTTTTAATTCGAATGTCTTTTGACATAAAACAGAACCCTTTTATGGTTATGAAAATTTGCCCAAAAATACCACTTAAAAGAAAGTTTTCATAATTATTGCCTATAAATTTGGGCATTACAACGAAGGTAATTTTAAGGGCATGGTTTTTGTTTACCTTTGGTCCAAATTTAGCCAGATTATGCGTCTAAATCTTAAACATTTTTTTTTGTGCTTCTTTGTGCTTCAGGCTTTTGCCCAGGTGCAACACGAAGCTAATCCTCCGGAAAATATAAAATCTGTAATATTCAGAGGACCCACCGAAGAGCAGTTCCCGGTGGTGCAATTAGGGGAAGAGATTTTCCTTGAATTTGACGATCTTCTCGCCCTGGAACAAGATTACTATTATTCAATCGTCCATTGCGATTACGACTGGAAAAAGTCACAACTCCTGAAATCCCAATACCTCAATGGGATGGATAATCAAAGAATCATCAACTACGAAAACAGCTATAATACGCTCCAGCCTTATTCTAACTACCAACTAACCCTGCCAAATGCCAACGTACGACTTAAGGTAAGTGGAAACTACGTGTTGGAAGTTTACAACAGCTCGTACGAATTGCAATTTTCCAGGCGATTCGTGGTCTATCGCGACCTGGTTAAGGTAGGCGCGGTGGTAAAACGTTCCAGGGATTTTAATTTTCTCAACGAGAGGCAATCGGTGCAATTTGAGATCAATTCTGCAGGCTTCCCCTGGGTGAATCCCAAAAGAGAAATCAAAGTGGCTATACTCCAAAATTATCAATGGAATTCGATGTTGACGAACATAGAACCTCAATATATTTTGGGGAATTCTCTCGTTTACAAATACGATAAGGAGACGAGTTTTTTGGGTGGGAATGAATTTTTAAATTTTGATACCAGTGATTTAAGAGCCCCAACGGCGGCAATTTCAAGGATAGAATTCCAGGATCTGTATCAACATTATCTCTTTCCGGACATTTACAGATACGACAGGGAATACACCTATTTTCCTGATATCAATGGGGACTTCCTTGTGAGGACTCTGCAGGGTGAAGAAGTATCCCGCGAAGCGGAATACACAGAAGTTCACTTTACGCTTCCCTATACCGAACGGATTGGCCTGGATGAGGTATTTATCTACGGAAAATTCAACAACTACGCCCTGGAAGAAGGGAACAAAATGAGTTACAACGAGGCCACAGGAAATATGGAAGCTACCCTACTTCTTAAGCAGGGATTTTATAATTACGAGTATGCTATTAAACAAGATAACGGCCTGGTTGATTTCAATGCCGTTGGAGGTAATTTCCACTTTACCGAAAACAACTACCTCATCTTGGTTTATTACAGAGATTTCGGAGAACTGTATGACGGTATCATCGGGATAGGTACAGCCAATTCGAGTACGATTACGAATTAGTATGTTCGGCTTAAGCAGAGAAAATTACCGCTACACCGAATATTTTTTCCAAAGCTTCAAGACAATTGTCATATTTCTTATCTTGGCAGACCCAACTTATCTGAAGTTCAGGAAATTGAAGGATATTGATTCAAATCTTCTTCTGCATCAAGGATAAAAGGGCGATTTGGAGATAAGTTGCTTTTACGCTCAAGAAGAAGAACTAAAGGACAAAGAAGACGAGAAAATGATTACACAGGTAACCAAGGGAATTAAGATTTCAGTTGCAACTAGTTTTGAAGGTACTTTCTTTAAAAATTACAAAACACATTTTGCTTTCGGATACACCATAAGTATAGAAAACCAAAGCAAGCATTCGGTGCAACTTACTTCCAGACACTGGCAAATCTTCGACGCCCTGAACGAAATGGAAATTCTCGACGGTGAAGGGGTAATAGGTAAGAAACCGGTGATTAAACCGGGGCAGTCGCATACGTACAGTTCTGGATGCCTGCTTTCATCACCTATAGGCTCCATGAAGGGGTATTTCAATATGGTTAATTTTACGACAACCGAAAAATTCAGGGTCTACGTTCCCGTGTTCAAATTCAGTGCCCCTTTTGCATTGAATTAAGTCGTATTTCACTCACTTAGTATTTTATAAAGCTTCCTTCTTTTAGTACCTTTGCATGATTTTAAACTAAACTATCTAAATCATGGGTAAAGGATTTTTTCAAGTACCAATAGCGATCAATGAACCGATAAAAAGCTATGCTCCCGGAACTCCGGAACGGGAAGCTGTTCTTGAGCAATACAAAACATATTTCAACGGAAAGGAAGACATTCCGCTATATATCGGATCTAGTGAAATAAGAACAGGAAACACCAGGCCCTTGTCTCCTCCCCATGATCACCAACACATAGTAGGTGTATACCACCTCGCTGAGAAAAAGCACGTAGATCAGGCCATTGAAAATGCTCTGCAAGCTAGGGATGCCTGGGCCAATCTGTCTTGGGAACAACGCGCAGCCATATTTTTAAAGGCCGCTGAACTCGTGGCAGGACCCTACAGGGCCAAAATCAATGCCGCAACAATGATCGCTCAGTCAAAGACTATTCACCAGGCTGAAATTGATGCCGCCTGTGAATTCATCGATTTCCTTCGCTTTAACGTAGAATACATGTCCCAGATCTATCAGGAACAGCCCGATTCTGCCGAAGGTATCTGGAACCGGGTTGAGTACAGACCTTTGGAAGGGTTTGTCTATGCCATTACTCCATTTAACTTTACTGCTATTGCAGGAAATCTTCCGGCCAGTGCTGCGATGATGGGAAATGTGGTAGTTTGGAAACCCAGTGACAGTCAGATCTTCTCGGCCAAGATCCTTGTAGATGTCTTTAAAGAGGCGGGGCTTCCCGATGGGGTCATCAATGTGATCTACGGAGATCCGGTAATGGTTACGGAAACTGTACTTGCTCACCCGGATTTTTCAGGAATTCATTTTACAGGTTCAACAGATGTGTTTAAAAGCCTGTGGACTCAAATAGGCAACAATATTCACACCTACAAAACCTATCCGCGAATTGTAGGTGAAACCGGAGGAAAAGACTTTATCCTAGCGCATCCCACTGCAAAGCCAAAGCAGGTTGCTACGGCCATTGTAAGGGGAGCTTTCGAATTTCAAGGACAGAAGTGCAGTGCTGCTTCAAGGGTATATCTGCCGAAATCAACAGCTGATACAATCCTTGCGGAGGTAAAGAAAGATATTGAATCCTTCAACCCTCCCGGCTCTCCTGAGAATATGAACAACTTTATTACAGCCGTAATCCACGAAGGATCCTTTGACAAGCTAGCATCTTTTATTGACGGTGCAAAAAAAGACAAGGATGCGTTCATTTTTGCAGGCGGAGGATACGATAAGTCTAAAGGATATTTCATAGAACCCACCGTAATTTTAACTACGGATCCGCACTATGTTACCATGGAAACAGAGTTGTTTGGACCCGTGGTTACGGTATACGTTTACGAAGATGACGATTGGAAAAATACTCTGGAACTGGTAGACACCACTTCCCCTTATGCACTTACAGGTGCAGTATTGGCTACGGACCGTTACGCCATTGATGAAGCAACCAAAGCCCTGCAAAACTGCGCGGGGAATTTCTATATTAATGATAAGCCAACCGGTGCAGTTGTAGGACAACAACCCTTTGGCGGAGCAAGGGCTTCAGGTACTAATGACAAAGCCGGATCAGCCCAAAATCTTCTCAGATGGGTATCCCCGAGATTGATAAAGGAGACCTTTGTAAGTCCGGAAGACTATCGTTACCCTTTTATGGGATAGAAAATACAATAAATCTAATATCGAACCTCCTAATACACTGATTATTAGGGGGTTTTTTTGTACAAAGCCTATATCAAACTAAGAAACTCCATACTTTTAATGTAAATTTTACGTTAACTTAAAGTAATATTTTTGTAAATTTGAAATATAAGATTAATAGTTATGAAGAATTCAGGCGCTAGTAGAAACCCTATGGAAAGGATACATTCGATGTATTCAAGTCGGTATGAAGCTATCAAAAAGTTTGCCCGTAAGTGCAGATATTGCTATCTGTCCATGTTAACGATGTAGTTATCCCCGAAACTTCATGGGTAGGTATACGACTTTCTTCGAATCGAAAAAATCTTCTGCAAAATATTCTGACAGATCAAATATTTGAGCATTTCTATAGGATTTTAACTCCTCTGTCAGATCTCCTCCCTTTAGATACAAAATACCATTTTTTAGTGAGTGAACCGATTCCTTGTTGATCTTGCCTCTGACCCAGTGAACAAAGGTGGGCATAGCGGCTACGGCCCTGCTTACAATAAAATCAAATTGCGCTTGCAATGATTCCACCCGTATATTCTTTACCGTAACATTGGTTAATTCTAAACCTTCTTTTACTTCTTCTACCACCTTAATTTTCTTGCCTATAGAGTCTACAAGGGTAAATTGCGTTTCCGGAAAGAGAATAGCTAAAGGTATCCCGGGAAAACCGCCTCCGGTGCCTACATCAAGGATTTGAGCTCCTGGCAGAAAAGGCATGACTTTGGCAATGCCCAGGGAATGAAGTACATGTCTGAGATAAAGTTCATCGATGTCCTTTCTGGAAACTACATTGATCTTTTGATTCCAATCCTGGTATAACACACCTAATTTTCCGAATTGTTGACGTTGTACATCGGTGAGATTGGGGAAGTATTTATCGATTAAAGTAGCATCCATAAAACAGAAGTTATGAGTTAAAAGTACCACAAATCAAATCATTATTTAGTCTAATTTTATGACTTGGCGGGCATTATTTGGATACATTTTCCGTTATCTTTACGGCTTTTAATACTATTTATGGAGAATTCGACAATCAAATTTTCAAGAAAGGACTCAGCCAAATTTTTCAGAACCCTGAACAAGCGGGTTAACACTTATTTTGCTGAAAACAATTTAAAAAAGACTGGGAACTGGAGATTGCACCTCAAAACTGCAGTAATGTTTGCCCTCTTCCTCGCCCCTTATTTTTTAATTCTGACTTTAAATTTACCCAACTGGGCTAATTTATTATTGACCATTACCATGGGTGTTGGAATGGCCGGCGTAGGTATGAATGTGATGCACGATGGTAATCACGGTTCTTATTCCACTAAAAAATGGGTTAATAAACTCATGGGAAGCAGCATCTACATCCTGGCGGGGAATGTTTACAACTGGCAGGTTCAGCACAACGTTTTACACCACACTTATACCAATATCCACAATCATGACGAAGATCTGGAAGCGGGCAGGGTATTGCGTTTCTCTAAACACGCCAAATGGCATCGTTTTCATAAATTCCAGCATTTTTACTCGGTATTACTCTACGGACTGCTCACATTTAATTGGGCTATTACTACCGACTTTATGCAGATGTACCGCTATACAAAAAGGAAGCTCTCCTACGGAAAATTTCCTAACCCCTTCCTCAACTGGAGTGTTTTATTAGCTACCAAAGCCATCTATGTTACGATCTGGATTGTCCTTCCAATGATTTTTCTAAGCATTGCCTGGTGGAAGATCTTATTGGGCTTTTTTATTATGCACTATGTGGCAGGAGTGATTCTCAGCGTGGTATTTCAGCTCGCCCATGTGGTGGATGAAGCAGAGACACCATTGCCTGAAAAAGACGGGTCTATGAAAAATACCTGGGCTATCCATCAGTTATTTACAACCGTAAACTTCGGGACGAAAAATAAAATTGTCAACTGGTTTACCGGCGGACTAAACCATCAGGTTGAACATCACATCTTTCCCAACATCAGTCATATTCATTACACAAAAATCTCTAAAATTGTGAAAGAAACGGCCAGGGAATTTAATTTGCCGTACAATGAGTATAAAACTACCAGAAAAGCTATAATTTCGCACTTCAGACATTTAAAAGAGCTGGGGAAAAACCCTCAGTTGCAGTATCAATAAACTACAGCCTCAATGAGCAACTCACTATCCGATAGAATTAACAAATTATCTACTTCGGCCACACTTGCTATGGCTGCCAAGGCCAGGGAACTCAGAAATGAAGGCAAGGATATCATAGGTCTCAGTTTGGGAGAACCCGATTTTAATATTCCGGATTTTATTAAAGAAGCCGCAAAAAAGGCAATCGATGAAAATTACAGCAGTTATTCTCCTGTAGACGGGTACGCCGATCTTAAAAGCGCCATCTCAAAAAAATTTAAAAGAGATAATAATCTCACCTACGGCCTTAACCAAATAGTTGTCTCCACCGGAGCAAAGCAATCCCTTGCTAATGTAGCCATGGTGATGCTGAACAAAGGAGAAGAAGTGATCTTACCAGCTCCTTATTGGGTGAGTTACAGCGATATCGTTAAGCTTGCTGAAGGGACTCCGGTTGAAGTTCCCACTTCGATAGATACCGATTTTAAAATGACTCCGGAGCAGCTCGAAGCCGCGATCACCCCAAAGACCAAAATGCTTTGGTTTAGTTCCCCCTGCAACCCCAGTGGCTCTGTTTACAGTGAGGATGAACTAAAAGGACTTGCTGACGTATTAAAAAAATATCCTGGAATCTTTGTGGTTTCTGACGAAATCTATGAACATATCAATTTCAGGGGCAAACACGCCAGTATTGGCTGTATAGACGGGATGTACGACCGTACTATTACAGTGAACGGTGTCTCCAAGGCTTTCGCCATGACTGGCTGGCGGATTGGTTATATCGGTGCTGCCGACTGGATCGCGAAGGCCTGTACAAAATTTCAAGGTCAGATCACCAGCGGAGCAAATGCGATTGGACAACGCGCCACTATTGCCGCTCTTGAGGCCCCGGTGAGCAAGATTCAATACATGATCGATAAGTTCAGCGAAAGACGTGATCTTATTCTCAACTTGCTGGGTAATATTGATGGTTTTAAACTGAATGTCCCCGAAGGTGCATTTTACGTTTTCCCTGATATTTCGAGTTATTTTGGGAAAGAATTACAGGGAACGAAAATCAACAATGCATCTGATTTTGCCATGTATTTACTAGAGCATGCCAACGTTGCCACTGTTACCGGTGAAGCTTTCGGTAACCCCGATTGTATTCGCATTTCTTATGCTGCCTCAGAAGAGGAAATCAGAGAGGCCGTTGACAGAATCAAGAAAGTTCTTTAATCGCTGATCAGGTTCGCTTCCAGAAGTAGGGAGTCAACAGAATAAGAACCGTAAAGAGTTCCAATCTTCCGGCGAGCATCAAAAATCCGCACCACCATTTCCCTAGGGAGGGGAGGCTGTTGAAATTGTTCAACGGACTCAGATTCCCAAATGCAGGACCGACATTTCCAAGAGAAGAAGCAGCACCTCCTACTGAAGTTTCAAAGTCGAGACCTAAAAATCCCAATACAAGAGCTCCTATGATAAAGAGCAACATATAGAGAACAAAGAAACCAATGACATTATAAACCACGTGTTCTGTCACTGTCTTTTGATTAAACCGAACGGGAATAATTGCATTCGGATGCAAGGTCCTTTTAAATTCGAGTAGCCCATTTTTGATAATCAGAATGTGCCTCATGATTTTAATTCCACCTGCTGTGGAACCAGCAGATCCGCCAACAAACATCAGTCCGAAAAAGAACACTGTTATAAAGGGCGTCCACGCTGTAAAGTCGGCCGATACAAAACCCGTTGTAGTAATCACAGCAACCACCTGGAACAGGCCATGCCTGAAAGAGCTTTCGAGATCACCCAAGACCATCGGATGGTACTCTGAAACCGGAACATCGGCTCTAAAATAGATCACCATCCCTACCGCAAGAACAAAAATGGCTGTTAGAATAGCATAAAACTTAAATTCTTCGTCCCTGAGTACCTTCTGAACCTTGCCTTTAAAAACAAAATAACTCAGTACAAAATTACTCCCGGCCAGAAACATAAAGAAAATGACAATATATTGAATCAAGGGTTGATTATTCCAATAGGCCAGGCTCGCATTTTTTGTAGAAAAGCCCCCTGTAGACAAGGTAGCCAGGGAGTGGTTGATGGCATCGAAGAACGACATTCCGGCCAGTTTTAATAGTACGGTTTCTGCAATGGTATAGCCAAAGTAGATCAGCCAGAGGCGTTTGGCGGTGTCTGTAATCCTTGGGTGTAGTTTATCTGCATTAGGACCGGGTGCCTCGGCTGCAAAAAGCTGCATCCCTCCTATTCCCAGTAGAGGTAAGATGGCAATGGCAAGTACAATAATACCCATCCCCCCTATCCAATGTGTGAGGCTTCTCCAGAGCAGTATTCCCTCCGGTAGAACTTCTATATCATCAATGATTGAGGCTCCGGTAGTGGTATACCCAGACATGGTCTCAAAAAAAGCGTTGGTAATATCAGGGATAGCTCCTGAAAACAAATATGGCAAGACACCTGAAGCCGCCATAATAATCCAGCCGAAGGTGACAATGATATACCCCTCCTTGCGTTTAACCTCCTTTTTATGGCCCCTAGTGAGAAACATAGCCATGACCCCAATCATCATAGTAACCAGGGCGGCCAAAGTTATTTCAAGGGTGACTCCATCCTGATAAATTCCGCTTACCACTGCTGCCAGCAGCATAAAGCCACCGTTACAGAGAAGCAAAAGTCCCATAAGGTGTAGGATGATTTTAGCGTTGAACCCCATCTTACAAAAATAAGCGTTCGATTTTCTGTATGGCCTGGGGAAGGCAACAGACCACGACCCTGTCTCCATCGGCAATTTTAAAGTCGCCCAAGGCTATTAACCCCACTCCATCTCTGATAACTCCGCCGATAATTGCATTTCTCGGGAAATCGAGTTCGCGGATGACCTGTCCGTTCATTTTGGATTCTGGTTTCACTTCAAATTCGAGGATTTCAGCATTGAGGTTGTTCAGTCTCGTCAGAGCGACAACTTCGCCTTTTCTGACGTATCGAAAGATATTATTGGCAGCCAAAAGTTTTTTATTGATCAGCGTGTCAATTCCGATGGATTGTGACAGCTGAAAGTAATCCATATTCTCTACCAGGGCGATCGTCTTTTTTATATTTTTTGACCTGGCCACCAGGCAAGACATTATATTGGTCTCTGAATTCCCCGTTACTGCAATAAAGGCATCCATAGAATCGAGGCTTTCCTCCTCCATCAGCTCTACGTTCCTTCCATCTCCGTTGATGACCAGGGCGTTGGGAAGAATGTCGGCCAGATCAAATGCTTTTTCTTTGTTCTTCTCTATCAGTTTTACGTTGAATTTCTTCCCGCATAGATCGCGTGCCGCTTTAAAGCCCACTTTGCTTCCACCGAGGATCATGACGTTTTTCATCTCCTCTTTTTTCTTCCCGGTTAGCTTGTACAATTCGTCCACACCTTTTTTATCGGTAACAAAATAGACCTGGTCATCGGCTTTAAAGACCGAGTCCCCTCTTGGGATCAGGGTATATTGGGTACCACTTCGCTGCATGGCAATGGGCATAAAGTGTAATTCGGGAAAGATAGAAGCTGCTTCCTTTACCGATTTCCCTACAAAGGGGGCGCTTTTAGGCAGGGAAACGCCTACCATAATGAGTGCACCATCTTCAAATTCGTAAGTGTCGTGAAAGGCCGACTGATTCAAGAGTAATTGGATCTCTGACGCTGCCAATTCTTCCGGGGATATTAGTTCATCAATACCCAATTCCGAGAATTTGATCATTTCCCGATGATCGAGGAATTCAGTATTTGAGATCCGGGCGATTGTCTTTTTACACCCCAACTGCTTGGCTAGCATACAAAGGGTGATATTGGTCGTTTCAGAAGAAGTAACCCCTATGACCAGATCTGAACCTTCAACCCTCGCCTCCTGAAGGATGGATACTGAAGTAGCATCACCCCTCAACACTCTGATATCTAAATGACTGTCGGCATAAATCAGGCTATCCTTATTAGTGTCAATAAGAGTGATATCCTGCGATTCATAAGAGAGGAGTTTGGCCAAATGGAAGCCTACTTCACCGGCTCCTGCAATGATAATCTTCATAAGATAATAAGGTCTTTAATCATATTGTACAGATCGTCAAGGAAGTTCTTTATTGATCTATAAGCCACGGCACTTACCTAAGGAAGAGTTGCATGGTTTGCTCGGCAAAATTACATATTTTTATTTCAACCCTCTCCATTTAAGAACCAGATTCTCAAAACATCCTATACTTCTACCCTTTGCGACCTGATAAACCTTTGCGATGTACTATCTTTGCCGAAAAATTTGAGGAATGTCGAGGAATGTAACACCGTACAAGGATTCATCAAAGGGAAAGAAGGAGCAGGTAACTTCCATGTTCGATGCAATTTCCGGTGAATACGACGGCCTGAACCGGGTAATATCTTTCGGGATTGACGTTAAATGGCGAAAGAGGGTGGTTCGGATACTGAAAAAGAAATCTCCAAAAAATATTCTCGATATTGCCACAGGAACCGGAGACCTGGCAATAAATTTGGTAGAAACAGGTGCCTCCAAAATCGTAGGGCTGGATATCTCAAAAGGGATGCTCGAAGTTGGCAAAACAAAAGTGCTTAGAAAGCAATTAGAAGGCAAGGTGGAAATGGTTGTTGGGGACAGTGAAAATCTGCAATTTAAAGACGGTACTTTTGATGCCGTAACTGTAGCCTTCGGCGTTCGAAATTTTGAAAATCTTGAGAAAGGCCTTGGGGAAATCTACAGGGTGTTAAAACCCAAGGGAACTCTCGTGGTTTTAGAAACTTCAGTCCCTACAAAAACACCCTTTAAACAGGGCTACAAATTCTACTCCAGATACGTTTTACCTGTAATTGGCAAGATTTTCTCCAAAGACCGTTCCGCGTACCAATATCTCAGCGATTCTGCTTCGGTATTTCCCCACGGTCAGGAATTCAACAATATTTTAGGGAAAATCGGGTTTATAGGTATGGAGAACAAGCCCCAAACATTTGGAGTGGCCTCCATTTACGTTGCCTCTAAGTAACTTTATGAGAAGATTCACCTTTCTACTGGCCCTGTTCTTATGCCTTCTGGGTTCTGATGCTTTTGCGCAGTTCAATGAAAAGCCTATCCTCAATCTGGAAAACGAGGATAAGGCCCTGTTGAATTGGGGTTATTTTCTGGGTTTTAATCAATATGATTTTAAGTTTGAATACGCAAACGATCTACAGGACATTTTGGTTAATAAGACCATAGGGTTTAATGTTGGACTCATAGGTGAATTGCGACTTCACGAACATCTCGATCTGCGTTTTGAACCCGGACTGTACTACGGCACAAGAACCTTAGGATTTCCTGGTTTTTCAGAAGAAAATGACGCCATCAGAGAGGTTAAATCGACTTACATCAACTTTCCACTTTTATTAAAGGTAAGTGCCAGGCGAATTGGAAACTGGAAACCCTTTCTGGTGGGAGGATTTTCGGGCTCCTTAAACCTGGGAAGTAATGAGGATAGTTTAGATGACAACAACAGCGGTACATTCAGGATGAAAAAACAAGTGTTTAATTACGAGCTGGGATTTGGAATCGACTTTTACACTGAATATTTTAAGTTTTCACCCTCCATTCGTGGCGTTTTTGCAATAACCGATGAACTTGTCCCGGACAACGATCCATCGAGTCCATGGACGGGAAACATAGAGGCTCTTCGCACTAGAGGGGTGTTTGTAAACTTTACCTTTGAGTAATTTAACTGCCTTTTCTTCTCAATTCGCTTAATAAAACTGCCGTTGCCGTTGCCACATTTAGGCTTTCTGCGGTGCTTGGACCAACCTGAGGAATACTTACCTTTTTGGCCAACAATGCACCTACCTCGTCTGAAATCCCATGAGCTTCATTGCCCATAACCAGAATTCCGCTCGTAGGAAACCGGAGATCGTAGATATTCTCGCCATGCATATCAGCTCCCCATGCGCTATGTTCAGAGTCTTTAAGCAATGTCGCTAAAGAAGTATATACAATTTTTACCCTCGCTATGGAGCCCATGGTGGCCTGCAACACTTTTGGATTATAACAATCCACAGTATCCTCTGAGCAGATGATCTGAGGTATCCCAAACCAATCGCACAAGCGAATTATCGTTCCCAGATTTCCGGGATCTTTTACGCCGTCCAAAGCAAGGGTCCATTCCTCCAGAACAGCTTGCTTAGACTCAGGAATCCGAAAAACTGCCAGGACTTTGTTTGGCGTCTTTAACCCACTCATTTTCTGGAGGACAGACTCGCTTATCACTTCAAAAGAGGAGAACTGAGGTATAAGTAGTTTTGGATCCGTAGTATAGACCCCTTCAGGTGTCAGGTCGGCTTGCAATAATTCGTTCACCAACTTAACTCCCTCAGCCACAAATAGGCCGTTCAACTTCCGGTATTTTTTTAGTTGTAAGCTTTTTATAAATTTTATTTGACTTTTACCAACCATCCAAATAATGTATTTTTGATACTTATGAATACCCCCTTTCCTCTTAAAGGTATCGCTGCTAAAATAGGTATCTTCCTGCTTATCGCGCTGCTTTCCTCCTGTAATGCGTTGAAGAGGGTTGGAGAAGACGAACTTTTACTGACAAAAAATACAATTTTTGTCGATGGAGAAAAGGTTTTGGACGAAGATATTAAAAGTCTTATCGTTCAGGAACCCAACACCCGTGTACTGGGATATCCGTTGCGTCTCAATCTTTACAATCTGGCTAAAAAAGACCCGGATTCTACCTT
The DNA here is from genome assembly GCF_004139715.1 of Muriicola soli. Lineage (GTDB taxonomy): Bacteria > Bacteroidota > Bacteroidia > Flavobacteriales > Flavobacteriaceae > Muriicola > Muriicola soli. The sequence continues at coordinate 482,431 of NZ_CP035544.1, read as the reverse complement.
TCAGGCCTGGCTCGGCAAAAAACCCGGACGTGAAGAAAAATTAGCAAATTTCTTGTCCCAAAAGCAAGTAGATGCCCTGGGCGAGTCATTTCTGGTAAAAGGGTACAGCGAATGGCTAAAGAAAATTGGAGAAGCTCCCGTAGTGATTGACACTTCGAGGGCGAGGAAAACACTCCAGCGACTTAATTCCTACTACGGAAGCAAGGGCTATTTCAACAATTCAACAACCTTTGAGATTGTAGAAGAAAAAAGAAAGCAAAGAGCAGCTTTAGACTTTCTCGTAACCTTGGGGAAACCCTATTTTATCGATTCTCTATCCCAAAATATTGCCTCTCCGGCGATAGACTCTTTGTATCTCCTGAATAGAGAAAACTCTTTTATCCAAGAGAAAAAGCAATTTGATCTCAGTGATTTCAACCAGGAACGCCAAAGACTTACCGAACTATTCCGCAATTCCGGAGTATATAATTTTCAGGAGAGTTCCATCACCTATGATATTCTGCGCGATACTACCGAAACAAGGGACGATCAACAAATGAATGTGGAACTCAAAATAGAGAACCTGCGAAAAAGAAGCGACACCGCTATAACCACTTCGGAGTACAGAGTATTCTCCTTTGATAAGATCAATATTTATGCGGACTACGAATTTGGTGATGAGTCCGATTCCATGCAATCAACGGAATTTGAGAATTACACCATATACTACAAGGACAAACTGAGGTATAAACCCAAGGCCCTTACCGATGCTATTTTCTTTGAAAAGGACAGTTTGTACAGGGATATTGACAGGTTGAGAACCTACCGGCAGATTACCAACCTCAACACTTTTAAATATCCCAATATTCAGATCCTTGAAGACAGTACCCAATCCAAACTGATTTCGAATATTTATCTGACCGCCAGGAAGAAATATTCCCTGGGTCTCAATCTGGATATTACCCATTCCAATATTCAACGACTGGGGATAGGCTTTAGCAGTTCCCTGATTACCCGTAACATATTTGGAGGTGCCGAAACTTTGAGTCTTTCGGCCAGGGGGACTTTTGGTCTATTAAGTGATACTAATCTTCCTGAGGACTTTTTCTCTGAAGTTGGAGCTGACATCAACCTTTCCTTTCCCAGGATATGGTTCCCATTATTAAATACAAAGCGTATCATCCCTACCTTTATGCTTCCCAAGACCAGTATTTCAGCCGGTACCAGTTTTCAGAAAAACATCGGGCTGGATAAACAGACCTTAAATACTATTCTGAGTTATGGCTGGGTGCCCAATAATTTTCAAAGGAATACACTGGAATTATTAAACATCCTTTATGTCCGAAATGTCAATTCGGACAGGTTTTTCAATGTCTATACAAGTACATACAGAACACTGGATAATATAGCCGACAATTACGAGGATGAACCCGCTCTGGCCGGTGCTTTTGATTTCAGCAATGATCCGGAAGATCCCAATCTTATTATACCTGGCGGTACCTCAGATTTTATTGATGCAGTACTAAATGGTACCATAGCAACGGCGACTGATGATTTTATTGATGTGAGCAGGATTGAAGAACGGAGAGACCGACTAACGGAGAACAACCTTATATTTTCAAGTAACTACACTTTTACAAAAAACAACAAGGTTGGGATCAATGACAATAGTTTCTACCAGTTTAGGGTAAACCTTGAAAGTGCGGGAAATCTCCTCTCCGGATTGTCTTATATATTTCCGTTTAACCAAAACGAGAATGGCAATTTACAGGTATTTGGCGTCTCCTACTCCCAGTACGTAAAAACCGAATTCGACTTTATTAAACACTGGGACCTCAACCGGTCTAACGTCCTGGCATTCCGAAGCTTTTTCGGAGTGGCTGTGCCTTATGGCAACTCGGAAAGTGTCCCCTTTGTACGTAGTTATTTTGCCGGAGGATCCAATGATAACAGGGCCTGGTTTCCTTATTCCCTCGGCCCGGGAAGTTCTAGCGATATCAACGACTTTAACGAAGCAAACCTCAAACTGGCTTTTAACCTTGAATATCGTTTCCCGATAGTAGGCAACATCAAAGGCGCCTTATTTGCTGATGCAGGCAATATCTGGAATGTTTGGGATAACGTAGATGATCCCGCTAAGACGTTTAGTGGTTTTGATTCACTGGCTGATATTGCCCTGGGAACGGGTTTTGGGCTTCGATATGATTTTACTTATTTTGTGTTTCGGGTAGATACCGGATTTAAAACTTACAATCCCGCAGAAGTGCAGTCTAAAAGATGGTTCAGGGATTATAACTTTAGCAATGCGGTTATCCAAATAGGAATCAATTATCCCTTTTAGACCTAATTATTTTATTACTTTTGCCCGAGTAGGCTAACAGATTAATCAAACTAAACACTATGTCCCACAATATAAGACCGGGTGTCGCAACTGGCGATGAAGTTCAGAAAATCTTTGCGTATGCAAAGGAAAAAGGATTTGCTTTACCCGCGGTGAATGTCACCGGATCAAACACTGTTAATGCTGTTCTGGAAACAGCAGCAGCTCTCAATTCGCCCGTAATCATCCAATTTTCTAACGGAGGATCACAGTTTAACGCAGGGAAAGGGTTGTCTAATGATGGGCAGCAAGCGGCCATCAAAGGTGCCATTGCAGGCGCTAAACACGTACATGAACTCGCTGAGGCCTATGGGGCTACCGTTATTTTGCACACAGACCATTGCGCCAAAAAATTACTCCCCTGGATCGATGGACTCCTCGATGCTAGTGAAGCCCATTTCGAAGCAACAGGTAAATCACTCTACAGTTCTCATATGATCGATCTCTCCGAGGAACCCATCGAGGAGAACATTGCAATTTGTAAAGAGTACCTGGCTCGGATGAGTAAAATGAACATGACCCTGGAAATAGAATTGGGAATTACAGGAGGAGAAGAAGACGGGGTGGACAACACCGATGTTGACGATTCTAAATTGTATACACAACCCGAGGAAGTTGCCTATGCATACGAAGAGCTATCTAAAGTAAGCCACAGGTTTACTGTTGCTGCAGCCTTTGGAAATGTACATGGTGTCTACAAACCGGGGAACGTAAAGCTTACCCCAAAAATCCTCAAAAATTCGCAGGAATACATCACTGAAAAATACAAGGTAGAACACAATCATATCGACTTTGTTTTTCACGGAGGATCGGGCTCAACAGTTGAAGAAATCAGAGAAGCCATAGGATACGGTGTGATCAAGATGAATATTGATACCGACCTTCAATACGCTTTTATGGAAGGAATCAGAGATTACTTCAAGAGCAAGGAGGCATTTTTACAAACACAGATCGGAAATCCTGAAGGTGACGACCAACCTAACAAGAAGTACTACGATCCACGGGTTTGGCTTCGCGAAGGTGAAAAAACATTTGTCGATCGCCTAAAAAAGGCTTTCGAAGACCTCAATAATGTGAATACTCTTTAAGGTAATTCTCGGACTTAAAAAGAAGTGACTATGACGGCTTGGTTTAAACGCAAGGAAAAAGGAATTCAAACCGCTACAGAGCAGAAGAAAGACACACCAAAAGGACTTTGGTACAAATCTCCAACGGGGAAGATCGTTGAATACGAAGAACTGGCAAAGAATTTTTACGTGAGTCCGGAAGACGACTATCACGTCAGGATTGGCAGTAAGGAATACTTCGAAATTTTGTTTGATGACAATGAGTTCACCGAACTCGATATAAAACTGAGTTCCAAGGACCCTTTGAAATTTGAAGACACTAAGAAATATGCTGACCGACTCAAAGCCGCCGAGAAGAAAACGGGATTAAAGGATGCCGTGCGCACCGCCATCGGAAAGTCTCTTGGAAAAGAAATGGTAGTGGCCTGTATGGATTTCAGTTTTATTGGGGGTTCAATGGGAAGTGTCGTAGGTGAAAAGATCGCCAGGGCTATCGACATGGCTATTAAGAAAAAGGTGCCATTTGTAATGATTTCCAAATCAGGGGGAGCCCGGATGATGGAAGCCGCCCTCTCTTTGATGCAGTTGGCCAAGACCTCTGCTAAACTCGCGCAACTGGCAGAAGCTAAACTTCCTTATGTTTCGCTTTGCACCGATCCTACTACCGGAGGAACTACGGCCTCCTATGCTATGTTAGGGGATATCAATATTTCAGAACCGGGTGCTTTAATCGGTTTTGCCGGTCCAAGGGTAGTGAAAGAAGCAACCGGAAAAGATCTTCCCAAGGATTTTCAAACGGCTGAATTCGTGAAAGAACACGGCTTTCTTGATTTTATTGTCCACCGAAGCGAACTCAAGAAAAAGATCAACCTTTATCTCGATCTCATACAAAACAACCCGGTTAGATAATAAAAAAAGCCCTGATTCAACAGGGCTTTTTCTTTACAGGTCTTAGTTTAAAAACCTTCTCAGGAAGATCTCTTCCGTTGTTCCATCGGGATAAGTAAGCAGTCCCTTAGCGTCACAGCTTCCGTCACCAAAATCGAGGCTTGCTGTTGCGTCATTCCTGGAAATATTCAGTATTCCACTTACGATGAATCGGCAGGCCAATTCTCTCCTTAGGGGAGTTACGGTCTCTTTGACGAAGACATTTCCAGCGGGACCGGTAAAAGTTCCCTTCCCCGTGATCAGATAAACATTATCTCCCCAGAATCCGGTACCATATCCTTCGATCCACTCTCTGGTCCTTTCACCACTAAAACTGGCAGTATTTCCATTAGGCCAGGTTGCGGAAAAACTCGCATCAGCATCAGACTGAGGATTCCCATTCTCATTAGCCCTCATTCTAAGGATAGAGGCCGACCCTTCAATAGCAACGCTGTTGAAGGTGAAATTCTCAAGGGAAAGACTCAAGGTGTTTGAGGCCATTTCCATATCCTTATTATAGCTCAGGAAGATAATTCCGCTAAGTACGTTCCCATTGGGCAATTCACAACCTTCCCCAAAGTCGATGGTGCGCTCTTTACTGGTCGAAGTAATTACCGTAGTAATTATAACACAATCAGGAAGGAAATCGGAATTATAGGAAAATTTTGAAGTTGCAAGGGCTTCATCAGCCATGTAAACGTCTTCGGCAATATTCATGACTTCTTCTGAAATCATTTCCGATTCATCGCTTACTTTTAGTTCGGCGACTTCAAATGTTTCATTCTCGACAAAGGGGGTGGATTCCTCCTTGTCACAGGAAAATAACAAGGCCGTTGCCATAATCACAAGGCCGGCATGGTTCAATGTTTTGAGACTCTTTTTCATAATGTAGTTTTTAAAGATTACGCTTCTAAGACCAAATTCTTTAAGAAAGGTTTAACGTCTGACAAAAAAAAGTTTGGCAAAGGCGGTATTGGGAAATAATTACTATCTTTGCGCCTCGATTGAAAATCAATCAGATACATAAAAATCATTAAATAAAATATTGGCATGTATTTAACCAAAGAAGTGAAGAAAGACATCTTCAAAAAGTACGGTGGGAATGAAAATAACACCGGGGCAACAGAGGCTCAGATCGCCTTATTTACCCACAGAATTAATCACCTAACCGGTCATTTAAAGAACAACCAGAAAGATTTTAACACAGAAAGATCTTTGGTTCGTTTAGTAGGAAAAAGAAGAAGCCTGCTCGATTACCTTAAAAAGAAGGATATTGCAAAATATCGCGAATTGATCAAAGATCTGAATATCAGAAAATAATAAATCTGGGGAAGCTTAGCTTCCCCTTTTTTTCATTTTCAAGTCCCTGAAAAGGGCAACATTAAAAAGCTTACACTAGGTTTTTCATTGGTCCACAACACAACAACACAACTTCGGCCGGCCATGAGGGCGGCAGAGACCTTTGTTTAACATTCCTGTGATTACAGGATTAACCAAAAACTATGATTCCAAAGACATTTAAAGAGGTCATTGACCTCGGAGACGGTAGGGAAATTTCTATCGAAACCGGAAAACTCGCAAAACAGGCACACGGTTCTGTTGTTGTTCAATCAGGAAAATGCATGTTATTGTGTACTGTAGTATCGAACTACAAAGCATCAGATGTAGACTTCCTACCCCTTACAGTTGATTATCGGGAAAAATTTGCAGCCTCAGGAAGATATCCAGGTGGATTTTTCAAGAGAGAAGCTCGTCCCAGTGATGGAGAGGTTTTAACCATGCGTTTGGTAGACCGGGTATTAAGACCCTTATTCCCTAAGGATTACCACGCGGAAACTCAGGTAATGATCCAGCTGATGTCGCATGACGATGATGTGATGCCCGATGCTATGGCTGGTTTGGCAGCTTCTGCCGCCATTCAGTTATCAGACTTCCCATTTGAATGCGCTATCTCAGAGGTACGCGTAGGAAGGATCGATGGTAAATTTATTATCAATCCAACCAGAGCACAGCTCGAAGAATCCGATTTAGACATGGTTATAGGGGCTTCAGAAGATTCTGTGATGATGGTAGAAGGAGAAATGGAAGAAATTTCCGAAGAGGAAATGGTAGAGGCCATCAAATTTGCCCACGAAGCAATAAAGGAACAGGTTGCCGCTCAGAAACGTCTTGCCGATGCTTTTGGCAGGAAAGAAGTGAGAGAATACGATCAGGAAGACGAAGATGAGGCCCTGGCTAAGAAAATCCATGACATGGCTTATGACAAAGTATATGCCATCGCAAAAGCAGGTTCTGCCAAACACGAACGCAGTACTGCATTCTCAGAGATTAAGGAAGAGATTAAATCATCCTTTTCCGAGGAAGAACAGGAGGAAAAAGGTGATCTGATCAAAAAATACTATTACAAAGCTGAAAAAGCAGCCGTCAGAGACCTTACATTAAACGAAGGGCTACGTTTGGACGGAAGGAAGACTGATGAGATCAGACCTATCTGGTGTGAAGTGGATTACCTTCCCTCGACGCATGGTTCGGCCATCTTTACCAGAGGTGAGACTCAGGCATTGGCTACGGTAACCCTGGGAACTTCCAGAGAGGCTAATCAAATTGATATGCCTTCCTATGAAGGAGAAGAGACATTTTACCTTCATTACAACTTCCCTCCATTCTCTACAGGTGAAGCAAGGCCAATCAGAGGTACTTCAAGAAGAGAAGTTGGACACGGTAACCTGGCACAACGCGCTTTAAAAAGAATGATTCCCGCCGATTGTCCTTATACGGTACGTGTGGTTTCAGAAGTACTGGAGAGTAACGGTTCGTCATCTATGGCTACGGTTTGTTCAGGAACTATGGCCCTTATGGATGCCGGGGTACAGTTGAAAAAACCAGTATCAGGGATCGCCATGGGCTTGATCACGGATACGGAAACCGGAAAATACGCTGTATTATCAGATATCCTTGGAGATGAAGATCACCTGGGGGATATGGACTTTAAGGTTACGGGAACTGCAGATGGTATCACCGCCTGTCAGATGGACATTAAGGTAAAAGGATTGTCTTATGAGATTCTTGTTAAAGCCTTAAAACAAGCCCGTGACGGAAGATTACACATCCTTACTAAATTGACCGACACCATTGCCGCTCCAAACAGCGATGTTAAACCTCACGCCCCAAAAATGGTTACTGCAACTATACCGGGAGAGTACATTGGTGCATTGATCGGACCTGGTGGAAAAGTGATTCAGGAATTACAGAAAACTACCAATACCACCATCGTAATCAATGAAGACCCGGTTACGGAAGAAGGTTTGGTTGAGATACTCGGAACAGACCAGGCAGGAATTGATGCTGTATTGGCCAAAATAGATTCTATCACCTTTAAACCTGAAGTAGGAAGTATATACGAGGTTAAGGTAATCAAGATGCTCGATTTCGGAGCAGTGGTAGAATATAAGGAAGCTCCCGGCAACGAAGTCTTACTGCACGTGTCTGAACTGGCATGGGAACGCACAGAAAATGTTTCAGATGTGGTCAATATGGGAGATGAATTCGATATTAAATACCTAGGTATCGATTCTCGTACGAAAAAAGACAAAGTTTCCAGAAAAGCACTTCTGCCTAAGCCTGAAGGTTACAAGGAGAGACCACCGAGAAACGATCGAAGAGATCGCGGTGACAGAAATGACCGGGGACCAAGAAGGCCCTCGAGACAGCGAAGAGACTAAATTTCTTTAAATTATAACTCCAACCCCGGCAATTCGTCGGGGTTTTTTGATTTATTTAACATTTTATTGAAAATTTCTAAACCTAATTGTAACATTCTCTCTATTTATACGTATAAGTATATGCAGTACATGCTTTAACCCTAAATTGAAAGGAACCTTATAGATGAGACAGTTAAAGATTACAAAACAGGTAACCAACCGTGAAACGGCCTCTCTTGACAAATACCTACAGGAAATTGGCAAGGTAGATCTGATTACAGCTGATGAAGAAGTGGAATTGGCACAACGCATTAAGGCCGGCGATCAAACCGCCCTTGAAAAGCTGACCAAAGCCAACCTTAGATTTGTCGTTTCTGTAGCAAAACAGTACCAGAATCAGGGGCTTACGCTCCCGGATTTGATCAACGAAGGAAACCTTGGCCTTATCAAGGCTGCACAACGTTTTGATGAAACTCGTGGTTTTAAGTTTATTTCCTACGCCGTTTGGTGGATTCGTCAATCCATTCTTCAGGCTTTGGCCGAACAATCCCGTATTGTGCGTTTGCCATTGAACAAGATCGGTTCGATCAATAAGATCAATAAAACCTTCGCTTTTCTTGAGCAAGCACACGAAAGGATGCCATCTGCTGAAGAGATTGCCAAGGAATTGGATATGACCGTAGAAGATGTGAAGCAATCACTCAAGAATTCAGGACGGCACGTCTCCATGGATGCTCCACTGATTGACGGGGAAGATTCAAATCTCTACGATGTTTTACGCAGCGGGGAATCGCCAAATCCAGATAAAGATCTTTTGCACGAATCTCTGAGAACCGAAATAGAAAGAGCGTTGGAAACCCTTACACCAAGGGAAGCTGATGTCATCCGACTTTACTTCGGACTTGCGGGACAACACTCCATGACCCTTGAGGAAATTGGAGAGACGTTTGACCTTACCAGGGAACGTGTAAGACAAATAAAAGAAAAGGCAATCAGAAGGTTGAAACACACCTCAAGGAGTAAGATCCTGAAGACATATCTGGGGTAATTATCCCGGATGCAAGAGCACGGATGTCCGTACCATAAATTGGAATACTGGAGATTTTAGTGTAATTTGCAGAAGATAACAACAGTGTATCATGACTGTTCGTTTTTTGATTGATGAATAAACTCCGGCTGATTACCGGAGTTTTTCATTTCAGTCTAAATCCAACCTAAAAACCCGGCAAATGTCAATATTAAGTTCAGTACCCAAAGGAATTATCAGAATAAGTACAGTTTTTTTCTTTCTGATCCTATCCTGCTGTAACCTAAAAAGTGATCCTATCCCGGAAACACCTCAACCTTTCACCACTCCCCTGGGAAAAGTCTATGAGCGAAATAAGGCCAGTGGTAAGGCCCTTCAGGATTATCAGGAAGCGAGAAGAGCATATTTGAACGACACCACAGATGCAGACCTGCTGATATGGTACGGCCGAAGAACGGCATATCTGGGCCATTACGAAGATGCCATAACGATTTATACAAGCGGGATCAAAAAATTTCCGGAAGATGCCCGACTATACAGGCACCGGGGACATCGATATATTTCGCTAAGGCAGTTTGACAAAGCTATTGCCGACCTTGAAAAAGGCGCTGAACTGATTAAAGGTAAAGCCAATGAGGTGGAACCCGATGGTATACCCAATGCGATGAATATTCCCGTAAGCACCTTACACGGAAATATCTGGTACCACCTCGGACTTGCCTATTACCTAAAACAGGATTATGACAATGCCTACAAGGCGTACCTTAAATGCAAGGAAAGTGGTGAAAACCCGGATAATCTTGTATCGAGTACGCACTGGCTCTACATGATTCAAAGAAGATTGAATAACTATTCGGCAGCAGATAGTCTCTTGCTCCCGATCACTCCTGAGCTTGAGGTCATAGAAAATAGCAGCTACCATAATCTATGCCTTTTTTACAAAGGCTTGATCACAGAAGAAGATCTTTTACCAGAAGGTGAAGCCTCAGCAGCGTCAGATGCCGTTGCTTACGGTTTGGCCAACTGGTATTTTACGGAAGAGGAAAGTAAAAAAATCGAAAAAGGGATGTTGCTAATGACCAAAATAATCGAAGGAGATAACTGGAGTTCCTTTGGGTATATTGCTGCTGAAACCGATCTGAGCAACATCACCATCAGAAAAGAGCCAGGCGCTATGTCTGAATAAAAGTGGTTTGATTACTTTTACTAATATTAATTCTGCCGACCTATGAATCGCGTAAAAATAGCTCCCTCCCTGCTTGCAGCAGACTTTGGTAACCTTCAGAAAGAAGTGGAAATGGTGAATGAGAGTGAAGCTGCATGGCATCATCTCGACATCATGGACGGACTATTCGTCCCAAATATTTCCTATGGGATGCCCGTGGTAAGTACCATCTCCAAATACGCCACAAAACCTCTGGATACTCATCTAATGATCGTAGACCCTGATCGATATATACAAACATTTGCCGATCTAGGGGTGTATCTGCTTACCGTACACTATGAAGCCTGCACACATCTGCATCGGACCATACAGGCCATTAAGGCGTCAGGAATGAAGGCGGGCGTGGCCCTAAATCCCCATACAGAGGTCTCCTTGCTGGAAAACATATTAACAGATCTGGATCTGGTACTGGTAATGAGTGTGAACCCCGGTTTTGGTGGGCAATCCTTTATCCCTCAAACCTATAAGAAGGTCGAAAAACTCCGAGGGATGATTAATGAGCAAAGTGCTACTGCACTAATTGAGATAGATGGCGGAGTAAGCTCGGCAAATGCCTCAAAACTAGTTGAAGCAGGTGCTGACGTGCTGGTTGCGGGAAGTTCTGTCTTCAAAGCCGAAAACCCAGCCAAGATGATCTCAGAATTAGCTTCTTCTAACCTTTCCTAAAACATGGACAGATAATATTTCAAAAGGTCTGTGGTGGTGACGATACCTACCACCTCTCCATCATCTACTACAGGTAATGAGTGATACTTGCGCTTTACCAATAAAGCCGTTGCTTCCCTAACCGTTTCCTTTGAGCTAATTGTTTCGGGGGTTCGTACCATAAGCTGATTAATGGTAAACATTTCATAAATCTCCGATTTAATATTGTCCTCCTCACGAAAAGCCCCGTCTGCGAAGCTCAAACGCAATAAATCGTTCATACTGAGCATCCCTACGATCTTTTTATTCTGGGTCACCGGCATGTGCCGGATATTGTGCTTTTTGAATAAATGTTCTGCTCTCTCTAACCCATCCTCCAGGTTGACGGAAATTATATTTTTTGTCATAATGGTTGAGATGGGTATATCTATGGAAATAGTCATGATGAATTGTTTTAGTATTATTTCCTAAATATCCGATTCAAATTACCGGAAAAGAATGATAATTGTCAGGTTTAACCCTGCACTTTAGCTTCGGTGTTTTAATAAGAATATGCCTAGCTTTGTAATGATTTAGATGATTAAACTACTAAGCGAGGGATATGAAGAAAGAATTTGATCTTATTATTGTTGGAGGCGGACCCATTGGGATAGCCTGCGGACTGGAAGCCAAGAAAAAAGGGCTGTCTTATCTTATTATCGAAAAAGGTCCCATTGTGAACTCCCTTTTCAACTATCCGGTGAATATGCAGTTTTTTTCTTCCTCAGAGAAACTGGAGATTGACGAAATCCCCTTTATCAGTAAGGAAGCTAAGCCTAAAAGAAATGAAGCCCTGGAATATTACAGAAGGATCGTCACTTCAAATAAGCTGAACATCAACCTTTTTGAAAAAGTGGGCTCGGTAAAAAAAATAGGTGAACGCTTTCAGACGACAACAGAAAAAGAAACATATGAATCGAGGTATGTGATCATAGCTACGGGCTTTTATGACCTGCCAAACAAACTCAATGTCCCGGGAGAAGAATTACCTAAGGTTTCGCATTATTACAACGACCCTCACTTTTTTGCCAGTCAAAAGTTGGCAGTCGTAGGAGCGAGTAATTCTGCAGTCGACGCTGCTCTGGAATGCTGGAGAAAAGGCGCTGATGTCACCATGATCATCAGGGGTCCAGAAGTTGGTCAAAGAGTTAAATACTGGGTGAGACCCGACATTATTAACCGAATAGAGGAAGGTAGCATTAAAGCGTATTACAATTCCACTGTTTCTGAGGTGAGAGAGCGAGAAATCATCTTAGACAGTCCGGATGGTACAATTAATATCGAAAACGACTTCGTCCTGGCCCTTACCGGTTATATGCCCAATTTTAAATTTCTTGAAAACATGGGTATTAACCTGTCTCAGGACAAGAAAAGACTCCCTGATTACAACCCGGAAACTATGGAGACCAATGTTGAAGGCTTGTATCTTGCAGGAGTAATTTGCGGTGGAATGGAAACCCATAAATGGTTTATTGAAAATTCTAGGGTGCATGCCAAGACGATCATGGCGCATATCGTTAAGGAGCAATCAGTCCCTGCCTAACGGACAAGACTATTCCGTAATCTATTCTGATTGAATAACAAATAAATTTGTGGTTATAAAGACCAATAATTAAAAACCCTCCAAAATGCCCTGGCATGAATTTGCCTTAGACAATTGGAGGGTTTTTCTTTGCCTCCCTGATCTCAGCGAGGTGAAATACATTAGACAAAGCCCTACTGAACCGTTACATTAAAGGTTACTGCAATATCTGTCTCACCACCTGCATCAGCCAGACCGGTGTTAGGCTTTGTGGGTTCGTGGCGCAAAGTGAACGCAAGTGTTCCAGAACTTGCAGCCCCGGATATCAAAGTAAATTCTGTCCCCAGGGGATTGCCATTACCGTCAAAATTAGCATACTCTGTAGTTACGTCAAGACCTCCACCCACAGTGTAAAAGAACTGATGCTCGTCATCCTCTTCCTCTACCTCCTCGGTAATATTTTCAGCTGGGGTCTCGGTCTCATTTAACACCACAATGCCACCGTTATAAGTAGTTCCCGCAACCAGATCTCCTGAAACGGTAACCACGGGAGCATTAGGACCGTCCCCATCTAAGTCCTGACTCTGCAAGGTTACTGTGGTCCCTCCACCATCTGGAGTTAGAGTAACCGTTAAGGTAGTAATAATCTCTTCTTCGTTGATGGGTTCAGGAGCCGGATCGTCATCTGAACAGGAGGTCAAGAGTGTTCCGCCAAGCATTAAAAGGGTTAGAATCTTTACTGTTTTCATAGTCTTAATCGTATTTAATAGTTAATAATTAGCTGTAATAAAATGTTTCTGCCCATCCCGTCAGCAAAAAATCTCTGCCTGTCGAGATAGTCCCTGAAGGAGGTATTTAAAATATTGTTTACGTTCAATGAGGTCGTTAAGACACGAGCACCCCCGAGGGAGAATTCCATTTTTGAAGTAAATCCCAACAGGTGATACGTATCTGGCGGACTATTAATTTCCAGGAGAACATCCTGCTGTTGTTCAGGTGAAAAAACCACAAAATTGGGCGGTGTTTCATTCTGACGAAAAACGAGATTGCTCATCAGTGAAACTTCTAATCCCTTCCACTCCTTTTTAGTAAATCGAAGCCTGTTTCTGAAATTTGCCGAGGGCACATTGATCAGCGGTATATCATTCTCTACATCTGTCCCCTTTACTATTGAGAACTGATGTTCGGTTGTCCACTGCTCATTCCAATTTTTATATCCCGAAATATCCAGGCCCAACAATCTACTGTCCGTTTGTCTATAGGTCCATACCGGGAACGCTCCCCTGATAGTAAACTCCACGCCAGTGGGTTCAAGCAAAATAAAATCCACGAGGAAGTTGGCATAAGGCTCCACAGTGATACCCCAGTCCTGGTATTGTTTTTCGAAAGACAGGGAGATTTTATTTGACGTTTCACTCTTTATCCGCAAGTCGCCGAGTTCTATCCGCGCAGCGGAGTGATGGAGTCCGTCACTAAAAAGTTCAGATGGATTTGGTGCTCTTTGTGAAAGTGAATAGTTAAATCTGAAAAAGGTATTGTTATTCTTTGAATACTGTACTCCGGAGGTAACAGAAATATTGTTAAAATCGAGCACGGGATTGGTCAACAACTGCGAACCCAGATCTTCAACAACTATATCACTGAAATCCTGATCGTAACCCCTTTCCTCCCAACGGCTGGTCTGATAAAACTTAAGAGCATCAATCTGTGAATAGTCGTATCGAATTCCTCCATCAACTTCCCAGTTATTATTTATCCGGTATTCCGCCGTGCCATATATTCCCAGATCTATTTTCTCATAATCAGGGATCAGTCTTCTGACGCCTGTAGCCGGGTTCGGAAAATTCTCCTGGTATCGCCCCATCAAACCAAATTGCATTTCCAGTTTATCATCGGCATCCCATTTAAAATCTGTACTCAAAGTGTGGGTGGTAAGCTGAAGATCAAGAGAAGCCTGGTCATTAAGTTCCCCGCGCCTCACGTCGTATTCCAATCTTCGGTTATCCTGAAAATCGTATTGAAAACTCAACTTACCTAAGCCCTCAAACCTCTTATAAAGCGCAACTTTTCCCAGGTAGTGGGTTACCTTCTGCCTGGGATTTTGCAAGTCATAGGTAAAAGGCCTTATGATTTCGGGGATTCCACTGTTAATACTTCGTATAAGGTCATCGATATTGCCGATATGAGAAGCCCTGAGGATCGCAATTTCAGCATCGTAATATGAGAATCGGGCATGAACACCCCAGTTAAAAGTCTTTTTCCCAAATTGTAAGGACAATCCTGATTCTGCAATTCCCGTATTGGACAAGTTATAGTCAGGAGCTTCCTGATCTCCCAGGCGTTTATAGGAACCCTGAGCCTTTAGAAACCACTGATCTTTAAAAACCTTTGACAGTTCAGAAGATATACTTCCTCCCCTTCCATTGTAGATCCCATTAATTACGGTCTTTCCGTAAAGGGTATCCTTTGCCGGCATGTTTTCCTGCTCCAGAAGAATAACCCCTCCAATAGCATCTCCTCCATATTGCAAGGCTGCAGCCCCTTTTACAATCGAAATCGCATTGGCAGCATTGATATCGACATTCGGTGCATGTTCATCACCCCATTCCATATCCTGCATTCGAACCCCGTCATTAAGGACCAATACCCTACTTCCGTTTAAGCCGTGGATCACCGGTTTAACAATCGTTGCCCCGGTACTAATACTGGAAACACCACTGAGTTCATTTAAGGCATCTCCCAAACTGGCACCACTGTATCTCACTAAAGCTTCAGATGCCAGGCGCTGTTCCAAACCAGAATTCGTCTTTTTTGAAATAGCTCCACCAACAACCTGAACCTCTTCCAGTTGTTCCAGATGATGCTCTAAGAGAAAGTCTTTCTCCGTATTTGCTGATATCCTAACGGTATAAAACACAGTTCTGCATTCAGGATGCATAATTTCCAATTCGTATTTCCCTTCACACAAATTCTTAATCTCATAGAGTCCATTAAAATCCGTAATCGCTGAAACGTCTAATTCCGGAATAAACAAGGTAGCTCCGGTAAGCGGACTTTTGTTGTGAAAGTCCAGTACTTTTCCAGACAGCGTATTGTCGCACTGTTGCCCTATACCTAAAGCAGGTATAAGTAGAAGGATCACTATATATAAGTGTCTTATAATCATTGAAAAAAGTATAAATTAAGAGGCCTCAAAGAAAAAGAGTACCTAAGGGAGCTTGTTCCGGTGGGAAATTATACCAGATAAAATGGGGGCGGCCTGCCAAAGAGGATTTGATAAAAAGGATCTTCAATGTTTACCTCAGACAAAGAACAAGAAGTCTCTTGTATCAGATTATGCACGAATGGTGCAGGGAAGTCAGTTTGCACTGCCAGATCATAGGAGATAGTTTCATTTAGAAGTGCAAACTCACAAAGTTCGCAGCTTATGGTATCCCCTTTGTCATCATGAGACAATGCGTGATAGCTAAGCCCTTTTGCTCCCAGAAAAAGTCCGAGTAAAATAAAAGAGAAAAGAATTTTTACAGCGTTTTGCCTCATGAAGTCAAATTTAGTGAATGATTTTGTTTCCCCTGTTAAGGATATGCTAATATTGGATGTAAAGGATTAGTGCTTCAGGCGATTAACAGGATTAGCGACCGGCTCTATACTCACAAACAAATTTGGGCAGAGCTTTTGAAAACTAACAAAGATGACTTCGTAAGGCGAGGATCACCTCACTGCGCTCGGTGAGCCTCATTGTGTTCGCCACCAAAGGCGGGCGGGCGCGTTGAAAACTAAAAAAAGAAAACTTCGCTTCGTGATGGATTACCTCACTACAGCTCGGTGAGCCTCATTGCGTTCCCATCTGGAAATACCAAACCTGCATGGGACAGGGCCAATGCGGTTTTAGTTTCCCTAGCGCCAGCTTTAAGCAAGCTTAAATTGGCGCTTTAGGAAACTAAAAACCCCACAACTACCGTTGCGGGGTTTGGTGCTTGTAGTGACCGCGGGAGGATTCGAACCCCCAACCCTCAGAGCCGAAATCTGATATTCTATCCAGTTGAACTACGCGGCCTTGTTTTCATTTTTTCTTAGCGAGCGCAATTTACACAAAAAGAACTTTCCGGAGCTAATAAAATACGTTCAATAGGTATCTTCTCCCGGCACTTTAAACATTTGCCAAAGTCATCTGTTCCCAACATGGAGAAATTGCGTTTCAGGCCTCTTAACTGATCTTCTGCCTTGCGCAGAGCTGCTTCCATAACGCCTTTGTTGTTGATGGCATCCATCCTGGACACCCTTCCAATAGCATTATCGGGTGATACGGGTCTGCTTAAATCCCGGTATTGAGCTATGCGCTTCTCCGTCCTTGTGATTGCGGATTTCAACAACGCTTTAAGCTCAGAACTATCCACTTGTCCCGACTTAATTTAAATGCTTTCTAACGATTCCTGAGATCGTTTTTCCATCAGCTTTTCCGGCCAGTTCTTTGGAAACCCTGCCCATCACCGGACCCATGTCTTTCATCCCGCTGGCTCCCATATCCTCAATGGTGGCAACCACCACTTTTTCTATTTCCGCTTCATCCAGTTGTTCGGGTAAAAATTTCTCAATCACAGCCACCTGAGCTATTTCTGCCTGGGCGAGATCCTGCCGTCCTTGTTCATTGAAGATAGCTGCGCTGTCTTTCCTCTGCTTTACTAGTCGCTGAACCATTTTTATTTCCTCTTCCTCCGTAAGGCCTTTGCCCCCCCTTTATCAGTTTGCGCTAACAACAAGGCCGATTTGATAGCCCGTAGCGACTCAAGGGCAACGGAATCCTTAGCTTTCATTGCCGTTTTCATTTCCTGCATTACCTTATCCTGTAAGCTCATAACTCAATTTTTTTTGGAATTGTGAAGTTAAAAAATAAACCCGAAACGAAGGGAATCATTCCGGGCTGAAGAAGGGTTGAAACAACCGAACAAAATTAACTAGTCTACATTATCGTGTAAGAAGGAATTATTGGAACGCAATTGTATTTCGTCATTGCTGTCTTCTCCTAGAGTTGTCCGGGAGACCTTTCCTTCTTTGGGGCTGTCATTAAGGTTTACCCCCTGCCGCTTATAGGCAGGTTCTTTTTCAATTTCTTCAATATGACCCAGGCTATTTTTAAACTTATAATTAAAATCCTTGAGCTTTTTTCTACGCTCATCTGCCCTGGCCTTTAATAGCTCTTCTATGGGTGATGACATGGGGTCTATCTCCTCCGGACTTGACTCCTTATTGGATTGTTCATAGGCGCTTACGGTTTTGTGTTCAAAAACCAGTTCATCTTCAATGATCTTAGGGTCAAAGTCTTCTGCCTTTGAACGCGCTCCGGTCAATTTGGATTCCAACTCCATATAATCATCAAGGCTGTAGCGCTTTTCTCCGTCCTTATTGTATTCGAGTACGGGAATGACCTCGATGTGCTCATTGACATCCATATCGCTAATCTCCTCGTCAAGAGTGAAGGTGATCACATGTTCCTTATCCTCCTCTATTTCCTCTGCATCCTCTTTCTTGGATAGGGGCATGTCAAAACTCATGGCCATCTGCTCCTTATTCTTATCCAATGAAGATACTGTGATCGGATCTACCACTTCGATATCAAAAACAGCTTCTTTTGAATCGATGATAATAAAACTGTCCTCATCTACATTCTCGGCAACTACCTCATCGTAAAAGACATTAAAATTCCGGATAAAATTGGTGGTAGGAATTAAATCCATCTCCTCCTCTACCTCTAAAACATGTTTTACTATGGGTTCCGTTTCTTCTTCTTCCATAACCAGTTCGTGAACCACTTCCTCAGAATCCATCAATTGTTGTTCTGCTTTTTGGTCCTCTTCCAGCGTATGGATGATTTTTTTTGATTCGGTATTGACAATTTCATCCTGCTGATCTACGTTAAAACCGGTTGCTATTACGGTAACGGCAATAGCATCCCCCAGGGTTTCATCCTCACCTACTCCCATGATGATATTAGCGCCGTGTCCTGCCTCTATTTGAATGTGATCATTGATCTCACCGATCTCATCAATAGTTATTTCTTTTGTGCCTGATACAATCAACAACAGTACATTTTTCGCCCCGTTGATCTTGTTGTCATTGAGCAGTGGCGAATCCAGCGCTTTCATGATAGCCTCCTGTGCCCTTGCTGAACCCGATGCCATAGATGAACCCATTATTGCGGTCCCGCTATTGGAGAGCACTGTTTTGGCGTCTCTTAAATCTATATTCTGTGTATAGTGGTGGGTAATTACTTCTGCAATGCCCCTGGCGGCAGTGGCCAGCACTTCATCTGCCTTAGAAAAACCCGCTTTAAAGCCAAGGTTACCATATACTTCCCGGAGTTTGTTGTTGTTGATAATGATCAATGAATCTACGTGTTCCCTCAGGCGCTCAATACCTTTTTGAGCCTGCTGACATCTCATTTTACCTTCAAACTGGAAGGGCATGGTAACAATCCCCACAGTTAGCACATCCATTGACTTCGCCTGTTTTGCAATGACAGGAGCAGCACCAGTACCTGTTCCTCCACCCATTCCGGCTGTAATAAAGATCATTTTTGTCGTAGTATCCAGCATGCGTTTGATGTCTTCCATGCTTTCAACTGCGGCCTGCTCCCCCACCTCAGGGTTGGCTCCGGCCCCCAATCCTTCTGTCAGGGACACCCCTAACTGTATCTTATTGGGTACAGGGCTGTTTTGAAGTGCCTGTGAGTCTGTGTTACATATTACAAAATCAACTCCATTGATTCCCGCCTGAAACATGTAATTTATAGCATTGCTGCCACCGCCGCCAACGCCGATCACTTTTATTACATTGCTTTGATTCTTGGGGAGGTCAAAGGAAATACTTTCAAATTCGGTGTTCTTGTTCATGATGCTTTTATTACTGGTTAAATGATATGCTTTAATTTATTCTGCGTTGTCTAGAAAATCCTTGAGCTTTTCAGACCACCGGTCAAATACTGATTTTCGTTCCTTCTTCGCTGCCGTGGCTGTTCCCATCTCATCATGCCCTTCCAGGACCATTTCCCTTTCCTGTTCTTCTTCTATTGTCTTCAACCTGCGTTTGTCCTTATTCTCTACGGCATTCATTAGTAATCCCACCGCAGTTGCGTAAAGCGGACTGGCAATTTCTGCCTCCGAATCTCCTGCTAAATGCTCATTGGGATATCCAATTCTCGTATCCATTCCGGTGATGTACTCCACCAACTGTTTTAGATGTTTCAGCTGGCTACCCCCACCGGTAAGGACGATACCGGCAATTAACTTTTTCTTTTGCTCCTCATGACCGTAGTTCTTGATCTCAACATATACCTGTTCAACGATCTCAACTACACGTGCATGAATGATCTTGGATAAATTTTTAAGGGTGATTTCTTTAGGCTCCCTTCCGCGTAAGCCCGGGATAGAGACTATTTCATTATCCTTATTTTCTCCGGGCCATGCTGAACCGAATTTTATCTTTAAAAGTTCTGCCTGCTTTTCTATAATAGAACAGCCTTCTTTGATGTCTTCTGTGATCACATTACCTCCAAAGGGAATAACAGCAGTATGCCTGATAATTCCATCCTTGAAGATGGCCAGGTCTGTTGTACCGCCTCCTATGTCGATCAGGGCTACACCTGCTTCTTTTTCTTCCTGACTCAACACAGCTTCTGAGGATGCCAGGGGTTCTAGGGTAATGTTGTACAGATCCAAACCTGCACTTTTAATGCATCTTCCGATGTTCTTTATGGAAGACACCTGTCCCACCACTACGTGGAAATTGGCCTCTAGCCTCCCTCCGTACATCCCGATGGGTTGTTTGATCTCTGCCTGTCCGTCTACCTTGTATTCCTGTGGCAAAACGTGGATGATCTCCTCTCCGGGTAGCATCACCAATTTGTAAACCTGGTTACATAATTTCTCCAGATCGTCTTCATTGATCACCTCCTCCGAATTTGCCCTTGTGATGTAATCGCTGTGCTGTAGACTGCGGATATGCTGTCCGGCTATGCCAACGACTACCGAGCCTATCTTTAATCCTGAATTGGCCTCGGCCTGTTCTACGGCTTGCTGAATCGATTTTATAGTCTGGGTGATATTATTCACTACTCCCCGGTGAACGCCGAGGCTTTTGGAACGACCTATCCCCAGCACTTCTATCTTGCCGTATTCGTTTTCCTTACCGATGATAGCCACTATTTTGGTGGTTCCTATATCGAGGCCTACTGAGTAATTTTCTTGTTCCATGGTCTTAAATTTTAGTGCACACTACTTGATTGTCAAACTCTAAATTCACAACTGCGTAATCCCTTAAGGACTTATCTTTTAAAGCCTTGGCATAAAAGGCTTTGAAATTTTTGAATTTCTTCTCCAGGTCATCAACATTTCCAAGGTCAACGATAAAGTCTTCAACCCGAAATTTCAATTGATACCTTTCTTCCGCTTCTATATGTATCCCGATGACATTTTTTCTAAAAAATTCATCCTGGTTTATAAACTTCAATATTTCAAAAACATCATCCAGACTCTTTCCTGTGATCTCGCCAGTGATGATAGGCACACGGGCAGAATGCAACTTGGATAATGGCATAGATTTACCCTCCTCATCTAGGTAAAATGTTGTAATTCCCTCTACACGACCTATGGGCTGCCTTTGGAAAATTTTAGATGTAAGTTTATCATCAATAGTAAGATATACCTGGGCGCTTTTTACCATATTATGGGTCTCGATGACCTTTTCTATAGTATTCAAAACTAATTTTTCTTTGCCCAGCTTGAGGACACTTCCAAAATTTTGTATTAACAATTTATTAACCATTTCCTGAGACAGGTATAAATTGTTGTCTCCTTCAAATACAATCTCCATCTCCTTTATGGGTCTGTCGAGATTTCTTTTATTTGAGAATGCGTAAAGTCCTGTTATACAAATTATTAGGACTAATATTTTGATATAGTTCCAATTAATTTTCATATTCCAATGCTTGTTTTAATGATTCTACTTCAAGTCCGATATCCCCCGCTCCCATGGTGACCAGGACTTGTGGTTTTTGCGCCTTTATTTCTTTAGCCAGATCCTGTTTTGCAACCAGCTTTTTCATAGGATTCTGAATGAGTTTGAGTAATTGTTGTGAGCTAACTCCCGGAATAGGTTTTTCACGAGCCGGATAAATATCCAACAAGAGGATACTGTCAAATCTTGACAAACTTTTTGCAAAGTCGTTTAAGAAATCTCGTGTTCTTGAATACAGATGAGGCTGAAAAACCGTAAGGATTTTAGTATCGGGATGCATTTCCTTGATCGCATCGAAAACAGCATCTATTTCCGTCGGATGATGTGCGTAGTCATCGATGAAAATCAAATTGTCTGCCTTGATCTTATACGAAAATCTACGCCTTACACCTTTAAAGGATTCCAAAGCTTCTGCAAGGCGATCCAGCGGGGGACCGGCCTGAATCGCCATTGCGAAAGCCACTAAACCATTCAGCAGATTATGTCTGCCGGGTTTGTTGAATTTCACCCCTTTTAGCACAGTTTCGGGGGTGCCCAAATCAAAAATGTAGGTGCCATGTTCAATTTTAATATTTTTTATACAATAGTCCGAGTTGTCATCGATCCCATAGGTGATTCCCTGCACGGGTAGCCCATTCCTGACAAATAGCTTTCCGTTGGGCTTAAGGTTGGCAGCGAAATCCCTGAAGGACTTTTTCAAAGCTTCTTCATCACCGTAGATATCGAGGTGATCGGCATCCATAGAAGTAATACAGGCAACGTCGGGTCTTAACTGAAGAAACGATCGGTCAAATTCATCGGCTTCAACTACTGAAAACTCATTGCCTTCCCAAACAAAATTGCTATTGAAGTCTTCTGATATACCGCCTAGAAAAGCAGTTAATGGGGTTCCGGTCTCTTTGAGAAGATGTGCCAGAATACTGGAAGTTGTAGTTTTTCCGTGGGTACCTGCGACAGCAAAGCAGAAAGTGTCATTGGTGATGATTCCCAGCACTTCTGATCTCTTTTTTACCGTAAATCCCTTATCCCTAAAATAGATCCATTCTTTCAGGTCCTTTGGTACCGCAGGAGTATAAACCACAAGGGTATCTTCAGCATTTAAGAAGGGTTCAGGAATTAAGGTCAATTCATCCTTATAATGGATATCAATTCTGAGATCTTCCAATTCCAGGGTAAGCGGTGATGAAGTTTTGTCATAGCCGGCAACCGGTTTCCCCAAAAAGGTAAAATAGCGCGCCAAGGCAG
Organism: Muriicola soli; assembly: GCF_004139715.1. GTDB lineage: Bacteria > Bacteroidota > Bacteroidia > Flavobacteriales > Flavobacteriaceae > Muriicola > Muriicola soli. Next base: position 459,662 of record NZ_CP035544.1, on the reverse strand, counting down.
ACATTCCGATACCGCCTATTCCGATAAAGTAAACCCTATGAAAATTGAATTTACTCATGCTGTTCTCCCGATTAAATTTTCAATCTCATCCACAATATGTTCTGTTGCCTTTGGCAGGGCCAACTTTTTAATATTGATACCCAGTTCCTCCCTTTTTTGATCTGAAGAAATTAATTCCTCAAATGTCTCCTGGAACTTGCTATCCAAATCCTTTTCTGCAACCATTACCGCCGCACCTTCTTTTACAAGGGCCTCGGCATTTTTAGTCTGATGGTCCTCAGCCACATTTGGTGAGGGTACAAAAAACACAGGTTTGCCCACCAGGCAGAGTTCAGAAACTGATCCCGCCCCCGAGCGCGATATAATGATATCCGAAATCCGGTACCCGTGCTCCATTTTATTCAGGTATCCATGGACCTTAACATGATCAGAATTCAGATGCTTGTATTTATCGTAATACATGGCACCACATTGCCATACCAATTGCAAATCCAGTTTATGGAAATAGCTCAGTTGCGCTTCAATAAGTTTGTTGATCCGTCCGGAACCTAAACTCCCGCCAAGGATCAATAGGGTTTTCTTTCCGGGCTTAAGCCCGAAATACTCATAAGACAACTCAGCCTCATCCGGTAAACTAAGCAAGGAAGATCGCACCGGGTTTCCCGTTTTAACAATCTTTTGCTCAGGAAAGAATTTATGCATCCCTTCATAGGCCACACAAATCTTTCTCACTCTCGACGCCAGCAATTTGTTTGTGATCCCCGCGTAGGAATTCTGTTCCTGAAGAAGACATGGAATTCCTTTCCCGGAGGCTACTCTTAGAACCGGGCCACTTGCAAAGCCCCCGGTACCTATGACGACATCGGGTTTAAATGTGTTTACTATGTTTCTTGCCTTTATCAAACTGCTGATCACTTTTATAGGAAAAAGAAAATTTTTCCAGCTTAATCTTCTCTGTAATCCACTAATCCATAATCCTTTAATTTCGTATCCCGCCTGAGGGACCTTTTCCATTTCCATTCTGTCTTTTGCTCCCACGAACAAAAATTCTGCCTCCGGAAATCGCTTTTTAAGCTCGTTGGCAATTGCAATTGCCGGATAAATATGTCCTCCGGTACCTCCACCGGAAAGAATAAACTTATAGTTGCCCACTTAAGACTTCTAAAGGGTTATTTTCATCAATTTCCTGATCCTCCAATTCGTTGGTTCTCTTTCTACTCGCACTCAAAACAATGCCTATCGCCAGACAGGTCATCCAAATAGAAGTCCCCCCTGAACTGATCAAGGGCAGAGTTTGCCCTGTAACAGGGAACAATTCAACTGCGACTGCCATATTGATCAATGCCTGGAATACTATGGGCAATCCTACCCCTACAACCAGCAACTTCCCAAAAACCGACTGATTAGCGTTGGCAACAACGACAATTCTAAAAAGCAAAAGCATATAAAAGAACATGAGAGAAAAACCCCCTATAAGGCCGTATTCCTCAACGATTATTGCATAAATAAAATCTGAAGAACTCTGTGGCAGGAAATTTTTCATGACGCTTTTACCTGCCCCGTTACCCACCAGGCCTCCGCTGGAAATGGCTATTTTGGCTTTTTCAATCTGATAGTCTGCCTCTGTATCTGCGGGGTCCCAAAAACTTTCAACACGACTCATCCAGGTGTCTACCCTGTTCGGAAAAAGATCCGGGGCTGCTTTGGCGACAAGGACAAAGAACAATAGCCCTAAAAGGCCTAAACCAATCATTGCAGATAAGTATTTCAAGGGGTATCCCCCCAAAAAGCACAAGACCAGCACCATAAAGAAAAGGATGGCAGCGGTTGAAAAATTGGCTGGTAAAATCAATATTACAATCAGAAAAACCGGGGACCATAAAGGCAAAATACTTTCCTTAAAAGTCACCTGTCTATCTTTTATTTTGGAAAGGTACCTGGCGATGTAGACCATTAAAACAACAGAAGCCAGGGTTGAGGTTTGAAAAGTGATCCCTACAAGGGGCAATCTGATCCAACGGCTGGCGTTGGCCCCCTCAATGGTTGTGCCTTGTGCCAATGTATAAACCAGCAGGGCAAGGACCACAGGCATTGCGATAATTGATAATCCTTTAAAGTAATGAGCCGGGATTTTGTGAACACCATAAATGATCCCAAAGCCCAGGAACAGCAATAAACCGTGTTTCATCAAATGCCCTATGGTAGTTCCATTCCCCACAACATACACCAGATTGCTACTGGCGCTGTACACCGGAAGGAAAGAGAATAAGGCCAGCAGTGCTACCACCGCCCAAATGACTTTATCACCTTGTATGTGAGTTAGGAACTTCAAAAACTATAGGTTTTTAATTGCTTCTTTAAATTGATTCCCTCTATCCTCGTAATTTTTAAACAAATCGAAACTTGCACAAGCGGGCGAGAGCAAAACGGTGTCTCCTCGCTCAGCTATTTTGTAAGCGACCTTTACTGCTTCAGACATGGCATAGGTTTCAACAAAAATATCTACCGCATTTACGAAAGTTTGCCTGAGTTTTTCGTTGTCCATTCCCAGGCAAATTATCGCCTTAACCTTCTCGCGTACCAAAGGCATTAGGGCTTTATAATCATTGCCTTTATCCACTCCTCCAACAATCCAAACGGTGGGAGTGCTCATACTATCGAGGGCATAGTAGGTGGCATTGACGTTGGTTGCCTTTGAATCATTGATGTACTGTACGTGATGTATTTTCAGGACCTTCTCAAGTCGGTGCGCAGCACCCTGAAAGTTCTGGATACACTCCCGAATAGTTTCCTTACGGATCCCCACCAGTTTAGCTGCGGTAATTGCAGCCATGGTATTCTTGAGGTTGTGCTGACCTTCTAATGCTAGTGAATCTGATGCTAGTTCCATAGTGTCTTCGTGTGTCTTTATTACAAATTGTTTGTCTTTTAAAAAGGTTCCATACTGCTTTTCCCCATGTAAGGAGAAGGGCAGTTTGCTGGCCTGGATAGGGTGCTTTTTTAAGTGAGCGTCAATCACGTCATCATCGGCATCATAGATAAAAAAGTCTTTGCTGCTCTGGTTCATTGTGATCCTGAATTTAGAAGCGACATATTTAAGAAAATCATTATCGTATCGATCCAAATGATCAGGGGTGATATTGGTGATCATCGCAATGTGCGGGCTAAAGCTTGTGATCCCGTCGAGCTGAAAGCTGCTGATTTCCAGAACGAAGTACTCCTTCTCCCCTTCGGCAACCATTTGTGCGAAACTGTCTCCAATGTTCCCGGCCATACCAACATCATATCCCGCTTGTTTCAGGATGTGATAAGTGAGCATGGTCGTGGTTGTTTTACCATTACTCCCGGTAATCGCAATGATGGTCGCACCGGTATATCGCGAGGCAAATTCAATTTCCGATATCACGGGAATACCTTTGTTAACCAGTTTCTGAACCAGGGGTACCTTATCGGGGATTCCCGGACTCTTCATAACCAGGTCGGCATTCAGTATCTTCTCCTCTGTATGTCCTCCTTCTTCCCATTCCAATCCAACATGTATAAGAACGTCTTTGTATTTTTTCTTAATCTCGCCTTTGTCTGAAACAAAGACCTCAAATCCTTTCTGTTTCCCCAGGATGGCAGTTCCTACACCACTTTCGCCTCCTCCCAGGATCACTAATCGCTCCATTTACCTCACTTTTAAGGTTACAATGGTCACAATAGCCAACAGGATTCCTATAATCCAGAATCTGGTGACGATCTTGCTTTCGTGATATCCTCTTTTTTGATAATGGTGGTGAAGGGGCGACATAAGAAATATTCGTTTCCCTTCTCCGTATTTTTTCTTGGTGTATTTGAAATAACTGACCTGCATCATGACAGATAGCGACTCGGCAAAGAAAATCCCGCATAAGAGAGGAATGAGTAATTCCTTCCGCACGATGATGGCAATCACTGCAATTACGCCGCCAATGGTTAAGCTGCCTGTGTCACCCATAAAGACCTGGGCAGGAAATGCGTTGTACCATAGGAATCCGACTAGAGATCCTACAAAAGCAGAGATAAACACGACCAACTCTCCAGCCCTGGGGATATAAAGTATATCCAGGTAATCCGAGAATATAATGTTACCCGATACCCAGGCAAAGATGCCCAGTGTCAATACGATTATCGCAGAAGTACCAGCGGCCAGACCGTCAATTCCATCCGTTAAATTGGCACCGTTGGAAACTGCTGTCACTATGAAGATGACGATGGGGATAAAGATGAGCCATGCGTATCTCTGTACGTCTCCCCCTATCCAAGAGATCAAATCACCATAGTCGAACTCGTTATTTTTAAAGAAGGGAACGTTGGTCTTGGTAGATTTCATTTCCTTTCCTTCCACATCGCGAACCTCGAAATTCTCGGTAATGATGGTCTTATTCTTTTCCTTCATGGTAACTTCAGGGTGGAAAAAGAGGGTAGCGCCCACCACCAGGCCTAAAACCACTTGCCCCAGGATTTTAAATCTTCCTTTAAGGCCTTTTTTATTCTTTTTAAAAATCTTAATGTAATCATCTATGAAGCCGATGATGCCCATCCATAGGGTGGTGACAATAAGCAGGATCACGTAGATATTATCGAGGCGAGCAAAGAGAATTACGGGGAGCAGGGTAGACATAATAATGATGAGTCCGCCCATAGTTGGAGTACCCTGTTTTTGCTGCTGTCCATCGAGTCCGAGATCCCTTACGGTCTCTCCTATTTGTTTCTTTCGGAGAAAGAGAATGATGCGCTTTCCAAGGGTTGTGGCAAGAACAAGCGATAGCAATACCGCCATGGCTGCCCTGAAGGTGAGGAATTGAAATAATGTCGCCCCTGGGAACTGGTACTGTTTCTCTAAATATTCAAACAAATAATACAGCATACTACTTTCTTGCTATTTCTTTAAATCTTCTAATGCTTGTTTGATAATTTTAAAATCATCAAAGTCCGTCCTGTTTCCATTGGTTTCCTGGTAGGTTTCATGGCCTTTCCCGGCCAGGAGAATGATGTCTTGTGCATCGGCTAGCTGACAGGCGGTTTTAATGGCCTGTTTTCTGTTTTCGATCGCCAAAACCTTTGCTGAATTTTGCGGTTCTACCCCAGCTTCCATTTCCGAAATAATAACTCCGGGTTGCTCGGTCCTTGGATTGTCTGAGGTAAAAATGACCTTATTACTAAGGGAGGTAGCGATATGCCCCATTACCGGACGCTTAGACTTGTCACGATCACCACCACACCCCACTACGGTGATGACGTTTTCATTTCCAGTCCTCAATGCGCTGATTGTTTCCAGCACATTTTTTAAAGCGTCCGGCGTATGGGCATAATCAACAATAGCCGTTATGCGATTTTTTGAGATATAGTATTGAAATCTGCCACTTACATTTTCCAGCTCACTGAGTAATTTGAGGGTTTCGATTTTATCTAACCCGAGCAGATCAGCTGTCGCGTAAATCGCGAGTACATTGTAAGCATTGAAATTCCCTATAAGTTTTGTCCAGAGTTCATTGTTGTCAATTTTTAGCAATTGACCGCTGAACTGATTTTCCAGGATCTGAGCCCTGTAATCTGCATACGATTTGAGCGCGTATGTAAATTTTCTAGCCTTGGTATTCTGCAGCATGACCAAACCATTCTTGTCATCCATGTTTGATAAGGCGAATGCTGTTTTAGGCAAGTAATCGAACAATGCCTTTTTGGCATCCCTGTAATCTGCAAAGGTTTTGTGATAATCCAGGTGGTCGTGAGACAGGTTGGTGAAAATAGCCCCGGCAAATACGAGGCCTTCGGTCCTTTTCTGATCAATGCCATGTGAACTGGCTTCCATAAAACAGTACTCCACCCCTTCCTCACTCATTAATGACAAATAGTAATTGATAGACAAGGCATCAGGAGTGGTATGTTTTGTATCGTACTCCTTTTCATCAACCATAATCCTGATTGTGGAAAGCAGACCAACTTTAAAGCCGGCTTTTTTAAACAATTGATAGAGAAGGGTGCTTACAGTAGTTTTACCGTTGGTCCCAGTTACCCCGATCAGTTTTAAATTTTTTGAGGGATTTTCGTAGAAATTTGAAGCCATAATGGCAAGAGCCTTCTTAGAGTCTTCTACCTCCAGGTAGGTCACCTCATTTATAAGATCTGCGGGCATCTGCTCACAGACAATTGCATTGGCTCCTGAGGCAATGGCCTTACCAATATAATCGTGTCCGTTAGACTGTGTCCCGCTGATGGCAACAAAAACATCATCAATGGAAACAGTCCGGGAATCGAAACATATTTGATTCACGAGTTTGGCCGTTGTTCCGGTTACAGCCTTAAGGCCCACTCCATATAATATGTCTTTGAGTGACTTCATGAAAGATCCAGGACTATTTTAGATACCTCGTTAAGTTTGGTTCCCTGCCGTACCGATTGCTTTTTCACTTTTCCATTACCCTTAATTTCTACTTTCAGGCCGAGATTTTCGAGTATGGAAATAGCGTCCATCCCACTCATCCCTTTTAAATTGGGCATGATGGTTAAATCCTTTTGTACCTCATCATAATAAGACTCATAAGCCTCTTCCAAGACTTCATTAAAGGGTTCGAGATCGGCAACCTCATCAACCAAAGGGTTATTTGAGTATATCTTATGAGCAATGGATTTAAAAACCGGACCAGACACATCCGCCCCGTAGTAGCCAACACTCTTATCGGGTTCATGGATGACTACGATACATGAATATTTAGGATCGTCTGCTGGGAAATAACCTGCAAAAGTGGAAATGTACCTCAGTTTATCAGGATCTTTACCTACGTAATTCTTTTGTGCTGTACCTGTTTTACCAGCCATCGAAAAGCCTTCCGCAAATAATTTATGTCCGGTACCGTGTTCTTTCTCCACAACATTTTTTAACAGCTGCTGTACCTTTTTCACCGTTTCCTCGGAGCATATCGCCGGGTTGATCACTTCCTTTTCAAACCTTTGTATGGTATTATTCCATTCTTTTACTTCCTTAATGAGTCTGGGCCTAAGTAATTCCCCATCATTGGCAATGGCATTGTAGAACGCAAGAGTTTGAAGTGGAGTAAGAGCCACTTCATATCCGTGAGACATCCATGCCAGGGAAATCCCCGACCAGCCTTTATCGCCCGGATTCCTCAACACTGGAATACCCTCTCCCTTAATCGGTAAGCCCAGTTCTTTATGCAAGTCCATCTGCCTGAGCCTGTTGACAAAGGCCTCAGGATTTTGCTTATAATTATTATGGATCATTTTTGCGAAGGCAGTATTGGAGGAAAGCTCAAAAGCCCGAGCTACCGAAATCTCGCCGTAGCCCCCATGCTTTGAATCCCTCACGATACGGTCATAAAGACGCCATCTTCCCTTTTCCGTATCAATGACACTGCTGGTATCTACTACTTTATCCTCCAAAGCCGCTACCAGTGACATCAACTTAAATGTTGAACCGGGCTCGTGAGATTCCCCAACAGCATAATTCAGTCTTTCGTAATATTTGTCATCCTCTGTCCTGCCGAGGTTCGATATGGCTTTGATTTCGCCGGTATGCGTTTCCATTACAATTACGCAGCCGTGATCTGCTTTGTATTTTTCGAGTTGCTTCAACAGGGCGTGGTGGGCAATATCCTGGATATTGATGTCGATTGTGGAAATTACATCATAGCCGTCCTTTGGCTCTATGATATTGTCAAGGCCGATGGGCTTCCATTGCCCTTTGGCTATTTTTTGCTTGAGACGTTTCCCTTCTTTTCCCCTGAGGTATTGTCCAAAGGCGCCTTCAAGTCCAACCCGGGTAACATAGCCGTTTTCATCAAAACGTTCATAACCAACACTTCTTTCGGCGATTTTTCCCAGGGGATGCTCGCGAACCGTTTTCTGATCCACAATCAGACCACCTCTGTAGGGTCCCATATTAAAAAGTGGGAACTCCTTGACGCTCATGTACTGAGAATAGTCCAGGTTTCGTGCAATTAGCGCATACCTGTTTTTATTTGCTTTTGCCTTGCGAAGCAGCTGTTCGTAATGCGAAGCAGGCTTATTCAATAAAGCCCCTAATTGAGAAGCAAGAGGACCTACATGTTGTTCAAAATCCTCATTCTTAACGGTTACAGCATCAAATCTGATCGCGTACTTGGAGACCGAAGTTGCCAGCAAACTCCCATCGTCAGAATAGAGATTTCCCCTGTTGGGCGGAATGGTGAACATTTTTTCCGTTCGTTGCAAAGCGAGCTCCTTATACTTATCCCCATGCACCATTTGGATACTCACCAGCTTAAAAAGTACCAACCCACCAAAAAGGAACAAGCCTCCCGATACGAGATACAACCTGGTTAGAATATGTTTGGTAGAAAATGCCATTTATGGGGTGGTTGATTTTACTTTAATCTTCTTCGGTGGCGTCTCAGAAGGAAGCAGACCTTTATCTGCTACGGTTAGCCTTACGGTCGACTCCAATTTTAATCGTTGTACATCCGAACGCATCTCTACAAACTGACTTCGCAACTCCTTTACTTCTTCATTTAGGGCGGCTAGCTTGTGTACTTTGCGGTCGGCGCTGTGAGAACTGGATATCATCACCGTTGCCAGGAAGGAAGCAAATACCAAAAAGAGCCAGTTTTTAGGAGCGCCACCACTCACTAGAAACTTGCCTTTTAAAATGGATACAATTCCGTTTTTCATTTTGATTTTCAATAATTAAATCCGTTCCGCTATTCTCAATTTTGCACTTCGTGCTCTGTTATTTTGTTTGATCTCTTCTTCGTCTGGGACTACCAGGTTCCCCACTTTTTTAAAGGGTTTTAAAGGCTTTCCGTAAAAGTCCTTTTCAAGTTCTCCTTCAAAATTCCCAGTCATGATAAAGCGCTTTACCAGACGATCTTCCAGTGAATGGTAACTGATAATGCTCAATCGGCCTTCTTCGGGCAACAAGCCCGGAGTTTGCAATAAGAACTCCTTTATCGCCTCCAATTCCTGATTCACTTCAATTCTCACCGCCTGGTATATCTGGGCCAATATTTTATGCTCTTTGTGTCCGGGCAAAAACCTTTGTAACGCCTGCTTTAAATCAGCAGAGGTTTTTATCGTTTTCTTATCCCGGGATTCTACTATGGTTTTGGCCATTGCATGAGCATTCCTGAGTTCACCATACTGCTTTAAAATCTGTCCTAGTCTCTCAGCAGAGTATTCATTGATTACCTCAAAGGCAGACAATTGATTTCTTTTAGACATCCTCATATCAAGTTCTCCCTCAAAACGGGTGGAGAAACCTCGTTCTGCGCTGTCGAATTGATGTGAGGAAACTCCGAAATCTGCAAGGATCCCATTCACTTTCCGAATGCCATAGAACTTTAAAAACTGACCGAGATACCTGAAATTCTCATTGATTAGTGTAAATCGGTCATCATTTATATCATTATTGAGAGCGTCTTCATCCTGGTCAAAAGCAAACAACCTTCCTTTCTCCCCCAACCTTTCTAGAATGGCCTTAGAATGGCCTCCACCTCCGAATGTGATGTCTACGTAGACACCGTCCTGTTTTATGTTTAATCCGTCCACTGAAGGTCGGAGCAAGACCGGATTATGATAGCTCATCACCATCTTCTCCCATTACCTCTTCAGCCAACTCAGCAAAATTCTCTGCCGTTTCATCTAAAACCTTTTCATAACTATCTTTATCCCAGATCTCGATTATATTTATTGCCGAGCTCAATACCACTTCTTTGGTAATACCGGCAATAGCAATAAGGTTTTTGGGTATTAGCAATCGTCCTGTCGCATCAATCTCAACGGGCTTAACCCCTGCCGAAAACCTTCTGATAAAATCGTTGTTCTTTTTCTTGAATCGGTTTTTTCGATTCATTTTCTCCATGAGCAGATTCCATTCCTCCATGGGGTAGAGTTCAAGGCATGGCTGAAACACAGAGCGCTTGATCACGAAGCCTTTGTTGATCACCGGCGCCATCTGATTCTTAAGGGTCACAGGTATCATCACCCTTCCCTTTACATCGGCCTTGCATTCATATGTTCCAATGAAATTGATCATTCAAATCTGGTTGGTCTACCCTATATAAACTCAAATATATAGAAATTATTACCACTATTTACCACAAATTACCACTTTGTTCATAAAAATTGGCTTTTTTAACCTTTACCCGTCCCGTCCGTCTGAGCTTAAGAGTTTTGTTTTCCCAACAAGAAAGAATTCTCATGCAGCGAGCTGTTTCGATTCATCGCAATCTCAATTAAATGGTCCTATATGAGGGAAATGCCTATATTTGCCAACTGACAACAGAAGCTGTCGTGCATGGAGAATTCAATTAAAACTGACGGGAAATACCGATATATAGAAGTCGGTGAAGGCACCCCAATGATCATACTTCACGGTCTGATGGGTGGATTGAGTAATTTTGAAGGCGTAACCAATTACTTTCCTGAAAAGGGATATAAGGTACTGGTCCCTGAATTGCCGATCTACAGCATGCCCATGCTCAAAACCAACGTCAAGAACTTTGCAAAATACCTGGAACAATTTATTGAATACAAGGGGTTGAAAGACGTTATCCTACTCGGAAATTCACTGGGTGGTCATATTGGATTACTACATACCAAACTATACCCTGAAATGGTCAAAGCCTTAGTAATTACAGGTAGTTCTGGGCTATATGAAAGTGCTATGGGTGATGGATATCCCAAAAGAGGAGATTATGAATTCATCAAGAAAAAAGCACAGGATGTATTCTATGATCCTGCGGTTGCGACCAAGGAAATCGTGGATGAAGTTTTTGCTACGGTTAATGACCGAATGAAACTCGTAAAAACACTAGCCATCGCCAAGAGCGCAATAAGGCATAATATGTCAAAAGATTTGCCTCATATGCTGACGCCCACCTGTATTATCTGGGGTGAGAATGATTCGGTTACCCCTCCAAAAGTAGCCAAGGAATTTCACGAACTGCTTCCCAATTCTGATTTGTTCTGGATTAAGAAATGCGGACACGCTCCCATGATGGAACATCCCAACGAATTCAATGAAATTCTGGCCAAATGGCTTGAGGAAAGTAAACTCTAAAACCGGATAATCATGAAAATAAAGTCGGCCGACTTTGTCATGAGCAATTCCAGTGTTGCCCAATGCCCCTCTGACCATCTGCCTGAATACGCCTTTATCGGCAGATCTAATGTGGGAAAGAGTTCGCTGATCAACATGCTTACCGAACGTAAGTCTCTGGCCAAAACCTCAGGAAGGCCCGGTAAAACGCAACTGATCAATCACTTTAAAATAAACAAGAACTGGTTTTTGGTGGATCTACCCGGATATGGTTATGCCCGGGTATCCAAAAAAGAAAAAAAGACCTTTCAGAAGTATATCACTGAGTATTTTTTAAAGCGGACTCAACTACTCAGCGCCTTTGTCCTGATCGACATCCGCCATGAACCACAACCCATAGACCTCCAGTTTATGGCCTGGCTGGGCGAAAATCAAATCCCTTTTTCAATTGTGTTTACCAAGGCAGATAAAATAAAACCCATGGTGATTAAAAGGCAGGTTAACGAATATCTCAATACGATGACAAAAGACCTGTGGGAAGAAGCACCCCGGCATTTTGTTACCTCCTCCCTGAAAGCACAAGGAAGGGAAGAAATTCTGGAATATATTGACCAAATCAATACCGACTTTCACAAGCATCAGCACAAAGGTTAAAATTTGTGCTCAATAATGGTCGGAAATCCTCGTTACGCTAGTCTTTGGTTTATCTCCCCGATTAATTCTTCCGTTGACTGAAGTTCGTTAATTTCTTTCGTTCCCAAGAACTGCTCCAAGTTGTGATCCGTGATTTCGAGTACGATGGGAAAGCTGTATTTGGGCATGAATTTGGAAGAATACTGAGCCAAAAACTCATCCTTATGAAGGAATTCCATAGAAATATCACTCTTCTTTCGGAATTTTTTCCAGGTCGCCTTTTCACGGAAATTTCCGAAGGTCAGCTCGCATAATCTACACTGATAAGTTGCTGGATTCAGTACTTTGTGAGCAGCATCGAACAGCTCGTTCATCAATCCTGAATCTGCATTGTAAACAAATAGCAATTTCTTAATGGGATCTCTGGGCACCTGCTTCAGTTTTTATAAATTTATTACTAGGACAATTTAGGTCTTTACAGACGAAAGATTTCTGAATTCCTTACGACAAAGATGGCAAAAGAATCACACAAATTATTATGAAGAAAATACTTCACAAAGCATCTACGCGGGGTTTTGCCGATCACGGTTGGCTCCGCAGCCACCATACCTTTAGTTTTGCAGGTTATCACGATCCTTCCCGGATGAATTTTGGCGTACTCCGGGTGTTGAACGATGATGAAGTAGCTGGCGGAATGGGGTTCGGGACACATCCACATCAGAACATGGAAATCATTTCTATCCCTCTGGAAGGAGAACTTGAACACAAAGACAGCATGGGCAACGTGGCCGTTATCAAAGAAGGCGATGTGCAGGTTATGAGTGCGGGTACAGGAGTAAACCATAGCGAACGCAATAAGAACCGGGATAAAAAAGTGAAATTTCTACAGATCTGGGTACTTCCCAATAAAGTGAATGTGAGTCCGAGATATGATCAAATTACCCTGGACCAAACTTCCTTAAAGAATACCTTTCACCAGATTATTTCTCCTGATCCTAAAGACATCGGGGTATGGATTCATCAGGACGCCTGGTTCCATTTAGGCGATTTTGACAAAGGTGAAACCATTAGTTACGGCATGCGAAAAAAGTCTAATGGCTTGTACATATTTCTTCTGGAAGGCAAATGCAGGGTTGCCGGAGAGGAATTAAACCGGCGCGATGGACTGGGGGTGTGGCAGGTGAATACCCTTGAATTTGAAATGATGGAGGCCGGTCAAATTTTACTAATGGAAATACCCATGTCTAATTAGGAGCGGAAAATTATTCTCATGCTTCTAATTCGAGTTTTTCTGCAAAATAGGCGCAAAAGTCTTTCATGGTGGCCGTCATTTTTTCGTCCTGAGTAGCTTTCATAAACGTATCCGAAAGCGATATTAAGGTTTGGTGAAAAAAGATTTTCATTTCATCCAGAGGCATATCCTTGGTCCACAGATCAATTTTAAGCGACTCCTTATTTTTGCTGTCCCAGACTGAAAGCAGCATCGCCTTGGCTTCTTCATCTACAATTCCTCCGTCTTCTGCAGACCAGTTTAATTTTACCGGAATCCGGTTCTCATCGAGGGTAATCCTCAATTTTATTTCTGAAGACTCTTCTTTTGCCATGATCTTACTTCTGAGGTTTATAATTCGATTCTTTGAAAATAGTTTCTCCCGGCAACGTCCATAATTCGGCAACCGGGGTATTTGTTCTATCCATAAATGCTCTTACAATCTGCCATCCTACATACCTGCCCAGACGACCGGGGGACTCATTATCGAGCTCCAGCCTAAATTTGGAAAAGGGTGCGGGATCCAAAAACCGCGGACCCAATTTGGCGTCTGTACTAAAGAGCAATTCGCGTTCAATAAAATATCGCCAGATTTGTTCCTCATTGGCCCTTGCCCAGGCCATTTCATCTTCATTATACCCAATCTTTTGGCCATCAGTCTGCCATGACAGGAGAAGGTCCTTCAGGTAGAGTTCCTTCCCGTAATATACCATTTGATCTAAAAAGCTCCGATTTACGGGATAGGGTATAATCTTTTTTGACAACGCACTTACTATATCGCTCTCGATGTATTCCTTGTCCAAGCCTTTGGAGATATACCGGTCAATGCCAGCATAAAATCTGTGATCCGGTCCAAGATAATTGTCTAACCCGATGAGAAGAAGGCTGTCTGTAACGATTATCCGATTTTCGTAATCTACATCCGTTGTGAGAGTAATTAAGGTAGGAACCTGATAGTCGGGAAAATAATAAGTGAGGTGCTTAAAAAGCAGTGTTAGTTCTTTCTCCTGATTCTCAAAATCTGAAAATGCACTGTCTACAGCCTGCCTCAATTCCATCTGTATGCTGTCTTGCAATTTTGCGGTCCAGACACTATCTGAATATTGGGGAGGAAAAAAATAAGGGTACTTCAACTTAATTTGAGGCAGTGATTCCTGAGTGGCCTCAGCAAACTCCTTGTCAAATCTCAGTACTTCCAGGGATACCGGCTGATCCAGAATTTCTTGGGGAATTTCTTTATCCTCTTTACAAGCCGATAAAAGTATTAGAATGACCAAAATCCATGATCTTGTCTTTTGCATAAAAAGTAAAGCCTTATCTATTTTAATATTCAGTTGACAGAGAGTATTTTTACGGGGCCAAAGTTAAAGTATTTCAATTTAAAAAAAACGCACTATGCAAACTGCCAAAGTTGTGGATTATATTGTAGAATGGTTAAAGGAGTACACCCAAAATGCCGGAATGAGAGGATTTGTGGTTGGCGTTTCGGGAGGAATAGATTCCGCCGTCACCTCTACTCTTTGTGCCCGTACCGGCTTAAAAGTATTGTGTATTGAAATGCCAATCCACCAAGGCGAGAGTCAGGTAAGCAGAGCCGACCAACACATCGATTGGCTAATAAAAAAATATCCCAATGTCAGCAGACAACCGGTAAACCTCACTCCTGTTTTTGATCAACTGGTGGATGCCCTGCCCAAGGTAGATGATGAAGAAGAGCGTTTTATGTCGCTTGCCAATACCCGTGCCAGATTGCGCATGACCACCTTGTATTACTTTGCAGCCCTTCTGGGTTATCTGGTGGCAGGAACTGGAAATAAAGTAGAAGATTTCGGGATTGGATTTTATACTAAATACGGGGATGGCGGCGTAGACCTGAGCCCAATTGCCGACCTTTTAAAAACTGAAGTATATGAATTGGGATCCTTTATGGGGGTTCACAAAGACATCCTAATGGCTCCACCCACGGATGGACTATGGGGTGACGATAGAACAGACGAAGATCAAATCGGGGCTTCATATCCAGAATTAGAGTGGGCCATGAAAATGGACGAAGAAGGAAAGCGTGCGGAGGACTTCAAAAATCGAGAAGCCGAAGTATTTAAGATATACAAGAAGTATAATTCTGCCAACAAACATAAGATGATTCCTATACCTGTTTGTGAGATTCCTGAGACACTTAAACGACCGATCACCTAAGAATCAGGTAATTAAGACGAATTGTTGACGGTAAACTGTAGAAAAACCATAAAATTATTACAGTTTTACCTTAAATATTTGATATTAAAACCTTACATTGCATGCTAGGGTTATACGTAAGACCTACGTATAGTATTCAGAAAAAATCAACAATGATCAACATTTTAATCGCGGATAATCATCCTATTGTCCGACTGGGAATTAAAGAAGTCCTTAATACTGTTTCAGATTTTAAAGTTTTAGGTGACGTTTCTACCACTACTGAACTTTTTAACGCCTTAGAAAAGGTCAAACCGGATGTCGTCCTGTTAGAAATGGACATCCCGGAAATCAATGGTATTGCTACTTTGAGGAAAATGAAAAAAGAGTATCCTGATGTAAAGGTACTCATCTATAGCGGGCAGTCGGAAGACGTATACGCCTTAAGCACCATCAGGGCAGGTGCCTTTGGATATCTTTCAAAAACCTCAGATTTAGACTATATCATTACCGCCGTTAAAAAGGTAGGCGATGGAAAAATGTTCATCACCAACGAACTCGCTCAGCGCCTGGCATTTGATGAAGGAACGCAAAAACAGCGCCGATTCTTCAGGAAATTGTCTACCCGGGAGGTTGAAGTATTAAAGCTCCTCGCCAGTGGCAAACGCAATAAGGATGTCGCAGAGGGATTAAACCTCAATGAAAAGACGGTGAGCACCTACAAATCGCGTTTGATGAAAAAACTCAACGTTGACAATCTCGTTGATCTGCTACAACAGGCAAAAGCACTGGAATTGTATTAAACTACAAATAACCACCTTCTCTACAAGGGGGTTTTTTAATGCCCTTTAATAATTGCCCCATCGCCAAATAAGGCCTCTAAGACAGGACTCTATTCAATTTATTATTGAGTAATTTATTGAGCTGCAAGTAATTGACAATTTCTTCCAAAACTTCCTTGTTATCCTCCGATTCCTCCTCAGTATCTTGCTGCAGGCTGTAAATCCGCTTTTTTATGAGGTAACACCTCAGGGTAAGTATGGTTTCGCTAACGAGTTGAGCGATCGACTTCGTCTTTTCCTTAGGATAAATATCTTTGCGTTCCCAGTTATGAAGGCTGTACTTTTCTTCTTCCATTAGGATGGAGGAAATGTTATTTACTAATTCCTGATCTAACTCATTTAGAAAAGACGAGAGTTGAAAATCTTCTTTTTCATTGAGGTATTCCATGAGCTTGTAATAGATGATTTTAAACTGATCGTGTGTCAATTCGATCTCATCCTCCTGCAGGTCTAGGTAAATCTTTTCGTAAACCTTGGCATCCACGTTTTCGGGCTCCAGGACCAATTCTCCTTCTTCATTTTCTTTTAAAACAAGATCCTCAAATTGTTGTTCTTCTTTCCCGTAAAGCAATAAAATCTCAATTATTTTTCGCTCCAGCTCAAATTGTACGTCAACCTTTGCCTCTCTCGGCTGATCCCTGATAACTTCAAAAGCTTTTTGTTCCTGCCTTTCCTGTTTTCTGGCATCGTTGTTCTCCTTTCTGCTGATCTGGGCAAGAGTATTGAAGAGCACCTCTTCGGAAATATTCATCATTGCCGCACATTGCTGCACGTAAATCTCACGTTTGATACGGTCCGGAATCTTGGCAATACTGCCTACGATTTCGCGAATGGTATCTGCTTTTTTAATAGGGTCGTTAGCAGCTTCTTCTGCGAGAAGGGAGGTTTTAAATTGTATAAAGTCTTTGGAATTTTCTTTAAGGTAGTCAAGGACATCTTCAAGAGAATTATTCTTTGCAAAGCTATCCGGATCATCTCCCTCTGGGAAGGTACAGATTCGCACATTCATCCCTTGTTCCAGTATCAGATCCACACCCCTAAGTGAAGCCCTTACGCCTGCCGCGTCACCGTCAAACAGGACCGTAATATTTCTGGTTAATCGATTGATGATGCGTATCTGATCGGGCGTCAGGGCCGTGCCGCTGGATGCTACCACATTGTGAATCCCTCGCTGGTACATCTGAATCACATCCGTATATCCCTCTACCAGGTAGCAATTATCTTCTTTCGCAATGGCCTGCTTCGCGTAATAAATACCATAGAGGACCTTGCTCTTGTAATAGATCTCGCTTTCCGGAGAATTGAGGTATTTAGCGGCCTTCTTATCATTACTGAGGATTCGGCCACCAAAGCCAAGAACCCTTCCGCTTAAGGAGTGGATAGGAAAGAGTACTCTTCCTTTGAACCTGTCAAATTTTCTTTTGAGTCCGGGATCTCTGGAATCATCCTTTACGATGGTCAATCCGGTCTTTTCCAGATAATCGAGTTGATATCCCTTTTCCAGAGCGTGATTTGTAAAAGCGTCCCATTCGTCCAAACCATAGCCTAATCCAAATTGGCGAATGGTCTCTTCGGTAAATCCGCGTTCTTTGAAATAACTGAGTCCTACCGCTTTCCCTGGCTCGGTTTTCCATAATACATCCTGGTAGTATTTTTGCGCAAATTCAGAAACCAGATATAAGCTCTCGCGCTCATTGGCCTGTTCTTTCTGCTCATCAGTTTGCTCAGTTTCCTCAATTTCAATCTGATATTTTTTTGCCAGGTATTTAATGGCTTCGGGATAAGTGAAGTGCTCGTGTTCCATCAGGAAGGCTACCACATTACCCCCTTTTCCACTACTAAAGTCTTTCCAGATCTGTTTTACCGGAGACACCATAAAACTGGGTGTCCTTTCATCGGTGAAAGGACTCAGTCCTTTAAAGTTGGAACCCGATTTTTTAAGGCTGACAAAATCACCGATAACCTCCTCTACTCGGGCGGTTTCGTAAACCTGGTCAATGGTCGATTTTGAAATCAAAAGTAAACTATTAGAGAAGGATAAAAATACACAAACAGGGACTGTTAAAAAAACAAATCCCTGTTTTATAAAGTTAATGGTAGCTGTTGAGAATCTCTAAAAGAGATCGGCCTGTAGTATCAATCCATATCAAATCGAAGTCCGAAGGAAATATTCCTTTGACGTATACTGGCATCCTGAAATATAGGATTAAGGTCGTATTTCGTATACAATAATACGCCGTCTATGCCCACATACGCTCCTATTCCGTAGATAAAGTCACTGGTATTATAACCCCGCTTTAATTTGTCCTTTACTCGCTCCCCATTGCGATCGTACTTGAGTTTTTGGCGTGTACCGATATTAAAACCTGTATAGCCTCCAAATCCAATGCGGAATTGATTTCTGATGGAGTACCTTATCCTGGTATCAGTCTTTGTGAATTTAGAAGGTCCGAATTCAAAATAAACCGGAACAACCAGGTTGTCCATCCTGAGTTTGGCCTTCCGCAAATCCACGTCAAAGGTCTCCAGGGTAGTCTCCGGGCCATCTGCTACAAAGTATTGATTGTCTTTTGGTTGCAGGCCGTTGAATTGGAGAGATAAACCGTAATTTATCCGCATAAAATTTGAGTTCTTAAAGACTCTTGTTCGCCATGAAACCCCAAGTTCAAAAAATCGACTTCCCCCAAGTTCGTAAGGAGAATCTCCCAAGGACTGACCGTCAATAATCGCATTATTGATTCCAAAGGCTAACACCATATCAGAATAGGTCCTCCTATCATAAACCACGGGTTTAGGCTCCTTTCGATCAGAATATCGAACACCAAAAATCCGGCTGTGGTCTGTGTCCCTGTGCCCCCAGCCAATTTCAATCTTCGTCACGTAATGGCTGCTGTCCTGTTCAACGTTAACCACCCCGCCATTACGCTGCATCAGAGCGATGGTATTATCCAGAATAGCCAATTTATTCTCGATATTAAGTGCTCTTTTACGTGCAGCTTCTTCTTTTAGTTTTTGGGCCTCTTCCGCAGATATCTCCCCGTCCTTTTGCCTCATCATTATCGCTTCCACTTCTTTCTTTAGCGCTTCCTTCTCCTGCAAACTAATCTGTTCTTTTCGTTGCTGAAGCGAATCGATTTTCCGTTGTACTTCTTCCTGGGCAAATAAACCCTGGACCAGAAGTAGAAAAATAAATGTCAGGGTTACTCTTGTAATTGTTAGCATGATTTTAAATTTTAATTGATTGATGAATAAACTCTTCCTGCCCTCACCCGCCTGAATGAGGAAAAAAACTCGATATTTAGTTAGTAATTATTCGTTTCTGTAGGCAATGGCTGTCCGCACTTTCAAATAACCGTCTTTAAGTTTTTCAAACAACTGATCTCTCAGAGATTGATTGACCTCTTCTTCAACATCAGCCAAGAGTGCAAGTGCATCTACCTTATTCATTGCCTGGGCAGCTTGCCCCTTAAGTATTTCCGCCTGTGCTTGCATCAGCAGGGAATCTATCACTTCATCAGAAACCACTCCCTGTCCTTCTAAAACCTCTACTTGTGCCACAACCTCGGCTATATTGATATCTAATTTTTCCAATTGTAAGATCTCTTTTGCCACATTGCGCTGGGTCTCTTCCTGATCTTCTTGAACCAGCTCAGCAACTTCAAACTTCCCTTCCGCTTGCTCCCTTGAATTGATCACGGGTTGGGTCTTTGATTTGGGTTGAACCGCAATTTCCGACTGAATTTCAATCGAATTTTCTTGCGTTATTGTCGGGGTCTTCTCTTCTGAATCATTTCCTGAATTCACTACCTCATTTGCAGGAAGTACCACATCAACTTGTGTAGAAAGCAGAATTACGGATATAAATAGTACACCTGTAAATCCTGCAGCAATTCCATACTTCCAAAAGTTACTTCCTTTGGTTACAGGAGCTGATCCCAATTGCTCTTCAATACGAGACCATGAGTCTTCGGAAGGATTTATACTGCGTTCTTGCAGTACGTTCCGTATTTTTTCGTCTAAGCGATGCTTTCCCATGATTTTTTAATTACGATTGTGTCTTCTTCCTGATTTCCAAACTGCTGATTCGCTGTTGTAAAAATTGTCTGGCTTTAAATAACTGCGATTTTGATGTACTTTCGGAAATCTGCAAAAGTTCAGCAATTTCCCTATGCTTAAAGCCTTCCACAGCATACAAGACAAACACCGTCTTATAGCCATCTGGCAGGGAGTCAATCAGCTTCTGAACCTCTTCTACCTGCAATTGAGATTCGTTATAAAGAACTGATTCAGTATGCGTTTCCATTTTCTCAGAATCGTAAACTACAAACTGATTTTTCCGCAGATAGGTAATTGCCTCTCGAACCATTATTCTTCTTATCCAGCCCTCAAAACTTCCCTCGTGCCGGAAGGAATTCAAATTATTAAAGACTTTTACAAAACCACCGATCATCACATCCTCGGCGAAATGAAGATCTTTGATATATTGCCTGCACACAGAGAGCATTTTAGGGGAATACTTTTCGTAAATCATACGCTGTGCATTCCGGTTTCCCCTCACTGCTTTTCTAAGGGTGGCCTTTTCGTTCTCGTACAATGAAATAATCTTCATGTAGTGTGTCCTTCTATTCCTATAGACGATTTATACATCAAAAACGTTGCCTGGGTGTAAAAAAAATTAAGAATTTTTCTTTGTAGAGCCTTCTTAGCTTACTTTTTGCGATCAACCACATAGTTGACCATCAGCTGCAAGGCCTCTTTGTATGGCGAGTTGGGATATGCATCGAGCAATTGAAGAGCCTCTTCCTGGTAGGCGTGCATTTTGGATTCGGCGTACTCCAAGCCACCCTTATCCTTCACAAATTCAATTACTTCTTTTACACGCCTTTTATCCTTGTTGTGATTTTTTACCGAATTGATAAGCCAGCGTTTTTCCTTTTCAGTTGAATTGTTAAGGGCATAAATGAGGGGAAGGGTCATTTTCTGTTCCTTGATGTCAATACCTGTAGGCTTGCCAATTTTTGTTTCTCCATAGTCGAAGAGATCATCCTTTATCTGAAAAGCCATCCCGCACAATTCCCCAAACTTGCGGAAGGTTTCAACATGGGGTGAGTCGGGTTTTACGGAGCAGGCCCCAAGGCTGCAACAGGCGGCAATTAGTGTCGCTGTTTTTTGCCTGATGATATCGTAATAGACTGCTTCGTCGATATCAAGACGTCTGGCTTTTTCCAATTGAAGTAATTCTCCTTCGCTGATCTCCCTGATCGCCACCGAAATGATCCTGAGCAAATCAAAATCCCCGTGCTCCACCGATAGCAGCATCCCTTTAGACAATAAATAATCTCCAACCAGTACCGCAATTTTATTTTTCCACAAGGCATTGATGGAAAAAAATCCCCTTCTCTTATAACTTTCATCCACTACGTCGTCGTGAACCAGGGAAGCCGTATGGATAAGTTCGATGACAGACGCACCTCTGTAAGTGCGTTCATTCACCTCGCCGTTATTGACCATTTTTGCAGTCAGAAAAACAAACATAGGTCGCATTTGTTTTCCTTTTCTATTGACGATATAATAAGTGATTCGGTTTAAAAGCGCCACCTTTGAAGACATAGAATCAAAGAACTTTTGTTCAAAAAGTTCCATTTCCCCGCTTACGGGCTCCTTTATTTGGGATACAATTTTCAATTCCGGAAGATTGTTTGCTGATCGTTGTGAGGGTTAAAATTAGGTAAAAAATTACCAGGCTTGGCCCTGTGCTCAGATTTATTGGCCTAAGGAATGTCTCAGGTCGATTTTGGCAATGTCCATTATGATTTATTGGCTAACTGGCCACATGCTGCATCAATATCTTTCCCACGAGAACGCCTTACGGTAACCGTAATTCCTTCCGCTTCCAAGGCCTGAACATACATGTCAATTGCTGCATCCCCGGCTTGTTTAAAATCCCCGTCATCTATAGGGTTGTACTCAATGAGATTCACTTTGGCCGGGGCGAACCTGCAAAACTTCACAAGGGCATCCACGTCTTTTTGTTGGTCGTTGATCCCTTCCCATACCACGTATTCATAGGTAATCCTGCTCTTTGTCTTTGCATACCAGTATTCGAGAGATTCCCTGAGATCAGTAAGAGTGAAGGTGGCATTAAAGGGCATTATGGAAGTTCGTATGTCTTCAATGGCCGAGTGAAGTGATACAGCAAGTTTAAATTTCACCCCTTCATCTGCCATTTTACGGATCATTTTCGGAACTCCCGAGGTTGAAACCGTGATTCGCTTAGGAGACATCCCCAATCCTTCGTCACCGGTGATTTTATCTATGGCCTTGAGAACATTTTTATAATTCATAAGGGGTTCTCCCATCCCCATAAAAACAATATTGCTCAGGGGGCGGTTGTGGTATAGTCTGCTTTGCCTGTCAATGGCAACTACCTGATCATAGATTTCATCCGGATTCAGGTTTCGCATTCTCTTTAAACGGGAAGTGGCACAAAACTTACAATCGAGGCTGCAGCCCACCTGACTGGAAACACAGGCGGTTGTTCTCTTTGAAGTAGGAATTAAAACAGATTCTACGGTCAATCCATCGTGTAGTCGGACGGCATTCTTGATAGTGCCATCCTTACTTCGCTGCATGTGATCTACCTCAATATGGTTGATGACATACTGTTCCTCCAGCATGGCCCGGATTTCTTTGGAGAGATTAGTCATGTCCTCAAAAGAATGAGCTCCCTTTTTCCACAGCCATTCATAGATCTGATCTCCACGGTAGGCCTGGTCTCCCCTTTCCAAGAAGAAAGACCTCAACTCTTCTCTTGATAAAGCTCTGATGTCTTTTTTCTGGATCGAATCCATCGTATAAATTTACAATTGCCTCTATTCTACCTCTTTGCTGTAGTTCAGGATCTCCCGGGTAAGTTTAGCCTAGATGATCAACATGGCATCTCCATAGGAGTAAAAGCGGTAGCCTTCGAGTATAGCTTCCTTGTAGGCGCGTTTCATAAGATCGTGACCCATAAAGGCCGAAACCATCATCAACAAGGTGGATTTTGGCAAGTGGAAATTCGTGACCATCGCGTTGGCTATACTAAATTCGTACGGAGGGAAAATAAATTTGTTTGTCCATCCGTCAAAGGTGTTCAGCATATAGTCTGATGAAACGGCACTCTCCAAACCTCTCATAGCAGTGGTCCCCACGGCACATATCCTTCTCTTATTATTCTTAGCCGTATTCACGATTTCCGTAGCCCGTTCGTCAATGACCAGCTCTTCACTGTCCATTTTATGCTTGGATAGATCTTCTACTTCTACCGGATTGAAAGTTCCCAATCCTACATGCAGCGTAAGTTCCGCATATTTGATCCCCTTTATTTCAAGCCGCTTTAACAGGTGTTTTGAAAAATGCAGCCCGGCAGTAGGAGCTGCAACAGCACCTTCGTGTTTTGCATAAATGGTCTGGTAACGGGTTTCATCTTCAGGTTCCACATCCCTCTTGATGTATTTAGGTAAAGGTGTCTCCCCTAATTCCCGTAATTTTCTTCTAAAATCAATGTAGGCACCGTCGTAAAGGAATCTCAGCGTACGCCCACGGGAAGTGGTATTGTCTATTACCTCGGCGACCAGACTTTCATCTTCTCCAAAATAGAGCTTATTACCAATTCGAATTTTACGAGCGGGATCAACGAGTACGTCCCAAAGTCGTTGTTCTTCGTTGAGTTCACGCAATAAAAACACCTCAATCCTAGCTCCGGTTTTCTCCTTATTCCCAAATAAGCGGGCCGGAAATACTTTGGTATTGTTTAGCACCATCACATCGTCTTCCTTAAAGTAGTCGATAAGATCTTTAAACATTTTGTGTTCGATCTTTCCTGTTTCCCGGTGGACGACCATCAGTTTGGATTCATCCCTGTGCTCTGCAGGATACTCTGCTAATAACTCTTTTGGAAGCTCAAAATTAAAATGTGATAATTTCATAGAAGAATATTTTGTCTCATGTGTTATCCTGGATTCTGCCGGAATCTTTGCTGTAAACTAACCGGAAGAACCTTATTTCAGGAAATAATTAAAAGCTGCAAATATACGACCTGCCAACAGGCCTTGTCAAGTAAATGGGTGATTAAATCAATGGTCTGTTTGACTAATCTGAAAATTAAGTTGCTCCAGGTCACGCCAGAAGTCGGGATACGACTTAGACACCACCTCTGCCTCCTCGATATACAAATTTGTCTTTAGTGCCAGAGGAGCAAATGCCATAGCCATTCGGTGGTCTTTGTAAGTAGCGATAGATACGTCTTTTTCAATGTGATCAACAGGGGTCATTTCGAGGTGGTGATCAGAAACCTCAATGCGGGCTCCCAATTTTGTAAGTTCTATTTTCAGGGCTTCCAATCGGTCTGTTTCTTTAATCTTCAGGGTGTGAAGTCCTGTGATACGACAACCTATTTGCAATCCAAAACAATTTACAGCAATGGTCTGTGCGATATCAGGGGCATCGGCCAGATGGAAATTAAACACTACATCTTTATCCTCACCCGGCTTTCCAGGATGGGCGTTTTTAATCAGATGCAAGGTACTCCCCTCTATCCTTGTCTCCACACCAAAATGGCGGTAAATATCGGCCAGCACCCGATCGCCCTGTAAACTTTTATCCTTATACGAAGTGAGCTCAAGATGGGTTCCTATCTCGCTAAAGGCCGCTATACTATAAAAGTAAGAGGCTGAACTCCAATCCGACTCAACCCTTATGCTTCTTGCTGAGATGGTGTCTGTTGGACCAACTTTGATTTTGTTGCCTGAGAATGAACTCTTGATTCCCATTTCATTTAAAAGGGAGAGCGTCATTTTAATGTAGGGTACCGAAGTAATTTCTCCTAGTAATTCAAGTTCCAAACCTTTTTGTGTACCTGGAGCAACCAGTAGCAAGGCTGAAATATACTGACTGCTGATGTTGGCCGGTAAACTAACTTTGGATCTCTCTAATTTTTTTCCCCTGATTCGCAGAGGGGGATACCCTTCAGTTTTCAGGTATTCAATATCTGCGCCTAATTGTCGTAGCGCATCAACCAGTACCTTTATCGGTCGCTCCTGCATCCTCGATGAACCTGTTAAAGTGACATCCGCACTTTCTTTGGTGGCGAAGTATGCAGTAAGAAATCTCATGGCAGTACCCGCATGGTGAATATCCACGGTTCCTGAGGTAACCTTCAGGCCTTCCATCATGACCTTTACGTCATCGGCATTAGATAAATTTTCTATTTTGAGATTGGGATATAATGCCTGAAGAAGTAATAATCTGTTCGACTCGCTTTTTGAGCCGGTGATATTAATTCTGGCTTTCTTAATTGGAGTGGGCGGGCCTGAAAGATAAAGTGTCAATGGGGTGAAGTTTTGAATTTTCCTTGATTTACCCGCCATACGATGATGGAAGGTTCAAAGATACGCTTATTTGAGTTTTTTATTGTCCTGGTGACGCTGGTGATCACGCTTCGCCTTTAGATCTAGTTTTCGGTCAAAGGCTTCCTGGAGATTAATTCCGGTTTGATTTGCGAGACAGAGTACAACAAAGAGTACATCAGCCAACTCCTCCCCCAGATCCTTATCCTTATCGGAGGGCTTTTCACTTTGCTCCCCGTACCTGCGTGCTATGATCCTAGCAACTTCTCCTACTTCCTCAGTTAACTGAGCCATGTTGGTGAGTTCGTTAAAGTATCGTACTCCGTGATCTTTTATCCACTGATCTACTGCTAATTGTGCATGGCTGATGTTCATAGGTCTTTTATTTTTGTGTCGATGACGATAGTCACCGGACCATCATTTAAAAAGGCAACTTTCATGTCAGCCCCGAATATTCCTGTTCCCACTTTTTTACCGAGGTCTAACTCCAGTTGTTCTACAAATTCTTCGTACAAGGGTATAGCCACCTTTGGTTTTGAAGCCCGGATATATGATGGTCTGTTCCCTTTTTTGGTATTTGCATGTAAGGTAAACTGACTAACCACTACGGCATCGCCATCCACCTCTTTAAGGGAGAGATTCATCACCCCTTCCTTATCGTTGAAGATACGCAAATTGGTAATTTTATTTGAAAGCCATAGGATGTCGTCCTGTGAATCGGCATCCTCAATCCCCAAAAGGATAAGCAGTCCTTGTTCGATTTCAGCTATTCTCTTCTCTTCAACCGTAACGTTTGCCCAGGCCACCCTTTGAACAACTGCTCTCATTCTTTAAGCCGGAATTAAAATTAGTAAACGCTTATTCATCAAAATCATCAAAGCGATAAGTATCCTCTTCCCCGCTAACCATTTGCAGATAACTTTTATACCTGCTCCAGGAAACCTCATCATATTCAAGGGCTTCTTTTACAGCGCATTGGGGCTCATCTACATGAAGACAATTGTTGAATTTGCAGTCTTGTTTTAAAGCAAAAAATTCAGGAAAATAATCTCCAATTTCTTCTTTCTCCATATCTACAAGGCCAAAGCCTTTTATCCCCGGGGTATCAATTATACGAGCATTAAAACTCAGATCGTACATCTCTGCGAAAGTAGTGGTGTGCTGCCCCTGTAAATGCTGTTCAGAAATCTCAGCGGTTTTCAGTTCCAAGGAAGGTTCTATGGCATTGATCAGGGTAGATTTACCCACTCCTGAATGCCCGGAGAACATACTGGTCTTCCCCACCATCATCTCTTTAACTTGCTCAACATTCTTACCTTCCTTAGCTGAAATGCCGAGACAGGTATATCCTATTTTTCGGTATAGAGCAGCCAGGTACCTCACCTCATCCAGCTCTTCTTCTTTATAAGAATCAATCTTGTTAAAGAGCAAAACCGTTTTTATGTCATAGGCCTCAGATGTTGCGAGAAATCGGTCTATAAAAATGGTATAGGTCTTCGGATTATTAAGTGTGATCATTAGAAAAACCTGGTCGATGTTCGCTGCGATGATATGAGTTTGCTTGGATAGCTTAACGGATTTCCTTATGATGTAATTTATCCTTTCCTCAATATCGTGGATAACCCCGAAAGTAGTATCCCCGGTTTGTTCCAAGTCGAAATTAACCACATCACCAACTGCAACAGGATTGGTACTTTTTATACCCTTGATCCTGAAACGGCCTTTTATACGGCAGTCGTACACCTCCCCCTCAGCGGTTTTCACAGTGTACCAACTCCCTGTAGATTTATAAACAGTTCCCTTCATTCTTGTTCATATCTCAATGCAAAGAAACGATAAACCAATGAGACATTGAAGTATCTTTAAGGAGGTCTATTTATTAACCATAATTGTTCTAAAATCATGAGAAATACCATTTTGTTACTACTTTGTTTTGGCTTTGCCGGAGTTGCCCTGCAAGCCCAGGAATACCGAGTTATCACCAGCGTTGAGTCTATTGTCCCAAGTGGTCTTGGGAGATCCAGAATCATAAATTCTATGGAAGAGAAAGATTACCAGGAATACACCAGTGAACAAACGGAAGAAGACAATACCAGAAACAAATCGAGTCGAAAAGATATCAGAGTTAAGAATTTTGAAGAAACAAAACTTCTGAACTTTTTCAATATGGGAGGTATTCGATTTCAAAATATCGCCGCCAACGATACAATGATTACTTCTATGATCAATGCCATGGTATCTGATGGATGGGAATTGGCTTTTGTCAGCAGTGCTGTGGAAAGTGATAGCGGAAAAGGTGACGGACAGGGAATATTCATCACCCGATACATCTTTAAGAAATAGAGAATTGTACCTTATTATTCGTCAACCAATTTCTAACCTAAATTGTAAAAAAATTAGTAAAAATTCCGTAAATTATATCCGCTTCTTTTTAAAGAATGATAAATAACCAAAAACCACGGGATGAAAAATCTAAAACTACTGTTTCTGAGCTGCTGCCTCTCCTTTAGTATGCAATCTTTTGCTCAGGAAACTATTACTAATGAATCTGTAATACAGATGGTTGAATTGGGATTCGATGATTTTATGATCATTGATAAAATCAACAATTCTGATGTAAAATTTGACGCTTCAATCTCAGCTTTGAGTAAGATGAAGGATGCGGGGGTTTCCTCTGAAGTGCTTTCACTTATCATGGCTAAGTCAAGGCAAAACACAAAGTCAAAGACAGGAATTTATTACGCTAATTCAAAAGGTGAGCAGGAACTCATACAACCCAGTGTATTTTCTGGATCTAATTCTAATGCTGCTGCTCAAAGATTGGTCTCCGGGCTGATCAATTCTAAGGAGAAGGCCCAGTTGCCCGGTATTCATTCTAATAATGTCCTCACGACGAGTTCACCTGAATTTACCTTTATCTTCGATCCGAGTACCGGTGAAGTAGATAATTTGCAGAACAGTCAGGGCGGAGATACAGGGATCTTTAACTGGTGGTTCCGAACCGCCAGCAGTCCCAACGAATTCGTTCTCGTTAAACTAACCGTAAAGGAGCGTAAAAACTTGCGTGAAATCATTACAGGAAAGAACAGTTGGATTTCTAGTAGTAGCGGAATTGACCCCAAATACGCTTTAAACTTCAATATTGAGGCCGTGGAAGGGAACAAATTTATTGTTACCCCTGATGCATTGGAGCCCGGTGAGTATTGTTTTATCTATCAGGGAGCCGTACCACAGGGAAGGGATAATCAATCTGTATTTGACTTTTCAATTCAGTAGAATATTGCTAAAAAAATAAAAGCCCTGGAAGAACCAGGGCTTTTTTATTGCCTTTAAAATCTTTTAATCTCTGATATAGATTCGTCCTCCGGCTACAGTATTTTTGTTGACATTTTTTGGATTGCCATAAACGTAGACGTCTCCTCCCGCCGTAACGTTGATGTCTACATCCTCCGTAGCGCTAAGGGAGGCCTCACCACCGGCACGAATCTTTACAGAAGAATTGGAGGTCTTGAGTTCCCGACCTTCAAAAATCCCTCCTGTTGTAATAACAATAAATTGATTTGTTGCGAGTCCTGAGGCTTCTACTATGCCCCCGGTTACCGCGCGCACATCAACATGATTAACCTCCAGGCCCACTGTTATCTGCGCACCTTCCTGAGCCTTTAAGGTAATCTTGTCTTTCTCTACCGTCTCATTGCAGACAATTTTAGCTCCCTCATTGCCGTCAATTATGTCTATATCCGTGTAGTAAACTTCAATTAAGGTGTCCTCTCCCTGAAATTTCCTTTCGAGTTGCATCCGTAACTTTAGGACGCCATCCTTGTTGACAAATTTGATATCATCTACGTGCTCACCCTTGATCAGGATGCGATTTTCGTTGGATTTGATCAGGTTTACCTCTATAAGATCGTAAACTTTGATCTCATTGAATTCGCCGACTTCCCTGTCGATAATTCGTTGAGCAAAACTCACAGTAGTGATAAGTAAAGAAGTAAGAAAAATAACTTTTTTCATAATTCAGATATTAGTGTTTTTCTAAAGACTCATCACTGTCTCCAATGTTACAGAATTGCTCTGTTTTTTTACGAATTAATGATCTTTTCCTGATGATTAATCGACTCCTGGTGAATAGCTTTAAACATTTTGAGGACGAATTCCTCGCTCAATCCTTTTGCTTCACCTTCCAGGATCATTTTACCTAAAATGGCGTTCCATCGGTTGGTTTGGAGAACGGCTACATTGCGTTGTTTTTTTAATAACCCGATTCCGTCCGAAACCTGCATTCTCTTTCCAAGAATATCTATGAGCTGGTTATCAATAATATCGATCTGTGCCCTTAAATTGTTCAGGTCGTTTTTGTATTCCGCTTCTTCGTCGGTTTCTTTTCTGATCTTCAGGTCTTCCATGATTTGTACGAGTCTTTTAGGGGTAACTTGCTGTGCCGCGTCGCTCCATGCTTTTTCAGGGTCGCAGTGCGTCTCGATCATCAGTCCATCAAAATTGAGATCCAGAGCCGTTTGGGAGACATCAAAAATCATGTCTCTTTTACCCGTGATATGTGAGGGGTCGTTGATCAGTGGCAGGTCAGGGAATCTGGTCTGTAACTCAATAGCCAACTGCCACTCAGGAATATTTCTGTACTTTGTTTTTTCATAGGTTGAAAATCCTCTGTGGATAACGCCCAACTTCTCGATATCTGCCGAATGAAGACGCTCCACAGCTCCAAGCCAGAGCGAAAGGTCCGGATTAACCGGATTCTTAACCAGCACAATCTTATCCGTTCCTTTAAGCGCATCTGCAATTTCCTGCACGATAAACGGACTCACCGTTGATCTGGCTCCAATCCACAAAAGGTCTACATCGTGTTCCAGGGCAAGTTCCACATGTGTTCTGTTGGCTACTTCGGTTGCAGTTTTTAAACCGGTTTCCTTTTTAACTTGCTGTAGCCACCTAAGACCAATAGCACCTACTCCTTCAAAGTTTCCGGGCCGTGTCCGCGGTTTCCATATCCCTGCCCGGTAAAAATTGACATCTGTATCCTTGAGGTCATGCGCAATTTGCAAGACCTGCTTCTCGGTTTCGGCACTACATGGGCCCGCTATCACTAAAGGGTGAGGGAGTGCCATTTCGTCTAACCAGCCTCTCAATTTTTTTGAATTCTCCATATTATCCTTAAATTTTATTCAGTGGTATTCCTTTTAATATCTCTTTTATTTTATTGGTATCCTCCATCTCCTGATAGATTCCTTCCATATCATTGTTCAGCAATTTGTCCTTAAAAGCCTGGAGGTTCTGTATGTATTCTTCCAGGGTTTCAATCACATTAAGTTTATTCTGCTCAAAAATAGGAGTCCACATATCAGGCGAACTTTTTGCCAGTCTAACGGTGCTTTCAAATCCACTTCCTGCCATGTCAAAGATGTCCCTTTCGTTCTTTTCTTTTTCTATTACGGTTTTACCCAGCATAAATGAACTGATGTGCGAGAGGTGACTTACGTAGGCAATATGCTTATCGTGAGCTTCAGGATTCATATACCTGATCCTCATCCCCATTTTCGCGAAGAGATCCAAAGCTTTTTCCTGTAATTTAAAAGCCGTCTTTTCAACTTCACAGATGATGTTGGTCTTGCCGTCGTATAGACCATCTATAGCTGCTGTAGGCCCCGAGAATTCAGTACCTGCAATAGGGTGACAAGCCAGGAAATTTCTTCTCTTCGCATGTCCGCTCACTGATGAACATATCAGTGATTTTGTTGAACCCGCATCGATAATAAGCCCGTCATCTTTAACTTTCCCGAGAAGGTCTGGCAGGGCATTTACTGCCGCATCAACAGGAATTGCCAGAAATATAATATCTGCCTCCTCTATCATAGAATCATCCCCGACATGATCAATAAGGTTGAGTTCCAGGGCCGTCTTGAGATGTTCCGGATTATGGTCAAAACCAAAAATCTCAGCATCGGGCAGGATCTTTTTCAGGTCCTTTGACATCGAACCTCCTATTAAGCCAATTCCTATAATTCCTATTTTCATTTCTAATTTTTAAATCGAGCTATGGCCTCTTTGATTTTTTCTGATTTAACGCAGAGGGAAAATCGAATATACCCTTCACCTTTACTCCCAAAAATAGTTCCGGGAGCAATAAAAATATCTTTCTCATAGAGAATGCGGTCTATAAACTCTTCAGAAGAAGCTGCTCCTTCAGGCAACTTGGCCCATACAAACATCCCGACTGCCTTATGATCGAAGGTGCAATTCAGTAGTGTTGCCAGCTCAAACATGTGCTTTCTTCTCGCCTGGTAAACCTCGTCAAGCGCTTCAAACCAGCTTCTACCGCTTTTTAATGCTGCTATCGCTCCTTTCTGAATGCCGTAAAACATCCCTGAATCCATATTGCTCTTTACCTTTAGGATGGCATTAATGTGATCGGCCTTTCCCAGAACCATCCCTACGCGCCATCCCGCCATATTAAATGTTTTACTCAGAGAGTTAAGTTCCAGAGCAACTTCCCTGGCACCCGGAATCTGAAGTATGCTCATAGGATTTGTTCCCAGCACGAAACTATAGGGGTTGTCATTGACCATCAGTATTTGATGTGTTTTGGCAAAATCGACTAATTCGCCCCATTGTTTTTCGTTTACGGTAGCACCCGTAGGCATGTGCGGGTAACTTACCCACATCAGCTTAACCCTGCTCAGATCTTCACTTGCCAGCTTTTTCAAGTCGGGAAACCATTGTTTTTCTTCACTCAAGGAATAGGTTCTGGGAGTCGCTCCGATGAGTTGGGTTACGGCCCTATATGTAGGATATCCCGGATCCGGGATCAATACTTCGTCTCCCGGATTGAGGAATGCCATACTTATATGCATGATTCCTTCCTTAGACCCCATTAATGGCAGTATTTCCGTGCCCGGATCGGCCTCAACCGCAAATTTCTCCAAATAGAAATCAGAAATGGCCTGTCTTAGCTCAGGTAAGCCCTGATAACTCTGATACTGATGCGCTCCGTTTTCAGAAATCGCTTCCTTTAAGGTGCTGAGAACCTCCGGAGAAGGAGAAAGATCAGGACTGCCTATACCCATATTAATAATAGGTCTTCCTTCAGCCATCAGGCCACGCACTTCTTTAAGTTTTCTTGAGAAGTAATATTCTTCAACCGACTTGAGTCTGTCTGCCGTAGTGATCATATCCGTGTGTTTTTATATTCGCCCAACACCTTGAAATCTTCGGACATGATTTGTAAAAGCGACTTCGATTTTGCGAAGTGGTTGTAATCGTCAAAAGTGACATCAACGAAAAAGGCGTATTTCCAGGGCGTTTCAATTATAGGTAAACTCTGGATCTTGGTAAGGTTTAAATTACAATCGCTCATCACGTTGAGAACCGTTGCAAGGCTACCCCTTTTGTGGTCTGTAATAAACCGCAATGACGCCTTATTGATTTCTTCTTTTGGCAATTCCTTATTCACCGTTTTTACGATGATAAATCGGGTTGCATTGTTTTTTATGGTCTGGATTTCAGGGGAAATAATTTCCAGATCGTACATTTCAGCAGCCATTTCCGGAGCAATTGCAGCAATTCCGGACAATTTTTCTTCCCGTATGCGGAAAGCTGTCTCGGCAGTATCTACATCTTCTACCATTTTAATATGGGATTGTGTTTTCAGGTATTCCCTGCACTGCAAGAGTGCCATGGGGTGCGATCTCACTTCCCGAATATCGGCAATGGTCTGTCCTCTGAGTCCCATCAGATGGTGATGGATATTGAGGTAATGCTCCCCGATAATGTGCAAATTATTTTCATACACTAAAGCGTAATTTGGAATAATTGAACCTGCTATGGAATTCTCTATAGCCATCACCCCCTTGTCTGCCTTTCCTTCCAGGAGCTGGTCTACCAGGCTATGGAAAGAGAGACACTCAACAAGTTCAATTTCGTCACCAAAGTATTCCCTGGCCACCTGATGGTGGTTTGAGCCCTTGATACCCTGAATTGCAATTCGTTTTCTCACCTTTTTGTTCAAAAAAAAAGCCCCGGTTTTAACGGGACTTGCTTTTATATGGTTTAACACTAATCTACAACAGTCCCTTGCCTCTTTGAAAAAAGAAGTAAAAATAGAAACCGTTCCAGAAGTTGTTATGCATGATTTTCTTATAAAACTGAGGCTAAGGTAATTATTAAAATGAAAAATAGACCCTTTAGTGTTTATTTTTTTTGATGTCTGCAATATTCGTTTTAAAACTGCGAATTATTTTTCAAAGCTCATCATATTCTGAGAATTCTCTAATCCTTCTCCACAAATCGGCTTCATCTAAAAAGTTACCCAGGCAATAATTTGTTGAATTTAGGACTACTAAGGCCGCTCAATTTTTAGAGACATTCCTTACTTTTATGCCTTAAAAGGGCTATTTATGTCGATTCGCGTCGAAAACCTCAGTAAAGCATACAGCGGGCATCTTGCCTTAGATAATATCTCCTTCAGTGTTAATAAAGGGGAGATTGTTGGTTTCCTCGGCCCTAATGGTGCAGGAAAGTCTACAATGATGAAGATTCTCACTACTTATCTCAATGCCGATAAGGGAGAAGCATGGGTCAACGAACATAATGTTAATTCCGAAGCTAGGAAAGTACAGCGCTGTATTGGTTATCTACCCGAAAACAACCCCCTCTACCTGGAAATGTACGTAAGGGAATACCTGAATTTTATAGCAGAATTACAGTCATTTTCCAAGGATTCCGTAAACTCCGTAATCACCCAGGTGGGCCTGGAAAAAGAGGCCCACAAAAAGATTTCACAGCTATCCAAAGGCTACAGGCAACGCGTAGGACTTGCTGCAGCTTTGGTTCACCAACCCGAGGTACTTATCCTGGATGAGCCCACTACCGGATTAGACCCCAACCAACTCCTCGAAATACGAAAACTCATCAGGGAACTAGGCAAAGAAAGAACCGTATTCCTTTCCACTCATATCATGAAAGAAGTGGAAGCGGTGTGCGACCGCGTGCTGATCATAAATAAAGGAGTTCTTGTAGCCGATCAGAAACTCTCGGCACTACGGGCAGGTACCGAACAGATCATTGAAGTGGAATTTGATTACAGGGTGGAAGAAGCTTTTTTAAAAAAACTTCCCCATGTTACCCATGTAAAAAACACCGTTGGATTTGTCTATGAGATCACCTTTAAGCATGAAAAAGATATGAGAGCGGTGGTTTTCGACTTCGCCCATGACAACAAGCTGAAAACACTTCAATTGAGCCGGAAGAATAAAAACCTGGAAAGCCTGTTTACAGAACTCACCAGGGCCTGATCCCCAGTGTTGAAATATCAATCCGGTACCAGTGTCAGGCGATCTGCCGCGACAGAATCGATTTTAGCTCGGGAAAAATAGACCGGAAAATACTCATCTTTTGCCCAGGAAGTAAACAAGTTGTCATAGAATGGACTCTCCGGATCTCCTGACTGACCAGGACTGTTTGTACCCACAGCCTGATCCCAGTTTCCTGTTGGCACAATCATCCTGAAGGAAGCCCCGCTGCTTTGCCTATCATTGTTCCCGGTAGAACCCGGAGTATAACCGTTCCCGCCGCGAGGTAGGGGACCCAGGTTTAGTGAATCTGCCCAATTTGGGCTCACCGCATTTGCCAGAGGGTGAATCATATACGTGTGTTTGTATTTTGGTTGCCCATAAATCCACTCCTTCATATTATAACCCAGTTCATTCTCTAAAGATTGAATTCCATTGACAAAGGCCTCTTCCAATAGAGCATTCCTCTCCCCTTCTGCATCGGGGCCAAATACAGACTCTGGGTTGATGATCCAATCTAGAATCCTTTTCATTTGTAAATCTTCAATGATGCCTTTTGCCTTCTCCGGGATAAATTTCTCCTCGGCCAACCTCTTTAACTGTTTTTCGAATGCCACGTAAATTCCGGCTTCTACACTTCCCTGCAAGAGTTGGCAATCCCAGGTAGTGAGCAAATCAAGTGCCTCTTTATATTTACCCTGCAAAGAGAGTTCAGACAGAAGCGGCACCA
The DNA here is from genome assembly GCF_004139715.1 of Muriicola soli. GTDB lineage: Bacteria > Bacteroidota > Bacteroidia > Flavobacteriales > Flavobacteriaceae > Muriicola > Muriicola soli. Next base: position 424,259 of record NZ_CP035544.1, on the reverse strand, counting down.
GTATCCTTGCCGGTAAGGAAACACAATCTACCTGAAGGGCTTTCATTGCTTCCAAATTAAATTTACCTCCTGAACTGAGTACCTCATCAATCCGATCTCCCCGATAGGGATCAGACCAGGAAAAACCAATGGCATCCCATTGATCGTAGTTGGCAGGGGTCACATTTTGATTTGCCGTAGCGATATATCCCCGCTCGGGATTTACTTCATGGGGTTTGTCAACAATGGGAAGATATCCGTCCCATTCATACCGCCCGTCCCCGGGGACAGGCACCAGACCACTAAAATTCCTTCTCAAAGGTGCTATTCCAACCGCTTGCCATCCAATAGTGCCCTCCTTGTCAGCCCAGACCATATTCTCTCCGGGAATGTGGCTGTAATTGCAAGCTTCGCGGAATTCGTCCCAACTCTTTGCCTGATCCATGCGCAAGGAAGCCAAATATGGGGATCCTCCGGGCTCTAACCAGGCACATCTCACTGCATAAGCCTTCAGATTCACACTGTCTATAAAAGTCACGGGGCCATGCCTGGTATACTTCAAACTCACCTGAACAGTCTCGGAGTCTTTTACGGGGATAGATTCTAAAATCGAACTCATGGCCTCCCATTTGCCCTGGTACTTATATTCCTCCAGATTCTCAGGATTGAGATCATATACGTAAAGGTCTTCACCATCGGTCCTGAAAACGGTGAGTCCCCAGGCACCGTACTCATTATGCCCAATGGAAATTCCCGGAATTTCGGGCTCACCCCCTCCTATCACATTCCAGCCCGGTGCAACCAGGTGTGCCATATATCTGAGGGAAGGAACGGCAATTGTCCTGTGAGGATCATTGGCCATTAGCGCCTGGCCATCAACCGTCATTTCTCCACTCAATACCCAATTGTTACTTCCGATCGAAAGAGAATCCCGAAAACCGTTAAGCTGTTCTTCATAAAGGGAGGCACTATTTTTTCCTCTATAAGACGCAACAACATCATTTGGAGTGAATCGCACCGACTTCCGGTAAGCGTAATAAAGCTCCAAAATGTCTTCTTTGAGCAGGGAAGGATCCAAAGCCGCATCCATTTCCAGAATGGGATCCTTAGGATGAAACCAATAAAGTTCCTTTACCTTTTCAACACCTAATAGATTTACTGCCATCCCGATCTCGAGCTCAGCTCCAATATTTCCCAAAAGCCCCTGATGCCTTGAAATTACCACATCCGGAGTCCATTTTTGAGGGAGAATATCCAGCATGTGGAATTCAACAGGCAGGGATTGCGGATTCTTTAAGGCCTCTTCAATATATGCGTTTACCCCCTCGGTATAAGCAGTTATGATTGCTGCTCCGCGATCATGATAGTGGTTCATTTCACGGGTCATGTCCCCTCTGTATTTAAAGAGCCGCGTACCGATGTCCCTTTTTAGCTCGCGTTGGCCAAGGATTTCAGCTACGGTACCCGTGGCCTGCCTTCGCCATATTTCAAACTGAAACAAACGGTCTCTGGCAGCTGCATATCCCTGTGCAAAAAAGAGGTCGTGTTCATTGGCAGCATAAATGTGATTAATGCCCCATTTATCCCTGATGATCTCCACAGGCTCTTCAAGTCCAACCAAACTGAGTTGTTCTTCAGGATTCGACGTACAGGAAAGTAGCAGGCTGATTATAAAATACCCTGTGACCATAATGCAAGTCCTGTAAAAATATGGATTCTGAAAAGTCCGACTTCCTAAAATTCTATTCATTGGAATGTTTTGTAATGATAAGTTGTTCGATGCCTTCAAGGTCTTTTTTCAGATCCCCTTCCCCTCTGAGTTGCATAACAAAATATCCGGTGATAAGCTTCCGACTGATTTCCAGGGCTAATTGCGGATCGATAGGGTAGCTGAAACTCTCAGGATAGATAAATGGGTTATCGGTAACTGAGTTGTGACCAAATTGATCCATGATCACCTTATAAACAGGAGAAGGAGCATTTTGAATAAAACTGTTGTAATTCTTTTCTGCGTAGGGAAAGGTATCCCGGCTGCACAGCATGGCCGTGGGAATATTGATCAACCCTTGATACCGGACAACTCTGGGCGGAATTCCTTCCATGGCCGCATAAGCTTTCACATGGTTATTATCTGAAGTATACTTCCCTGCAATCCTGCCTCCTAAAGAATGGCCAAAAATTCCAATAGCGTCAAGATCCAGTTTTCCGGTAAATCGCTGATTGGGATCAGCTTCATTTAAATCTTTGAGTTGTTCGTAAACAAATTGTAGGTCGAGTACTCCCATTTTTGTAGGTGCTTCAAAAAATTCATCCACCTTTTCATACGGTCCTCCCATCATTCCCGGTGGAGGTTGAAATTCGGCCGAGGGCTTGATTATTGAACCATCTCCAAATATGGTATATCCGATCATGGGCATATCAACAGAAACCACCACAAATCCGTAACTGGCTAGGTCTTCGGATAAGGTGGTATATAAAAACCGCTCTGTGCCCCGCCCGGGAGCTAATAGGATAAGGTTGGTATTTTGAACTGATGGGTGAAACGCCGGCCTGGAGAAGCTGTGTCCAACGACTTTCTGATAGTCTTTTGAAATAGCGTTGTAGGGCGCTAGCCTATCTGAATCCCCAACCGCTGCCGGATACCATATTTGGGCCACCAGCGTCCTTTTATCTTCAGAATGAGTAGTGTAATTCGCAAAACGACTCGCGTCTGTCCATTCGTAAGTCATAGTACCTACCGCGAATGGCCCGCTTTCGGCCATTAGTTTTACTGTATCTGCCTGAGGGTAAACTTGGATGGATACAAGAGCAAATAGCACATAAAACGGTATTTTATTCATCCGTATCATCATTTTTAGTTTTCCCCAATAAAGTCAATTATAGCCTCTACCAGCCCAACCATAAGCGGAAGAGAAGGGTCATTATAAGTCTTCATATTTTCCATCCGATCTATTGGAGCCTCTTTTAGGACGTGGTTCATTCCATCAAAAATGACCTTCTCTGCATCAGGATTTGCGCTAGCCAGCATTTCGGCATCTTTTATCTTTACCTGTATGTCTGTGGTCCCCTGAAGGATAAGGACGGGGACATTTAGTGCCGCGATTGCCTGGGCAGGGTCGTACTTAAACCAAGAAATCAGATAAGGTTGTACGCTGGGTCTGAAAAGGACATTAAGCATGGGATTTACCGAATCTACGGTCTCTCCCCTTTCAAGGGATTCTATGATGGGATCAGTCATTGCCGTAACCCCGGGAGGCTGGACACTTAGTTGTTCCCTCAGGATATCTGCGGCAGGTCTTCCAACTCCTGCGATAGAAATAAACTTATCCGCTTCCATTCTTTTGGCTGCAATCATTCCAATCAACGATCCCTCGCTATGCCCCATAACCACTAATTCATCGAATCTGGGATCTCCTTTTAAGTATTCACCCCAGGATTCGGCGTCCTCAATATAGGTTTCAAACCGAAGATCTTCTTCACCGGTCATGGCAGAAACACTTGCCGCCACTCCTCTTTTATCAAAACGCAGACTGGCTATATCGTTATCATATAGACCTTCGGCCAGTAATTGGAGTGAATTGTTGGTCATTGCTGCATTATTTCCATTGCGGTCTGTTGGTCCCGAACCAGCTATGATCATCACCACAGGAAATGTGCCTTCGCCTTCAGGGACCATTAAAGCACCTTTAAGCGTGCCCGTTTCGGTTGTAATTTCCACTTCTTCATCAACTTGTGCACATACAAAAGTGCTTGCACATAGAAAGATCAGGGCTACTAGATTTCGAATATTCATATTATAAGGATTAGAATAGACCAGTGATGGTCTCGTTTTTATCAATTGAAATGTATTCTGCAGAGGGGGTTGCGGGCAATCCGGGCATTCGGAGAATATTCCCGGCAATGGGAACTATAAATCCAGCTCCGGTTGCGATTTCAAACTCTCGGATATTGATGTTGAAATTCTCCGGCCTGCCCAATTTCTTTTCATCATCACTGAGGCTTTTTTGCGTTTTGGCTATGCAAACGGGAAGATCTCCATACCCCATCTTCTCAAAGCGCTTCATCTGCGCAATGGCTTTATTGGTCAGAATCACATTCTTAGCTCCGTAGATAGTACTGCATATTTTCTCCATTTTCGTACGGATGGAATCGTCGAGACTGTAGGTGGGCGTGAAGGTAGTTTTGCAGCTCGCTGCTGCTTCCACTACAAGGTCCGCAAGATCCACACAGCCTTTGCCCCCTTCTGCCCAGCCGTAACTCAAAGCTGCAGGCACACCGAGTTTTTTGCAATGTTCCAGAAGTGCATTTTTCTCATTATCAGTATCACTACTGAATGCATTTACAGAGACTACTACCGGAATCCCAAAGCTTTGCAGGCTTTTAACGTGTCTTTCCAGGTTGGGCATCCCCGCCTTAAGTGCTTCTACATCTTCCTGAGTTAATTGGTCGATAGGATTTCCTCCATGGTATTTCAAAGCACGGATGGTCGCTACCAGCACAACCGCCTTGGGGGACAGGCCTGCCTGACGGCATTTTATATTCAGAAATTTCTCTGCTCCAAGATCCGCGCCAAAACCTGCCTCTGTTACTACGTAATCTCCTAGGCTAAGGCCCATTTTAGTACCCAAAATAGAATTGGTCCCCTGTGCAATATTGGCAAATGGTCCTCCGTGGATAATAGCCGGATTACCTTCAAGGGTCTGAACGAGATTTGGCTTTATCGCATCCTTTAACAAAACAGTCATGGCTCCTTCTGCCCTGAGGTCCCTGGCGTAAACAGGTTTTCCAACCCAGGTGTTCCCGATGTATATATTACCGCATTTTTCCTGCAGATCTTCAAGGTTTTTGCTCAAACAGAGTATAGCCATAATCTCAGAAGCCGCTGTTATATTAAAGCCCGTTTCTCTTGGAATTCCCCCCGCTTTACCACCAAGAGCGGCTACAATGTTACGAAGGCCCCTGTCATTCATATCCATACAGCGCTTCCATATCACAGTTCGGGGATCGATTCCAAGGTTACGGGAATTACTCTGGATGTTATTATCGATAAGTGCTGCGAGGAGGTTATTCGCTTTCTCGATGGCGTGAAAGTCACCTGTAAAATGCAGATTGATATCTACCATGGGTATTACCTGACTCCATCCTCCTCCGGCGGCGCCTCCTTTAATGCCAAAAACCGGACCCAAACTCGGTTCGCGTAATACGATCACTGTCTTTTTGTTCCTGAGGTTCAGGGCATCCCCAAGGCCTATGGAAGTTGTGGTCTTGCCCTCCCCTGCCGGAGTAGGTGTTATGGCAGTCACCAGGATCAGATTTCCCTTGGCTACGGCTTTCTCATCAATAAGATCTAAGGGCAATTTCGCTTTGTTAGACCCGTAATATTCAAGATCCTTCTCCGGTATATTTAAAATTTCCGCAATTTCTCTGATGTGTTTTTCCTTGACGCTTTGTGCAATTTGTATATCAGTCATAAGGTGCAGTAATTAATATTGATTAGTTCGCCCATTCAGGCATCCTATTTTCTCTATGCGATTTTTGATTTAAAAACATTCGATAAAAGATAGTCAAGTCCAATTCTCCCTGACCCGTTGATGAGACTGTAGATTCCTACCCAGAGAAAGCCCATAGCCGGTAACATCCCCCATACACCTTCTCCCCATTTCTGGAGGAAAATTGCACCCAACATAGTACAAACAATGAGAAACGCGGCAATTCTGGTCTTAAAACCGATGGCCAGCATTAAGCCACCTATGGTTTCACTGAAAGCAGCTATCCATGCGAAAAATACAGGAAAAACAGCGAAGATTCCTCCAAATTGGGCAACGTCTTGTGGAAACCAATATGCTACCTCAAATAATCCCAGTTCGTTAGCCGGAGGTGACCAGGGCACCCCAAATTTGGAGGCTCCGAAATCAATAGCCAATAACATCCCGCAGATAAACCTGGGAATAAACAGAACCAGGTCTGACCAAAAAGACTTTTGGGTTACTGGCGTATTGATGTATAAGTAGAAAGAGATGAGTTTTTTCATATTCGAATATGTGTGCTTTTTTTGATATTCTTTATTTTTTACCGAAACGGGAGCCCAAGCGGGCGACTCGTTTCGAATTTTAGTATTGGTCAATCGTCTTTTTTCTCCGTTTTCCAAATTGATAATATATATATCGTAATTATTCCCGGTACCTGCAGTATAGGCGATCCATTTAGCGTCCGGCGACCAAGAAGGGGAATAACAGTCTAGTGTATCCCGGGTTATATTCCTTATATTATTCCCTTTTTCATCCATCAGAAAGATATCAAAACTATCTCCCTCTGGACCATAAAAGGCAATATGTTTGCCATTGGGTGAATATACAGCGCCTGAATCATATCCGGGTTTCTTAGTTATTCTTTTCACTTCGGTTCCATCAGCTTTCATTCTAAAGATCTCCCCATTCGCTGCATGGGTGGTATCATTTAAATCCCGTAACTGGCGGGTAAAGAGAATATGAGCCCCATCCGGAGACCAGGAGGGACTTTCTTCATAGTCTGCATTGTTGGTTAACGCTTTAATTTCAGATCCGTCTGATTTCATTTTGTAGACAGACCGACTTTCCCCATTGCGATTACTCATAAATACGATTTGTGTGCCGTCGGGCGAGACCATTGGAAGGACATCATCGGCAGGATGCTCGGTTATACGAATAAAGGTGTCCTTTTTCAGGTCAAAATAATAAAGTTCCGGATTGCCGACTCTGTTGGAATATGCAATGATTTTATTCCCGTCAGGAAACCATGAAGGGCCGTATTCCATAGCCGGATGATCAGTAATATTCCTGAGGTTTTTACCCTCTGCATTCATCAGATAAATCTCCTTGTTTCCGTCTCGATTGGTGTTAAAAGCAATAATTCCCGCAGGCTCGTTATCATTAGTTATGGGTTTCTTTTCCTCTGTTTTACAAGCTGATAATACAAATAAAGAAACCAGGAGAAAGTAGAATTTCCGCAGTATTGAAAATAATACTCTTCCAGGACAAACATTCAAGTCTGAATTCATGCACGGAAAATTTTCCTTAAAATAGGAAAAAAGGTCGGACAGAGGAATAATATGCTTTGGGAAATAAGTTTAAACTTCACTCTTCGCCTAAGACTAGTACTCATTTAATAGAGTTATTCAATGACCAAACTCCTGTTCCCGTGATATTTTAACACGTATTTTAAAGCAAAGACACTTTCCTTATTGGGATTGTCCTTATTGAATACTTTTCAATTCTTCAATTTCCAGCACAATTAATTTATACCCTTCATGTTAAATTCGATTTTTATGATAGAAGTCGGGCACAGGTGATCATTCCTATAAGAAGGATAAGGATCAGCGATAATCGTTTGAACTTGCTTTGTGGAATATACACCAGTATTTTTTTCCAATGTACGTTCCCAGAATTCCTATGAGGAGTAAAAAGGGTACATATTTGAGGTCGTGGTTATGGATATAACCGTTATTGTAATAGACCAGGGTTCTGGTAAAATCGATCATAAAATCGATGAAGGCTGAGGTAGCAATAAAAACGCTTTTCTCCATATTGAAGGCCGCCATAGTAAGACCCCTGATGGCCCCGCCTGTTCCCAGCAGACCGGCAGAGAAACCGGAAATAGCACCTCCAAGAATAGAATTCTCTTTGGTTGGGGCAATGATCAATTCTCTTTTGATCAGAAAAAGTAAACTAAGACCTATCAGAAAAATACCCAGTAGCAATTCAAGAAGGGAGGTCTTTAAAAAATTAGAAAGTATCCCGCCAAACACGACAAATAAAACTGATGGGATTCCGAGATAAAGAATTAACGACCTGTTAAGCCCCTTTTTAAATAAAAAGATCTTACTCAGGTTACTGGAGAGGTGAAAAATAGCAGTTAGCCCAAGAACACTGTTAAAATCGAAATAGAAATTCCCAAGGGGAACAAAAAATACTGAGGAACCAAATCCGCCAACTGTTCCAAGGATTTCAGCCAGAAGCGCGAGAAACAAGAAAAGGGTATTGATCTTCATGTAAGTGAGATTATCACATTCCCTGTTTTATGTCCTTTTTCCACATAGCCGAAGGCCTCCGGAATTTGTTCAAAGGGGTAGATCCTGTCAATAACTGGCGTGAAATGTCCTTCTTCTATCAAACCTACCAATAGCCGGATACTTGTCATAATATTGGGTGGGTATGGAAATTTGACCTTCCTGCCCTTGGTAAAAGGAACACTTTTGAAAATTGCAGTCAAAAGGGAATATCCTACATTCTGACTCCAGGGTCCAAGCTCAGACGAAATATAGGCACCTCCGGGTCTAATGAGATGTCTGCATTGGCCAAAGGTACTTTTCCCTGCAACGTCTAATACGGCGTGATATGTTTTATCCGATTGTGTAAAGTCCTCCTTTTGCCAGTCTATAACCTCTATTGCCCCTAATGATAGGGCCAATTCAATATTATCTGTATTGCATACAGCTGTAATTTTCATCCCCATATGATGCAATAGTTGTAAGGCTGCTGTACCTATTCCTCCTGTTGCACCATTTACGAGCACCTGGTCTCCGGGATTAAGAGAAATCTTATTAATTATATTATAAGCGTAATGCATTCCTTCAATACACCCTGCAGCTTGTTGCATATTAATTCTCTTTGGCACCTTGTCAAAAGCGATAGAGGGCTGAAGGAGCAGGTATTCAGCATGGGATCTTAGTCCGAAATCAGCAAACCCAAAGACCTTGTCCCCCGGTTTATGGGCTGTGACCTGTTCACCTGTTTCAATAACTTCTCCTGAAAATTCCGTTCCAAGAATTGGGTTTTTTGGTTTAAACAGGCCCATGGACAAGCGCATAATAGCTGGTTTGGCCCTTAAATTGGCGCAGTCTGTCCTGTTGACTGAAGTGGCTATCACTTTTATCAGTATCTCCCTGGAACTTGGGACTGGTCTGGGGATCTCCTCAAGTTGCAGTACATCAGGTGGACCGTATTTTCTGTATATAAAAGCTTTCATTTCTTTTCTATCCAACTTATTTCCTGTCCTTCAGAGGAATCACAAATTTAAGTCCGGACCAGACCTCATTTACAGAACACACTTTTATATCTACAAGTCCGTGTTTTAAGCCTATATTACGAACTGCGTTGCCATCGAGATCAGTTTCAACCTTTGAAGCTTTTTTAGGCCATGAAATCCAAATCATCCCGTTTTGCTTCAACTGTTCTCTTAAGTCCGGTAGTTCTGTCACAAGCCTTTCAGAATCAAGGACGAAAAGGTGAATAAAATCAATATCCACATCTTCTTCCTTTGCGAAGTGAACATTATCCGGGAAATCCCTGAAGAAATCCTCGTACCGGGATGGAGGGTGCACAATCCTGATTAAAAACCCATTTTTAATGCCCAGTTTCCTGTAGAGAGGCGTAGCTGAATATCCTGATGGTTTTTTGATTCCCATATGGACTTAGATGCTAGAAATTAAAGTCGAGCAGCAACTTCCAATCTTCCCCCACTTTGGACCAAAGCAGGAAGTAAAGTCCCTGGCCTCCTGTATCATAAATCCCGATCTCGTAAACGAGTTGGTTATTCACTTGAATTACCTTTTTGGGAGTGAGGTCTATGCTATACGATTCGTTTTTCATGTATCCGTAAGCCATCGCAATTTCATCCCCAATGTACTCCTTCCCTTTGTAAAAATATCGCCCGTTCTCAGCAAATACATTCTTGGCGATCAGATCAGGACGGTGCTGATTTGAATACAATTCCCAGGAGGAGCGCAGCAGCCCGATTTCGGTTTTACTATCCTCCGATATTTTTCCCTTTGGCCCTATTGCCTCAAAAGCTTTTTTCCAGGTATTATCCTGCTTCCAGCCAATAACACTCTGAAATACCTGCCCTTTTTCGGTAGTGTATACGCCATGAGCAAACAATTGTCCCGGATAAAGCTGGAAATAAGCTACGGAATCATATCGCACAAAGCGGTCACGGCTATTCAGTTCTTTTATTGCGGCATTTATAGCGTCAGTACCTATATTCAGGGTTTCTTCAACCATTAAGCCGCTGCTCTGGTTATATGGCATGGCCGATCCGGGTTGTTTCCCCAGTGTTGACAACCATTGCTGTTGAATCTGATAAGTTTCTGATTTTGCCTTTTTATCCTGACCGAAAACTACGCTCTCTTGATGGCATACAATGCCAAAAAGCAACAATAAGAAGATACTTTTCTTTAGGACAGAAGAGAGGTCGAAAAAGCGTAACTGGTCAACCATATATTGTAATTTGCTACTTAAATGTACTGATTATTTAAGGATCTGTATGGATTTGCTGAAATTGGATTCCTTAGAATAAGTCCTCGCTTTTGTTCAATATTTATCTCAAGATTCTACAAACACCTAAATAATTCAGAAGATATTGTAACAATCCCATTTTCAGGACGTCTTTTAAGCACAACAACTAACCCATGCGTAATCTACTGCTGAGTCTCAGCCTAGTGGCTATTGCCTTTGTGCATTGCTACGGCCAGGAAAGGGATAGCATCATAGAAAAGAGAATCTATACCACCAAATCTATCGGGGAGGTTGCAGCTCCTAAAGTAGATGGCGACCTAAATGATAAAGCCTGGGAACTTGTAGAATGGTCCGGGGATTTCATCGAATTCAGACCCGATACCGGCACCCCTCCAACAGAACAAACCCTGATGAAGATCCTCTACGATGACAAAAACCTTTACATAGGCTTTAAGTGTTTTCAGGAAGATCCGTCGACCATAGAGAGGCGGTTAGGACGACGGGATACTTTTCCCGGCGACTGGATTGAGATTAACCTCGACAGTTACAACGACGATCGTACGGCATTTTCTTTTACAGCATCATCTTCCGGAGTGAAAAGCGACGAATTTGTTTCAAATAACGACAACTTCGACAGCAGTTGGAATCCCATATGGTACCTCAGTACAAAGGTCAATGATGACAGCTGGACGGCCGAGATCAGAATTCCCCTCAGCCAATTGCGATTCAGTAAAGCACAGGATCAGGTTTGGGGCCTGCAGGCTACACGCCGTTACTTTAACAATGAGGAAAGGTCCTTGTGGCAGGAAGTAGTGGCCAACCCCCCGGGCTGGGTGAGCGAATTCGGTGAATTGCACGGCCTGATCGGTTTAAAACCACAAAAACAATTGGAAATTCAGCCTTATTCCTTAAGTCAGTTAGATACCTACGAAAAAGAACCAGGAAATCCTTTCCGGGATGGAAGTGATTCGAAATTTGCGGGCGGACTGGACGCCAAAATTGGCATTACTAATGATTTAACCCTTGATCTGACCATCAATCCGGATTTTGGTCAGGTAGATGCCGATCCCGGAGCCATTGCCCTTGATGGTTTTGAGATCTTTTTCCAGGAGCGAAGACCTTTTTTTGTGGAGAATAAAAATGTATTCGATTTCAGACTTGGAGGAGGCCCTGATAATTTGTTTTTCTCAAGGCGGATAGGGCGAACACCTCAAGGTTTTACAACGGCTGATTCCAATCTGGGGGAATACGAGGATATTCCCAACTTTACAACCATCCTCGGTGCTGCCAAATTCAGCGGTAAAACTGCAAACGGATGGTCAATTGGTTTATTGGAAAGTGTTACAGCCAAAGAATTCGGAGAAATTAAATTGGATGCCAGACCAGATGTCATCAACGGCCTACCGGTTTTGGGTACGAAACGCAAGGAAATTGTAGAACCCATGACCAACTACCTGGTTGGCAGATTACAAAAAGACTTTAATGACCGCAATTCATACATAGGCGGGATTTTCACGGCAACCAATAGAAACCTGGAAGGAAATCTCGACTTTTTACATAAGTCGGCCTACAGCGGGGGACTCGACTTTAAACACAACTGGAAAAACAGAACATATTATGTTGAAGGTGTTTTTTCTTTTAGCAAGGTACTGGGTAGTGAGGATGCCATAGAGCAAACTCAACGCTCTCTTACCCATCTTTTTCAGCGTACTGACGCAGGCCATGTGGAGGTAGATAGCACCAGAACTTCCTTAAGCGGAACCGGCGGGCGGATTGAGATAGGAAAAAGTGGAGGAGGTAACTGGCGTTATAACTTAGGAGGATTCTGGAAATCCCCTGAGCTGGAACTCAATGATATCGGGTTTTTACGACAGGCTGATGATTTCAGGCAATACGCCAATGTGAGAAGGGTATTTAACAAACCAACCTCCTGGTTCAGACAGGCCAGTTTTGGAGGGGAAATGTCTACAGCATTTGATTTTGAAGGAAATTACAATAGAATTCAATATGAAATTTTTGGTTTTGTCAATTTTACCAACAACTACTTTCTAGATTTCGGGGCCGCTCATAAGCCCAGGATTTTTGTCAATACTTTCCTAAGGGGTGGGCCCAGATGGCGCTATAACGAAGAAAATTTTTGGTATTTATTTGTCGGTACAGACCAGAGAAAAAAATTAAGCGTTGTTGCAGGGACGGTAAATTCACAAGCCACTCAGGATAATTTTTCTTTTTATCGCTACCGGTTGAGTTTTAATTATCAACCCATTAATGCCATGAGTATTTCGCTCAACACAGAATATTCACAAAATCCAAGTCGGACACAATACGTCCGCGAACAGAGTTTTAACGGACAGCCCAGGTATATTCTCGGCGCCATCGATCAGGAAACCCTCAGCACTACCCTGAGAATTAACTACAACCTCAACCCTGATCTAAGCCTGCAATACTATGCCCAACCTTTTATATTTAAGGCAGATTTCTCCGACTTTAATTACGTAGTGAATTCAACAGCATCTAATCTGGACAATAGGATAAGTCTTTATGATGGAGATCAGATACAACTCAACAATGGCAGCTATGAAGTGGACGAAGATCGAGACGGGTCAATTGACTACAGTTTTGCAGACCCCGATTTTGTCTTTGTACAGTTTCGCTCTAACCTCGTTCTGCGATGGGAGTATATTCCGGGTTCGGAAATATTCCTGGTCTGGTCACAGGGTATTACAGCGAGCGGGGATGTGAACAACAATTTTGGGACTATCATTGAAGACCAGCTGCTAAACCAAAAAGCAAATAATACCTTTCTCTTAAAAGCTACTTATCGCTTTAATCTGTAGCATTGGAATTCACCCATTTTCTGGCATCTATTTCATCGGTAAAACCCCGAAACTGCCAATTAGAATTTAAATGACGCGACATTTCGATGTATTTTTCAATCTTCTTCCTGATCTCTTCCTGATTGGCGATATAGGCTATTTTAAGCTGCAGTCCTGATAGACTAGCGGCCACATCCTGGAAGGTAATATCAACCATTTTTACAGGCTTCCACTCAACACTTTTTGTTCGAAGGGTGTGAACGATCTGGTATTTAGAAGTTTCCGATCTGGGATCATTAAAAAAAAGTGCATTAGCTTGCCCGATCTCCTCGGAAGTGACATGGCCGAAAAATTCCCATTTAATTCCTTCTTTTTCCCAATATGTGTGAAATGGCATAGATAAGCATACTTTACTCCATGATTATAAAATCTTGTTGAAACCAATCAAAAATCGCGGTATTCACCTGACAGGTAAGCGTTGGCTTTCTCTTCCCTGAATCTTGCTTTTTCGCTGTCCCAGTGTAGTTTTTTATTGGGAAACCGACCCGCTATAACACCTAGCAGAATAGTCTCTGTTAGTCTTGCAGAATAGGAAAAAGGAGCCGTACATTGATCTGTGCCTAAACACGCGTCCACGAACTGATGATAGTGCTTATCTCCTTCCAGGGCATAATTGCGGACTGGTTCACCAATCTCTCCTGAAGACACAAAGGGGCTTACGTCTATTTCTTTGTATTGTCCGTCAACAATGTGTCTCGGCAATTCCATAAAGTGAGGTAAAAGTAATTTTCCCTTTTCCCCGATAAACATAGCCCCCTGAAGGGGTAACTTATCTTTATTGGGGAGCTTGAGATCTTTGTGGCTATGGGGTGCGCCTTTCCCGTCATACCAAATCCATTTTAAGGTTTCAGTGGTATAGGGTGTTCCGGGAAATTCGTAGGTAACCGAATTCAATTCAGGATATCCAAATCCGTTGGGCCTTCGACATTTGTTCTTAACGGTAAAAGGCACATCGAGTTCAAGGGCATTATAAGGAGTATCAAAAATATGCACTCCCATGTCGCCGAGGGTACCACATCCAAAATCGACCAATTTTCGCCAATTTGCCGGATGATACACCTGATTTTTATAAGGTCTGCTTGCCGAAGTACCTAACCACAGATTCCAATCCAAATGTTCAGGTATGGGATCTGAACCGCTAGGTATTGGTCCGTCATAGCCCCAGTTTTTTGGAGACCACGCACGCACGCAAGAAACTTTTCCGATAATTCCGGACTGAATCAGCAGAGTGGCCAGTTTATAATCGTAAAAGGAATGGACCTGTATTCCCATTTGGGTAATGAGATCTTTTTCTTCTGCGAGCTTTCGCATCGCCCTTACTTCCGAAACGTGATGAGCAAGAGGTTTTTGACAATAAACAGGTTTATCGAGTTGCATCGCCAGCATTGAAGCCGGTGCATGAGTGTGATCGGGGGTTGAAACTATAACCGCATCAATCTCGTTTGCCATCTGAGAAAAGAGCAGGCGATAATCAGAAAATCCCCTGGCACCCGGATGCATTTGAAGAGCGGCTTCGAGGTTTTTAGAATCCACATCGCATAAAGCGACTACTTTAACTTGCTTATGGGAAGAGACTGACTTAAGGTCTTCGGCTCCCATTCCCCCTACCCCAATATGAGCTGTTCGCAACATCTTATCTTGAGATGCGGGCCAAACGGCTGAGGGAAGAAGGGAAACGGATGAAGCTACCGCTGTATTTTTGAGAAATTCGCGCCTTTTCATAGCTAAAAAAGAGTTAGAGGGTTATCAGTCAACTGTTTTAGTAGATTTATTTTACTGAATTAAAGGTAACGAATTAGAACGAACCCTAGAATGTCTACCAAATAATTGAGTTTATCGCTGAGAGAGCTGATTTAAAACCGGGGGAAGAACGAGATCATCCAATAAGGGTTGAACCTTTGGATCAGTGCAATTAATCAACAGAGAAATGACTACCTCATCATCAGGATAAACAAAGAAATTACTGTATCCGCCAACACCATTCCCGACATGTCCAATATACGGCCTGCCGCTTTTGTCCACACTCACTTGCCATCCAAGACCATAATGCGTGGAATAGCCGTTGATCTTTTGGGGAGTGAGAAATTCCTTCATGACCTCAGGCGAAACCAAACTATTCTCAAGAACCGCAGTGCCCAATTTTACAAGGTCCTCCGTTGTGGAAAGATAGCCACCTCCTGCCAGCTTATACCGATTATCTACTGGCACAGCCGGACGAAATCCAGAGTTAAACCTTGTATAAGGTACTGCCTTGCCTTCCGGCATCTCCCCGGGGACCTCTACCAGAGTATTGTTCATTCCCAGAGGATTGAGTATTTCCTTTTGCACATAACCTGAAAAAGACTCACCGCTGACCTCTTCCATAGCCAGAGAAATAAGCACCCAACCAAAACTGTTGTATAGATATCCAGTTCCCGGGGAAAAGAGCAAGGGATCTTCCTGAAATAATTCGAGACTATCTTTGATGGTATAAGGCTTGTTCAGGGCATATTCCTTGCCTCTATATCCCCGAATACCAGCCGTATGCGTTGCGAGTTGCCGTATAGTAAAATCGGATTGCTTTTTGGTAAAATAGGGAACGTAGTTGTAAAAAGATTTGTCGAGATCGATCTGTCCTGCCATCACCATTTTTGCCAGGGCCATAGATGCGATGGGTTTCGAGGCGCTGGCAATTCTAAAAATGGTCTTTTGGGGGTCTACGGGTTTTCGTCCCTCGATATCGGCCCACCCGTAACCCTTCTGAAAGACTTTTTCGCCACTATGCAATACGGTGATTGCTAATCCGGGCACTTTTGTATCATCTATCCATTCTTGAAATGGCAACTGAAACGGCATTGATACGTCTGGATTATTCGCCCCAGGCATCGGCCTGGAAAACCAGTTTAGTAAATCTGATAAAAGGCTCATATTAGTCTCGGTAAATCAATTTCCCGCGATATAAAATAGATACTGCAACCGAATCTGGCCGGTTAAAACTCACAATGTCACCTGTTCCCCTGATTACACCGCTGAGGAGTTGTTGCGGATTAACAAGCATATCGTTACTCCCTCTGTGATTGACAATCACTTCCTGTGCCAGCAGGGTTTCAGCTTCAATTCTGGAATCTCCTGCCGCAATTGTGGCGTTAAGTCGCTCTACACTGCCACTGAGCTTAAAATAAGCAATTCCATTCGCTACCAACTGCAGATTCTGACTATTTACAGTGAGATCGAATGAACCATCTGTTGTTTCCGTTTCCGGATTATTAAAGCTTTCGGTAATGAGGGTCAGATCCGGAAAATTCAGTACGCCTTCGCTACGGATTGGCCAGCCCGTACTACTTCGAATCTCATTGATATTAGGGGAGGTTACATAAATGGTAGTAAGCCCGTATTCTCTAAAGAGGTTGCAATTATTGGCGTTTCGCAAAATCAGGATGTTGTCTTCCACTATTGCGCTTACCTCATTTCTTAAAGACTCGCCTGTTTCTATAACAATTTGTTGTTGAGGTCCCGAACTCACGACGAGTTGTACCCCTTCAAAGGCAATAATTCTTTCAAAATTACCGAGGGTAACTTCTTCCCTGATAAGTTCTCCGGCCCCCTGGAAACAATCAGGCACATTTTCTCCTCTGCAACCCATAAAAATTAGGGTAATACTTAGTAGGTAGTATTTAAATAACTCGACTTTTTTCATAATCTGATTCCTATTCCCAATTCAACGGCCTCAGCCTTGGCGGCATGTGATTTGAGACTCAAGGCTGCAAACCACTTATCCCCAAAATATCGCTTCACTCCTACTCTGTTGTAGACACGACCTTCGAAATCGAAAGGGTAATACACATAATATCCCAGTTGCGTGATCACACTGAGCTTGTGGATAAACAATTCATGACCTATAAATATCCCGACTCTTTTAAAATCTGTAGTGGGATCTACCTCGAGTTCGGGGAAGGAGACCGATTGAAACCTGATCAA
Source organism: Muriicola soli (assembly GCF_004139715.1). Classification (GTDB taxonomy): domain Bacteria; phylum Bacteroidota; class Bacteroidia; order Flavobacteriales; family Flavobacteriaceae; genus Muriicola; species Muriicola soli. Next base: position 407,176 of record NZ_CP035544.1, on the reverse strand, counting down.
TTCTTTGAGGAAATTAGAGTAAAATACGTCTGTTCCCAATTGAATAGCACTTAGTTTGCCCAGGCGTTTATCGGCATAAGCCGAAAAGATATAAAAGGGATATTGCCCTGTATTTATAACGTCACTTTCATTGATTCCGGTCCTGAAGACCAGATTCATCCTGACAGATTCATCAATAGCAGCTTTCTCTATCGCGATAAACTCGGTATCCCCATTTCCACTGAGATTGTAAGTCAGTCCGGCATTAAAGGCGAAAGTATTTGTGGACGTATTGGGAGCTTTTACGTTGGCATTGGAATAATGGATCAGAGATATTCCAGCCTTAAACCCCAGGTTTTTATAAATCCTGGGCCTGTGATAATTAAAGACCAAAAATGTAGAACTCATCAGATGAGAACCATAGGCATTATTCCTGAAATTCTCCTCTTTATCGTAGGGATTGGTATTGTAAGCAATCCCCTGCCCTATCCTGAATTGCAGATTACGTCGCAACAGGTAGAAATTATAGTGCAGGTAAACACCCAAATTATGCCCCAGCGTGCTATTATTCATGTCCTGGTATACCACGGAAAATCCGGTGTCAGGGAAATTGAAAGGAGCTTCCCAACCTTCATAACCAAAAGTCTGCTTGTTGAAACCCAGGATCACCCCTGACGGATGTTCCCTTATCAAATGGGAGATATCGGTATTATGCAAGAGAATAGAACCGTAAAACGGAGTAACATCCATATTCCAGTGAACGGGGTCCTTTTCCTTCTGTGCAAGGCATATCGAGGCGCATAGTAGGCAGAATAATAAACTCAAGGTTTTCATGGGGGATAAAAATAGGAATAATTAGGCTGGGTATTTTTCGAATGTATCAGACCAAAATCAAAATATTGCTTTGGCAATCTCCCTGATATTGTCACTCTTCCCCATAGAATAATAGTGTAATACGGGCGCCCCGGCTTTCTTGAGTTCTTTTGACTGATAAATGGTCCATTCTATACCCACCTTTCTCACCTCCTTATTAGAGCTGCATTTCTCCACTTCTTCGATTAGTTCTTGTGGCAGATCGATACGGAAAACCTGGGGCAGCAGTTGCAGATGCCGCTTTATTGCTATGGGCTTGATTCCGGGAATAATCGGCACATTTATTCCTGCTTCACGCGCCGCCTTTACAAAGTCGAAATACTTTTGATTGTCAAAAAACATTTGCGTTACGATGTACTCTGCTCCGAGGTCAACCTTTTTTTTCAGCCATTTCAGGTCGGTTTTCATCGAGGGGGCCTCCATGTGTTTTTCAGGATATCCTGCAACCCCGATACAAAAATCAGAACAATTATCTGTTTCAATCACTTCGTGGAGGTACTGCCCCTTATTGAGATTTTTGATCTGGACAACCAGGTCTGAAGCGTATTGATGTCCTCCCTTTGTGGGCTCAAAATACTGTTCTTCTTTTAAAGCATCTCCGCGTAAAGCCATTACATTATCTATCCCAAGATAATGACAGTCTACCAGCAGGTATTCTGTTTCTTCGCGAGTAAATCCTCCGCAGAGTACATGAGGAATGGTATCCACGTCGTATTTGTGTTTTATGGAGGCACAAATACCGACAGTTCCCGGACGCATCCTGGTTAGTTTTTTATCGAATAAACCATCCCGGTCTATGTAAACGTATTCTTCTCTGGAGGTGGTGACGTCGATAAAGGGAGGCTTGAACTCCATCAGTGGGTCAATATTGTCATAGAGCTCCTGAATACTTCTGCCCTTGACAGGCGGAATGATCTCAAATGAAAACAGGGTATTACCCTTAGCTCTTTTTATGTGTTCGGTTACTTTCATTCTCTGTACATTTATTCATTCACCAGGTTTGGCGACAACCACTTCCTTGCATCCTCCAAAGAAATTCCTTTTCGTTCAGCGTAGTCTGATAATTGATCCTGTGTTATTTTACCCACGCCAAAATACCTGGCGTCAGGATGGGCAAAATAGTATCCACTCACGCTTGCTGAGGGCCACATTGCAAGGCTTTCAGTTAATTTCACTCCGATGTTTTCCTCTACCTTTAAAATTTCCCAGATGGTTTTCTTCTCCAGGTGATCTGGACATGCAGGATATCCTGGGGCGGGTCTGATGCCTTTATATTCCTCACGAATCAGTTCTTCGTTGGTGAGTAATTCTCGCCCGGCGTAGCCCCAGTAATGAATTCTGACTTCCCTGTGCAGATACTCTGCGAATGCCTCTGCTAATCGATCAGCCAAAGCCTTTACCATGATGGCATTGTAATCATCGAGGGAATCTTCGTACTGCCTTGCAAGTTCTTCCGAACCAAATCCTGCAGTAACACAAAAACAACCTATAAAATCCTTAATTCCTGACGACTTAGGGGCAATATAATCGGCCAGGGCGAGATAGGGTACCCCCTGCTTTTTCTTTAGTTGCTGTCTCAATGTCCTAAAGACATATGATTCTTTCCTTTCTTTTAGCTGAACCTCAATATCGTCTTTATCAATAGCATTTGCCGGAAACAGGCCAAAAACTGCCTTCGCTGTCAAGAGTTTCTTTTCAATGATGGTATTCAACATATGCTTAGCATCTTCAAACAGGCTGGTGGCCTGTTCGCCAACTACCTCATCTTTAAGGATGGCCGGATATTTTCCATGAAGATCCCAGCTTCTGAAAAACGGCGTCCAGTCGATATAAGGCCTAAGAAGATTGAGATCTAACTCCTTCAGCAGGTGAATCCCCGGCTCTTTAGGTTTTCTAATCTCAGATCCATTCCAGGACAGCACCAATTTATTCCTCCGTGCTTCTTCTAAACTGAGATAAGTCTTTTTCCTGCCTCTGCCCAAAAAATTATCCCTAAAACTGGCATAAGTCAATTTCAACTCGTTTTTATATCCTTCTGAGTGGTCTTTCTGCAAGAGATCGCCTACGACCGTAACCGCTCTGGATGCATCGTTGACATGTACCACTGCTGCCCTGTATTGAGGATCAATCTTGACCGCCGTATGGGCCTTACTCGTGGTAGCCCCTCCTATGAGTAAGGGGATCTTGAAATTCTGTAGCTCCATTTCTTTTGCCAGAAAGACCATTTCATCCAAAGAAGGAGTTATTAATCCGCTTAAACCGATAATATCTACCTGATGTTCTTTGGCTTTTTGGATGATCTTTTCGGGCGGAACCATAACTCCCAGGTCAATAATCTCGTAATTGTTACAGGCGAGGACTACGCTAACGATATTCTTCCCGATGTCATGTACATCTCCCTTGACCGTTGCCATAAGTATTTTCCCCGCAGATCCGCGGGTAGATTCTTCCTGAGATGCCTCAATAAAGGGCGTAAGGTAGGCTACTGCCTTTTTCATGACTCTGGCCGACTTTACTACCTGAGGCAGGAACATTTTCCCGCTCCCAAAGAGATCCCCAACCACGTTCATCCCGGTCATTAAAAGCCCCTCGATAACTTCGATAGGCTTTTCTGAGCTTTTCCTAGCCTCTTCAACATCTTCAATGATAAATTCGTCTATTCCTTTGACCAAAGCCCTCGTGATCCTGTCCTGAAGCGAATCCTCCCTCCAGCTCAAATCCTTTTTGTTCAAGCGCTTTTTCCCTACCACCTTCTCTGCAAAATCTAAGAGCCTTTCCGTAGCATCTGGTTTTCTGTTGAGGATCACATCTTCAATATGTTCAAGCAGGTCCTGAGGAATATCATCATATACTTCCAGTAGGGTAGGATTAACAATACCCATATTCATTCCCGCTTTGATAGCGTGATAAAGAAAGACCGAATGCATGGCTTCCCTCACCGTATTGTTCCCTCTGAAACTAAAAGATACATTACTGACACCTCCGCTCACACTACAATGAGGCAGGTTATTCCGCACCCAGCGAGTTGCCTCAATAAAGTCCACCGCATTGCTTTTATGCTCCTCCATTCCTGTTGCTACGGGAAAGACATTAAGATCAAAAATGATGTCTTCGGGAGGGAATTTCAGCTGATCAACCAGAATCTTATAAGATCTTTTTGCGATCTCAATTCGTCTTTCATAGCTGTCGGCCTGGCCTTGTTCATCAAAAGCCATAATGATTACTGCAGCCCCGTAACGCCTTATCAATTTTGCCTGGTGTATAAATTCTTTTTCCCCTTCTTTCAGACTGATGGAATTTACCACGCATTTTCCCTGTACTACCTGTAGTCCGGCTTCAATGATTTCCCATTTTGAACTGTCGATCATAATGGGTACCCTGGCAATATCGGGCTCTGCCAAAATCAGATTTAGAAACTTCACCATTGCTTCCTTCCCGTCAATGAGTCCGTCATCCATATTCACATCGATGATCTGGGCCCCGCCTTCCACCTGATGTCTTGCAATTTCAACAGCTTCCTCAAAATTTTCCTCTTTTATCAGACGGAGGAATTTCCTGGAACCTGCCACATTTGTACGTTCCCCCACATTGACAAAATTGCTTTCGTGGGTAATTACTAATGGCTCCAGTCCGGAAAGTTTTAACGGCCTGCATTCCTCCCCTACCTCTGCTGAAGTTTGGATTGAAGACTGGCCTTGCAGCTTATGTAACTGATGATCTTTCATACCGCCAGCAGACATTTTCTCGGTTCGTATTCCCTGGCTACCACAGCGATTGCCCTAATATGATCAGGTGTTGTGCCACAACAGCCCCCTACGATGTTGATCAGGTTTTTATCTAGATACTCCCTTATTTGGACAGCCATTTCCTCTGGACTCTGATCGTATTCCCCAAAAGCATTGGGCAGACCTGCATTGGGATGGGCTGATACAGCGAAGGAAGTCTTCGCGGCCAGGACCTGAAGATGTGGAACCAACTGACTGGCGCCTAAGGCACAGTTAAAGCCAACAGACAGGAAGGGAATATGAGAAATAGAAATTAAGAAGGATTCTGCAGTCTGTCCGGATAAGGTCCGTCCTGAGGCATCAGTGATGGTACCACTGATCATCACCGGTATGTTGATACCGCGTTCTTCCTTAAGTTCTTCAATGGCAAACAAAGCCGCTTTCGCATTCAGGGTATCAAAAATCGTTTCAACGAGAAGCACATCCACACCTCCGTCTAGCAAAGCCGCAGCTTGTTCATGATAGGACTGTCTCAGGGCATCAAAGGAGATCGCCCGAAAGCCGGGATCATTAACATCAGGTGACATGCTGGCTGTTTTGTTGGTAGGACCTATGCTACCGGCCACAAACCTTGGCTTTTGTGGTTCTTTCTCAGTAAATTCAATAGCAACCTCTTTTGCAATACGAGCCGATTCAAAATTCATTTCATAGACCAGGTCCTGCATGTGGTAGTCTGCCATGGCCACTGAAGTTGATGAAAATGTATTTGTTTCAACAATATCAGCTCCGGCAGCAAAGTATTTTCTATGGATTTCCGCAATAGCCTTTGGCTGGGTAAGAGAAAGTAGATCGTTGTTGCCCTGCAAGGGATGCGGCCATTCCCTAAAACGATCGGCCCTAAAATCTGCTTCTGTAAATTGATACTGTTGCAGCATGGTCCCCATCGCCCCATCTAATATGAGGATACGTTCTTGTACTATGTCTTCGATTAAAGCCATAAATGTTATCGTAATACACCTTAGATCTACGGTCTTACAACCGAAAATCGAATATCTATCAAGAGGAAGGAAAAGGGCTATGCCCTAAGCGTTTGTTATCTGTCCCGCATACAGCGTGATAGAATGTAGCACCTTCTTTACAGTCTAAAGGGTTGCTAAGGTTTCAGCGGGTCTAGTCCCTCCACCTTTCTTGATAACTTATTTTCAGTGAGTTAATGAACTGTAACAAAGAAAGGTCACTCTGCAGTGAAATACAAGGAAATTGTCCACTTTTTAAACCTATTCAGTGGGGAAAAGTGCGGTAATTACGAGAGATGAATACCGCACTCCCGATGTTGTAAAACCTTGGTAGGATCAAAATAATCCATTTCATTAGGGAGCTGAAACTGTTTCAGATAAATCCTTAGTTGCATTTCAGAATAGTGATAAAAAGGACTCACCTTTAAAATTCCTTCCTTGCTAATGCTCAGTATATCCAGGGTATCGCGATACTGCGTCTGACCTTTACGGATATTGGCAAACCATACATCGGGCTGATGCTCTTTCATCGCACGTCGGAAGGGTTCTAATTTCACCTGCTCAGCAAAGTCGGCGTGTTTGGGATCATCAACTGAGGGTTCGCCCATTAATACGTCTCGCCTGGCACGGGTTTGTTTGGGCACGTAGATTCTCATATCGAGTTCTAACCGCTTCATCACCTTTTCGGCGTGCTTGTATGTGGCCACTGTATTGTAGCCCGTATCACACCAGATTACCGGTACATCACTTTTAACCTCCGTAACGGCATGGAGGAGTGTAGACGAATAAGGTCCGAAGTTTGTAGTAAGTATTGGTCTTCTCGCATATTCCAGGGCCCAGGCAATTATTTCTTCAGTTGGAATACCTCTGAATTGAGCATTGAGATGTTCCAGATGTTTTTCCGTAAAAATCATGAAAATTTAGGTTCAGTAGGATTTGATACTTAGCCCATTGTTTTAATAGGATAACCAAAAGTACATTTTCTATCTTATCTAATAACCATCAATCCTAATAAATATTCTATTTACCCTACAATTTTACTAGATTAATAAAAACCAGACTAAATAATTAAAAATATTACAGTAAGATGGAGAATTCTGTCAGGTATCTTTAGGACAAAAGATCGGCAAGGGTGGTATGCCGATAGACTTCAAGGGCACTATCCCTGACTTTTAGCATCAGTTTATGTACGGAGCAGCTTTGTTCATCCGGGCAATCCTCACATTTTTCATAGAAATTAAGACTGACACAGGACACCATGGCAATAGGACCTTCCAAAACCCGCATCACGGTAGTCATAGGGATTTCAGAGGGGTCTTTGATGAGATAGTACCCACCTCCTTTTCCTTTTTTTGATCCGAGATAACCGGTTCGCCTCAGGGAAAGTAAAATGCTCTCCAGGAATTTTTGGGAAATATTTTCCCGATCAGCAATTTCCGCAATTGGGATAGGATCCTTTTTGTCTTGTTTTGCCAGGAAAGTCAGGGCTTTTAAGCCGTACTTGGTCTTTTTGGAAAGCATAAAGCTAAGATAGCGAAAAGTGCCGAATCCAACCTCAGCAGGATTTATCCAAAGCTCGGGAGATATCCCTGATAATGTCATCAATGTGTTCCAGGCCTACTGAGATCCTCACAAGGCCGGGACTGATACCACTCGCCTGCCGTTCCTCCTCGGATAGTTTACTGTGCGTCGTAGAAGCAGGATGGGTTACAATGCTACGCGAATCCCCTAAATTGGCTGAAAGGGAGAGCAATTCTATAGCGTCAAAGAACTTTTTTCCCGCCTCTGCACCACCACTTATCTCAAAGGCTACTACGCAACCTCCTGCCTTCATCTGTTTCCTGGCAAGGTTAAATTGAGGATGAGATGGAAGAAAGGGGTATTTTACCCAGTTCACTTGCTTTTGCTTCTCAAGATACTCTGCCAGTTTAAGTGCATTACTACAATGTCTGTCAATCCTAATGGCGAGGGTTTCGAGACTGCGTGAAAGCAGCCAGGCATTAAAAGGCGACAAAGCAGGACCGGAGATCCGTGCAAAACGATAAATCTTGTCAATCAGGTCAGCACGTCCAACAGTTATCCCTGCCAATACCCTTCCCTGCCCGTCCATGAGCTTTGTGCCCGAATGAATAACGAGGTCTGCCCCAAATTTTAAGGGTTGTTGCAAATATGGGGTAGCAAAACAATTATCTACAATAAAAAGCAAATTGTGTTTTTTCGCGAAATCTCCTAGTCGACCCAGATCCACAAGATCCACACCGGGATTAGTCGGAGATTCTGCGTAAATGACTCTGGTCGCCGGAGTTATCAGCTCCTCAAGAGTATCGAGATCTTCCAACTCAAAATACGTATGCGAAATCTTCCATTTAGGAAAAACTCCCGTGAAAAGGGAATGTGTTGAGCCAAAAATCCTGCGTGCAGAAAGGATGTGAGCACCACTTTCCAAAAGGGCAGCAAAGGTTGAAAATACGGCCGCCATTCCAGAAGCAAAGGCAAAACCAGCCTCAGCTCCTTCCATGGCACATACTTTATCGATCAGCTCAGAACTATTGGGGTTAGCGTACCTCGAGTAAATTGTTCTGTCTTTTTCCTCGGCAAAGGAAGCCCGCATATCCTCGGCATCCTCAAATACGAAACTCGAAGTCATGTAAATTGGAGAAGAGTGTTCCAAAAACGAAGATCGTTCCATCTGTATCCTAATGGCATCTGTCTCAAATTGGTTCTCATCTTTTTTCATGGGCTGCTTACTTGGATTATATTTTTTCCGCGATCCTGAGAATATCTCCCAATACCCCCCTCGCGGTTACTGCGGCTCCTGCTCCTGCGCCCTGTATTACCAATGGGTGTTTTCCATAGGACTCTGTATAGATTTCAATGATGGAATCTGAACCCTTTACCTGCCCCAGGCTGCTCTCTTCAGAGACCGAAATTAATTTCACTTCAAGAATCCCTTTATCTCTCTGCAAATCTCCATAAAGATCTCCCACATAGCGCAGAACCTGTCCTTGTCCCAAATCCTTCTTTTTCTTTTCCATCAGCGGATTCAATTTTGCAATTTGGGTTGCAAATTCCTCCTCGCTCAAGCTTTGTAATTCTTCCGGAATCAGATTTTCCACATTTACGTCTTTAATCTCATTACGCAGCTGCAGTTCACGTGCAAGGATCAGCAGTTTTCGGCCCACATCCATACCAGATAAGTCCTCTCGCGGATCGGGTTCAGTGTAACCCAGGCTCATCGCTTCGAGGACTACTTCTGAAAATGGGACATTTTTCTCTGAATACGTATTAAAGATGTAACTCAAGGATCCGGAAAAGACGCCTTTTATCCTGGTAATATTTTCCCCCGATAAGTGTAGGAGTTTAATGGTATCAATAAGGGGAAGACCCGCACCTACATTGGTCTCGTACAAATACTGTTTCTGAAATCGTCCCAACTCTTCCCGTAAGAGGTGGTAATAGTCATATCCAAGGGTATTCGCAATTTTGTTGGATGAGACCAGGTCGAAACCATTTTCGACAAAATCAAAGTAATGCGCTACAAAATCTTCACTTGCCGTGTTGTCTACAGCAATGAGGTTTTCCAAATGATGTTCTCTGGCAAAATCAAAAACCTCAGAAATTGAATACGATTTACCTTCTTCATCTATGTCCTTTTTCCAGTCGTTGCTGATACCATCTTTGTTGAGTAAAACGGTCTTAGAGTTACCAAGGGCAAAGACTCTTAGTTGAATGCCTTTCCTTTTTTCAATAGAAGCACTGGCGTTGAGGATCTGATCAAGAAGTGTTGCTCCAACATTACCGTGACCAAAGACAGCCAGATTAATTCGCTTACTCATCCCAAAGATCTGCCCATGCATCACGTTCAGCGCCTTGTGTAGATCTTCTCTTTTTACCACAAGGCTAATGTTCTTTCCAGTTACTGTATTATTAAACAAGAGCGGGATGACTTGATTTTTAATCAAGGCATTGTACGGTTTGTGGAAAGTACTAAGGTCCTGTCCTATAATAGAAATCACAGAAACGTCATCTATTATACTAATCGTGTGAATATCTTTCGATTCAAAGTCAGACTCGAACTCTTCTTTTAAAGCTCTGCGGGCATTATTCGCATCTGAGGCATTTACTAAAAGTCCTATCCCCCGTTCGGACGAACCCTGGGAAATAATACTAACACTGATATTACTCCTTCCCAAGGCTCGAAAAATCCGTGCATCTACTCCTGCTTTACCCAACAACCCCCTGCCCTCCAGATTGATCAAGGCCTCATGATCTAGTACAGACAGCGAACGAATACCATCCCCTTCCGAATACGCACTTATCAAGGTACCTTTATTCTCCCGGTTAAAGGTGTTTAGGATTCTGAGCGGAATGTTTTTCTCAAGCAAGGGAATGATCGTCTTTGCGTGGAGAATAGTTGCGCCAAAATTGGCCAGTTCATTGGCCTCGGCATAGGACAATTTATCAATCCGCCTGGCTTCGGGTACCCATTTGGGATCTGCGGTATAGATCCCGTCAACATGGGTATAATTATGTAGTTCTTCGGCATCGAGAAAATTTGCCAAAAGTGCAGCGGTATAATTACTCCCGTTCCTGCCCAGGGTTGTTGTCTCTCCCTTTTTTGTAGATCCGATAAACCCTGGTATTACAGGTGTGACGCCAGCCTTCAGGGACTGGAAAAGCTCCAAAACCCTAGCTCTCGACACCTCATCGTAGACATTCGCATTTCCGAAGTTATCATCGGTAATGATCAACTTTCTGGAATCTATCCATTTCGCCTCTATCCCTTTTCCAATCAGCAACTTTGCGATCAACTTTGTAGAAATGAGCTCTCCAATAGCCAAAACCTGATCCTTGATTTTTGAACTGTAGTCGCCTAGCAGGGTTACTCCTTCCAGTAGCTGCACCAATTCCCTGAATTGATCTGATAAGTCTACGTTTTTAAAACTGTGCCTTTGATAGCTTTCGAATTTTTCAAATTCCTTTTTGTAATCCTCGCCTTTGGCGGCAAGTTCCAGAATATTGACCAATTGGTCCGTGGCCAATTCACGGGCCGATACCACCACCGCAATCTTTTCTCCCGCATTAACTTCAGATACAACAATTTCGAGAACCCGTTCTATCCCTTCGCCATTGGCCAGAGAATTTCCTCCAAATTTCAATACCTTATAGTGACGGGAGCGCTGGTTCTGATTAAATATAGGCTCGAGGAGTTGAACCATTTGCTCAAATTCAATAAGAAAGGCATCATGTCCGTGGAGGGATTTTATTTCCCCGTAGGTTACATTGCTTCTGGCCTGGGCCATTTGTTTGTAAGTATCCTTGTCCTCATTGGCTGAAAAAAACAGGTCAGAATCAACCCCGATGATATGGATATTCGTCTTGCTTTGACGTAGGTTCCTAAAGGCTTCATCACCGCTGCGGGTGATATCTATGGTCTTTAAGAGTTGATTGGTAAGTTTGTAGGCCGATAATTGAAAACGCTCCTGTAATTTCCTTCCGTGATGCAGCAACCAGCTCTCCACATTAAAAACATTGAGTTCTTCGTTGGTACTCCTCGCAAAGCGTTCTTTAAACGATTCCGGTGTTCGGTAGCAGAGCATGGCATGCATTCGGGCGTCGTGTACCGGATTTTTTGAATTGACCAGGAACTGTTCCTGAATCTGACAATTGGCTATCAGCCAATCAGTGGACTTCCAATCTGATGCCACAGGAATAAGATGCGATGTTATTTCCGGATCTAGAGCTGCCATTTCCCAGGCTATGCCTCCTCCCAAAGATCCGCCTATGATCGCATACACTTTTTTGATCTCCAGTAATTGGAGTCCGTTCAGGAAAATTCTGGCAATATCCCCGGCCACAAAATCCCTGTAATTCTCAATCACAAAGCCATCATAACCGTTCCCGGGAATATTAAAGCAAAGCACTGTATACTTATCCGTATCGATACATTTCTGTTCGCCCACCAAATCCGTCCACCATCCCTCAGGTCCACAGACATTTGAATTTCCCGTAAGGGCGTGATTTACCAAAACGATGGGTGCAGAATGCAAGGGTTGTCCAAATAACTGATAGGAAAGCTGAATATCCTGAGTAACACCACTCAAGGTGGTATACCCAGGAATACTCAATTGCTTTAATCCTGCTGTAACCTTCATTTCTCGAACTTAAATTCTCCTTTTACATTCCATTGCAGTATTAATTTACTGAGCTTTAAGCCAATACCGACTTGCCAATTTTTGCAAATGCGCTTTCAAGGTCAGTTGTTAAATCTGCCAGATCCTCAAGGCCAACAGACAGTCTGATAAGGTCCTTGGTCACCCCGGTAGTAAGCTGTGCCTCATCATCTAATTGCTGATGTGTTGTACTTGCCGGATGGATGATGAGTGACTTTGTATCGCCGATATTCGCCAAAAGAGAAAATACCTCGGTTGTATCGGCAATTTTCTTAGCTGATTCATAACCGCCTTTTACTCCGAATGTAACTATGCCACTTTGTCCCTTAGGCAGATAAGCCTCGGCAAGCGGGTAGTACTCACTACTTTTCAATCCGGGATAATTTACCCAGGTCACTTCTTTTCTGCCTTCTAACCACTTGGCCAGGGCCAGGGCATTTTCGCTGTGTTTTTTAATTCTTACTTCAAGGGTTTCAAGACCCTGAATAATCTGGAAGGCGTTAAACGGACTCAGACAAGCCCCGTGATCGCGCAGTCCTTCAATACGAACTTTGGCAATAAAGGCAGCAGGCCCAAGGGCATCGTGGTATACCAGACCGTGGTAGCCGGGAGAAGGTTCAGTAAATTCCGGAAACTTCCCGCTAGACCAGTCGAAGGTACCGGCGTCAATAATGGCTCCCCCTAAGGCAGTTCCATTGCCATTGATGTACTTCGTCAAGGAATGGATCACAATATTAGCTCCGTGTTCAATTGGATTTAATAGGGCCGGAGTCGCAACGGTATTGTCTACTATAAATGGGATCCTCGCTTTTTTAGCCTCAGCGGAAATGGCTTTCAGATCGAGCACATCCAGTTTTGGGTTCCCCAGCGATTCCACAAAAATCGCCCTCGTATTTTCCTTCACTGCTTTTCCAAAATTTGAAGGATCTGAAGGATCCACAAAGGTAGTTTTGATCCCCAGCCTGGGCAAGGTAACACTCAACAAGTTGTATGTGCCTCCGTAAAGGCTGTTGGAAGCCACTATATGGTCTCCGGCTTTGAGTAATACCAGGAGGGCAGTGTTGATCGCTCCTGTTCCGGAAGCCGTTACTACTGATGCGATACCCCTTCAAGAGCAGCCAGGCGTTGCTCCAGGATATCGTTCGTTGGATTGTTGATCCGGGTATAGATATTCCCGAATTCCGCAAGGGAAAACAAATTGGCCGCGTGGTCCGAATTGTCAAACACATAGGCTGTACTCTGATAAATCGGGATGGCTCTGGTGCCCCCGTGCACTTTGGTGTCGTGACCTGCATGTAATGCTTTGGTCGAAAATTTCTGATCGCTCATGATTTTAGTTTTTTTATTTGTTAAACATGAAATAAAAAAGCCAAACCACACCACAGCTGTCGTTAGCTGAGGTACAAATCAAAAAAGTTAAAAAGAAAGAAAAATTACCGATGGTAATAGGTCTGTGTTATCTGTCGCGTATATGACGTGATAGAATGTAGCACCTTCTTTGTTTCTGACACAAAGGGTTGCTAAGGCTTCAAAGGGTCTAGTCCCTCCACCTTTCTTGATAACTATTCAATAAGAGTTTGAACTTTGAATTGGTAAATATAGGAAGGGAATTTTAAAAATTCCTAATTATCCTACTAAATTTATATGTTAAAAGCTTCCTGTACCTGCTTAACCCTGTCTAGTTTCTCCCAGGTAAACAACTCTACTTCTCGTTTGATACGCCCGTTATAAGGGGATTCGAATACTTTCGTAACCATCTCAGGTTCTTTCCCCATATGGCCATAGGCTGCTGTTTCAAGGTATATGGGATTTCTCAATTTGAGGCGTTCTTCGATAGCAAAAGGCCTGAAATCGAACAATTTAGCAACGATTTTAGCGATTTCCCCATCGGTCATCTTCACTTTAGTGGTACCGTAGGTATCCACAAATATTGAAGTGGGTTGTACCACCCCAATGGCATAACTAATCTGAACAAGAATTTCATCTGCAACGCCGGCGGCTACCAGATTTTTAGCTGCATGGCGAGCGGCATAGGCTGCACTTCGGTCTACCTTACTCGGATCTTTACCGCTAAAAGCACCTCCACCGTGTGCCCCTTTGCCCCCATAGGTGTCAACAATGATCTTCCTTCCTGTTAAACCGGTATCTCCGTGAGGACCACCTATGACGAATTTTCCGGTCGGATTTATATGATACTTGATATCGTCAGTGAATAGCGTTCTGGTCTTTTCGGGTAACCTGTTTTTCACTCTCGGAATCAAAATAGACAGCAGATCGCTTTTGATGGTCTTTAGCATTTTCTGATCGTCCTCATCAAAGGGATCATGTTGTGTCGAAATAACGATAGTCTCAATTCTCAGCGGCGTGTTATCGTCTGAGTATTCAATGGTCACCTGTGCCTTGGCATCGGGACGCAAATAGGTGATTTCGTCATTTTCTTTCCGTAGCGCTGCCAATTCCTGAAGAATCTTATGGGAAATATCAAGGGCCAGCGGCATATAATTCTCAGTTTCTTTGGTAGCGTACCCGAACATCATCCCCTGATCTCCAGCGCCTTGTTCCTCTTTGGTTCCTCGATCTACTCCCTGGTTGATCTCTTTAGACTGTTCGTGGATCAACGAGATAATACCACAGGAATCCCCGCTAAACTGATAAGCACCCTCGGTATAGCCTATTCCGTTGATCACATCCCTTGTGATCTGTTGCAAGTCTACATAGGTATGGCTTTTCACTTCTCCGGCGAGAACTACTTGCCCGGTAGTGACCAGAGTTTCGCAAGCCACCTTGCTCTCTGGGTCGAACGCCAGGAAATTATCCAGCAAAGCATCACTGATCTGATCTGCGATCTTATCGGGGTGACCCTCACTTACACTTTCTGAAGTAAATAAATATGGCATACCGTTTTCTTAACTTTTGAGAAAGGATTCGATAAAATGCCAGGGAGAAGTTTACAATGCGCGAAATTCGGCAGAAACTGCTTTAGCATTTTTAGAGAGGTTGCAATCAGTCAAATCCGTCCTCTTCGTTAGTGGGCACAAAAGTACATATTTGGCATTGAAATAAAAATTTTTGGATGTCAAATTCTATTTTGTATTTCGTCCACTATTTTTTTTGATAGCCAAGATACTTTGTATATTGCTATCCTTTCAAAAACACATCAAAAGCCAAATACCAGGATCCTATGCACATTGCCGTTGCCGGAAATATCGGGGCAGGAAAAACAACCCTGACCGAATTACTTTCAAAACATTACAAATGGGAAGCGCATTTCGAGGATGTGGTGGACAATCCGTATCTCGACGATTTTTACACCCAGATGGAACGGTGGAGTTTTAACCTCCAGATCTATTTTCTAAACAGCCGATACCGTCAGATCCTGAAGATTCGCGAAAGCGGAAAGAATGTAATTCAGGACAGGACCATCTACGAAGATGCTCATATTTTCGCTCCCAATCTTCACGCCATGGGCCTGATGACAAACAGGGATTTTACTAACTATACCAGCTTATTTGAACTTATGGAAAGTTTGGTACAGCCACCCGACTTGCTGATCTACCTTCGCAGTTCCATTCCCAACCTCGTCAATCAGATACACAAAAGAGGCAGGGATTACGAAAACACAATTTCTATTGACTACTTAAGTCGGTTAAACGAACGCTACGAAGCATGGGTTCACGGATACGAAAAAGGAAATCTTCTGGTGATCGATGTGGATCATTTGGATTTTGTGGATGAACCAGAACACCTGGGAGAGGTCATCACAAAAATTGATGGAGAGATCCACGGTTTATTCTAGATTATAATTTATTTAATAATAAAAAGGCCGCTGAAATTCAGCGGCCTTTTTTATGAGATAAAAGTAAAGTCTAATTCTCTTCTACTTCTTTTTCAACTCTCTTTTTCATCTTGACCATTGTCCCATCATTTTCCTTATTCATGGCTTCTATCTGAGCTTCCACTTCTTCCATTGTGCCTGTAAATGTCTTTTCATCTACACTTTCTTCTCCATCTTTGGTAATTGTTGTAACTACCATGGCAGTAACCATACCATCTTCATTCTCTTCCATGCTCACTTTCACTTCCTTCTGCATCCTTTGTTCCATCTTTTCACCATCCATTTTCTCCATGTTATAAGAAGAAACAGAATCTGAGGACATGGCTATACTCGGCGCGATTACCAGTGCCACTACAGACATCAGTTTCAAAAGAATGTTAAGTGAGGGTCCTGAAGTATCCTTGAATGGATCTCCTACCGTATCTCCTACTACTGCAGCTTTATGTGCATCTGTACCTTTGCGGCCGTCAGCTTCGATCATTTTCTTGGCATTATCCCATGCACCTCCGGCATTCGACTGGAAGATTGCCATTAAAACACCTGCAGAAGTTACACCTGCCAATAGTCCTCCAAGCATTTCAGCACCACCAACAAAACCTATAACCACCGGTACTGCAATAGCTAAAAGACCTGGGAGTACCATTTCTTTAATAGAAGCTTTTGTAGAAATATCAACACATTTGTCGTATTCTGCATATCCATCCGCAGCATCAAAAATTGCCCTGTCAGCCTCAGAAGCTTTAGACATATCTGAATCGTGCTTACGCATCACTTCCAAAGCTGCTTTTAATTGGGGAATATCCCTAAACTGACGACGAACCTCTTCAATCATTGCCATCGCCGCACGTCCTACTGCGTTCATAGACAAGGCTGAGAATACAAAAGGCAACATGGCTCCAACTAATAAGCCAGCCATGATATCAGGTCTGGAAACATCAATAGTGTTTACGTTAGCAACTTTCATAAAGGCAGCAAACAAGGCCAGTGCAGTTAATGCAGCTGAAGCGATGGCAAAACCTTTACCGATGGCAGCGGTAGTGTTCCCCACTGCATCTAATTTATCTGTCCGCTCACGAACTTCACTGGGAAGCTCAGCCATTTCTGCAATTCCACCGGCATTGTCAGAGATAGGGCCGTAGGCATCAACAGCGAGCTGGATGCCCGTATTGGCCAGCATTCCTACTGCTGCGATGGCAATTCCGTAGAGCCCGGCAAAGTGATGAGAAACTAATATGGCCGCAGCGATCAGAATAATCGGTACTGCTGTAGACATCATCCCCACACCAAGACCTGCTATGATGTTGGTGGCTGCACCTGTTTCAGATTGTCGTACAATGGCACTTACAGGTTTAGTACCCGTTCCGGTATAATATTCAGTAATCTTCCCTACACCTAGTCCGGCTACCAATCCAGCGATGGTTGCCCAGAATACACCTATAGCTCCAAATGGCAAGCCTTCAACTGTATCAGGAATCATGGCGTGAATAATAAAATAAGATGCGATCACCATTAAACCGGCGGAACCAAATTCACCTATATTCAAGGCCGTTTGCGGATTTCCTCCTTCTTTTACTTTTACAAAGAAGGTTCCTATAATTGACATTATAATTCCAACTGCTGCCAATACTAAGGGTAAATAAACAGCACCAAGACCATCTAGGTCGGGAGTAAATATATAAGCTCCCAAAACCATGGTTCCGATGATAGAGCCCACATAGGATTCAAAAAGATCGGCTCCCATTCCGGCCACATCCCCAACGTTATCTCCCACGTTATCAGCAATTGTAGCTGGGTTCAGTGGATGATCTTCAGGTATTCCGGCTTCAACTTTTCCAACCAGATCGGCCCCTACATCGGCAGCCTTTGTGTAAATACCTCCGCCAACACGTGCAAAAAGGGCAATGGATGATGCCCCCAATGAAAATCCGGATAATACATTTAATACTAATGAAACATTATCTGCACCAGGCCAGATGTTTTGATAGATCATAAAAAGACCACTAAGACCCAGTACTCCTAAACCAACTACTCCAAGGCCCATAACAGATCCACCTGCGAAGGCTACTTCAAGGGCATTCCCCAGAGAAGTTCTCGCTGCTTGCGTTGTTCTTACGTTGGCTTTGGTTGCTACTCGCATACCTATAAAACCTGCCAAGGCTGAGCAAATGGCACCTACACCGAAAGAGAGTGCCACCATTCCATTAGATCCGACTTCATTTTCCCCTTTGAAATAGAGAAGTATTGCAACGGCAACCACAAAAATTGATAGTATTTTGTATTCGGCCTTTAAAAAAGACATCGCCCCATCGGCGATATTTTTAGCGATCCTTGCCATCTTAGCATCTCCCACTTCTTGCTTGGAGACCCATATATTTTTTACGAAGACAAACAGCAAGGCTAATACACCGAATGCTGGTAATAGGGTTACAATTAGTTCCATATTGATTTGTTATTTATCTGTTAAAACGGCTGCAAAAGTAGTAAAACCGTTCTGAATATAAAAGCAAATATTTGCCTCATTGTTAGGTAAAGAATACGGCAGGGAATGGAACTTTCCTAGAAATTAAATCCAAAGGTGCCGGTAACGCTAAAGGGCCTGGCCTCAGGATTTTCAAGATAATTACCTCTGAAGTTAAAATCGACTCTTAGAATCTTGAAGATATTGCTTATCCCAAACGAATATTCCCAGTAGATCTTGTCTGTAGGTGCGGTGAGAGGGATATTTGTCGGGCTGTTAAGTGCGATATTCTCATCCGAAAGTTGTCCCCAGGCCCCCCGCAGTCCTACCACTTCTCGGAGGTTCCAGTCTCGTATAATAGGAATCCTTGAAAATATCCGGCCATTGAAATTTTGTTCAAGGTGAAGTGAGATATATGTATCTGTAACGAATTCATAAAAATCCAGATTGGGGAAGGTATTATATAATGTAAACAAGGTTTGGTTACCGGGGATCACATTGAGGAGACTAAGGGGTACAGCCTCTGTGGTCTTACCCATTTCCACGGTACTCAGCAATCGGCCAAAACCACCTATCTGCCATGGTTGGGTATAGGAAAATTGGTATTTCGCATAGCTGAAATCACTTTCGAGAAAGCCTTCCAGGCCTCGGGTATAATTAAATAATAAGGTGGCATACTCATCGTTGACGTCCCTTCGCTCCACACCATAGCCGATGGTTCGTTTACCCGGGGTATAAATCAAGGTAGTAGTAAGGTCAAATTGTTTCACCTCCGAGGAAATTCCTGAGGGAGATTCAGGGTCAACGTAATCCAGGTTAAAAGCTTCCGGCAGGGCGGAACTCAGGGTCCGGAATGACCCTCCAAACCTCAGCCTGAAATTTTTAAAAGGTTCGGCTTCCAGATTAAGTGTACTCAGGTTTATATTAGTGAGGCGGTCATTATTTCCAACCGTAAGCACCGAGGAAGAGGCTACACTCCTTCCCAAAACATCGTTTGTTGCAGTAAGACTGAGTCCCAGTTGTTCAATATCCCGCCGGTTTCCTCCGGAAATGATCAACCTGCTTTTTTTATCGAGCAGGAATTTGGCGGAGAAACCGTGTTTCACCTTCTTATCCATAAAGCCATATGCCATGTAACCTTCTAGTCGCCAGGGGTCATTCTGACCAAAATAGGTCCGAGCCCCGCCTCTGAGACGTACCCCTTCCGCGTCATTAAACCCAAAAGTGCCGTAAATATTCCCGATATCGATATTCCATTTATCGATCTCCACATAACCCGAACTAAGGATACTTACCAGATTGTAATAGGTCTTAAACTTGGGAACGGTTTTAAGGGTGTCTAATAAGGTATATATTCCACTCTCGTCCTTATTCAGGGATTCCAGCCGGTTGTTACTCCAGAAGACACTATCGCGTTGAAATACTCTGGGATCGAAGGGGTCAGAAGCCGTTTTGTAAAATTCATCGGTTTTTGGCTGATTAAACTCGTAATTGTCATAGACCGTGGTACGTTTCCCGTAGATTCCTTTTGAAGACTCCTTTTTGTTCAGGGCAAAATCGGAAAGCATATAGTCCCTTTTCAGCAGGAAGACCGAATCATTGACCACTTCAAAGTCCTGCTCGATATAGATTTCCTTAACCCAGTTGATATTGGCACTTTTTGTGACTTGCAGATTGATCTTCTTAAGGGCGTAGGTAGTATCGTTTACCCAGAAGTCGCCTTTAAAAGTCAACTCGTTCTTCCTCCTGGGGTAATAGATAATATGGTAGCACCATTTATTGTCGATATAGGCACTATCTGACAGCACGTAGTTATACACATCTATGCCCGTCCGTGAAAGCGGACTGGTAAAACTTTTGTCAAAGAATTTGAGATAGTTGGCATAGACATCATAATCGGAATACAAGTCCTGTACAAAAGCGGTGATGGCCTGATTATTAGAAAATCCCGAATTTTTATTCCCAAGAACATCTTCCCTTTCTTTCTGCAGTACGTTATTTCCGTACACCTTCGAAAAGACTTCATTAAGGAAAATAGGCAGGTAGGTCTTTCCCGTAATTCTGGAGGTGTCCAGGTCTGCGAAGACAAATTCCAGACCTTTAAAAACCCTGCTTTTTATCAGGGCACTGTCAATCGTATTGAGATCGAATTCTACTTTTTCGTATTTGTCGTATTCGTACTGCTTGAATTTGCGAAGGCCGTTAATCCTTTTTTTAGCCCAGATCTTTCTGAGAATGTCGATTGCGGGATTGTTTTTTTTGGATCGATTCCCAAAGTAGACCACTACTTCATCAAGCTGCTCTCCTTCTGATAATTCAATGGTAAGGTCGTAATTAACGGTAGAATTCAGTTCAATATCTCTGGACTGGTACCCGATAAAAGAGACCTGAATGCTTGGATAACTATTGTCGGATTCTAAATAAAACCGGCCATTATCATTTGTAATCGTGCCTTCGGTTGAGTTTGGGAATATGACGTTGGCAAAAGCTATAGGTTCACCATTTTCATCCACCACGATACCGCTCACTTTGGTTTGAGAAAAACCAAAGCAGAAAGTAAAGATCAACAAAAGCGAAAAGGATATCCTCATAAGTGGGGCCGGTGAACCGGGGAATTAAATTCTATCGAATTCTCATTCCCAGCTTTACGGGTTTTAAACCTCCGGAAAAATTACGGAAAAAAAAACTTCGCCAATACCGGAGTGACGAAGTTTTATCTGATTTATTAATGTCACAATTATTTGTACATAACCTTCTTTACTGCGTTCACGACATCTTCGTGATTAGGTAGCCAATTCTCCAGCAAGACGGGAGAATACGGGGCCGGTGTATCTGCAGTATTGATCTTTACAATTGGAGCATCGAGATAGTCAAAGGCCTTGGATTGGACCTGATAAGTAATCTCGGTAGCTACATTGCCAAAGGGCCATGCCTCTTCCAGAATCACAAGTCGATTCGTCTTTTTTACCGAATTCAGGATGGCTTCGCTATCCATGGGCTTTACTGTCCTAAGGTCGATGATCTCACATTCAATTCCTTCTTTTGCCAGTTCCTCAGCTGCTGTGTAAGCCTCCTTGATGATCTTCCCGAAAGAAACTATGGTTACATCCTTCCCTTCTCTTTTGATCTCAGCAACTCCCAGTGGAATGGTGTATTCATCTTCAGGAACTTCCCCTTTATCTCCGTACATCTGCTCAGACTCCATAAAAATTACGGGGTCATCATCTCGTATGGCTGCCTTGAGCAAGCCTTTGGCATCCTTGGGGTTTGAGGGTACAACTACTTTTAATCCCGGACAGTTGGCGTACCAACTCTCAAAGGCTTGTGAATGTGTAGCAGCAAGCTGGCCGGCCGATGCGGTAGGTCCACGGAAGACAATGGGACAATTGAATTGCCCACCTGACATTTGTCTGATTTTAGCAGCGTTGTTGATAATCTGATCAATCCCAACCAAAGCAAAATTAAAAGTCATGAATTCGATGATAGGCCGATTTCCAATCATGGCAGAACCCACGCCTATACCGGAAAAGCCCAACTCTGAAATGGGGGTATCTATTACCCGATCCGGACCAAATTCATCCAACATTCCCTTTGACGCCTTGTAAGCACCATTATACTCTGCCACTTCCTCTCCCATGAGGTAGATGGACTCGTCCTTCCTCATTTCCTCGGACATGGCCTCAGCAATAGCTTCCCGAAATTGTAATGTCTTCATATGCTTGTTTTTCTCATCTTGATTAGACATCAAAATGCGAACAAAAATAGGAAATTATCCTTCAATTAAACCCCAGAAAAAGGGAAAATCAAATGAATATTTTATTATGCATGCATAGTATTTTTGAATTTTATTGGTTATCTTTGAGGCCTTATAAGTTCAAAAAAAAACCTCTTATGAAAATATTAGTTTGTATCAGTAATGTTCCCGATACGACCTCCAAGATCAACTTTACCCAGGACAATACTAAATTCGACACTACGGGTGTTCAGTTTGTGATCAACCCCAATGACGAATTTGGCCTTACCCGTGCCATGTGGTTTAAAGAAAAGCAAGGGGCAACCGTTCACGTTGCCACCGTGGGAGGCCCGCAGGTAGAACCCACAATGAGAAAAGCCCTTGCCATAGGTGCAGATGAAGGAATACGTATCAATGCCGAACCTACCGACGGTTTTTTTGTCGCTCAGCAACTCGCTGAGGTGATTAAGAATGGTGAATATGACCTTGTTATCGGCGGAAGGGAATCCATTGATTACAACGGGGGAATGGTTCCGGGTATCATTGCTGCCATCCTCAATATCAATTTTGTAAATACCTGTATTGGTCTGGAGATCGAGGGTGAAAAAGTTACTGCCATGAGGGAGATCGACGGCGGAAAGGAAAAGCTTGAATCTACCCTGCCATTGATTATAGGCGGACAAAAGGGATTAGTGGAGGAAAGTGACCTAAGAATTCCCAATATGCGGGGAATCATGATGGCCCGCAAAAAACAAATCAATGTTTTGGAACCCGCAGAAGCTCTGCATGCAACTTCGGATAAGACTTTTGATAAACCTGCTCAAAAAGGCCCCGTTAAACTGGTTGACGCCGATAATGTTGGAGAGTTGATCGAGTTGTTACACAACGAAGCAAAAGTGATTTAATAGTAGTATTTAAACAGTAAGAAATATGTCCATATTAGTTTATACAGAAGCCGAGAACGGGAAATTCAAAAAGAATGCCCTGGAAGTGGCTTCATACGCCCATAAAGTGGCCCAGGAAATGGGAACTGAGGTTACAGCACTGAGTTTTAATGTCTCTGACAATTCTGCTCTTGGAAATTACGGAGTGAGTAAAGTATTAAAGGTGGAAAATGAACAATTGAAAACCTTCCATGCTAAAGCGTACGCCAGTGTGATTGCCGAAGCCGTAAAAAAAGAAGGTGCTAAATTGGTAATTCTGAGTTCAAGTACCGATTCTAAATACCTGGGAGGCTTGCTTTCAGGGATGCTTAAAGCCGGATACATTCCTAATGCCGTATCAGCGCCAGACAGTGTTGAACCCATGGTTGTAAAGCGAATGGCCTTTAGCAATAAAGGTTTTGCACACACTGAAATTAATACGGAAACAAAGATCATAGGAGTGTCCAATAATGCTTTTGGGCTGATTGAAAATGCTACTGATCTTCAGGAAGAAGCCTTCAGTCCGGCTACGGAAGAAAAGGACTTTGCAACGAAATCTGTTAATGTAGATAAAGTAGCAGGTGAAGTAACCATCGCTGATGCCGATATTGTAGTGTCTGCCGGCCGAGGACTTAAAGGACCTGAAAACTGGGGAATGATAGAGGAACTGGCTGATGTTTTAGGTGCCGCAACAGCTTGCTCAAAGCCCGTGAGCGATATGGGATGGAGGTCACATGGTGAACACGTCGGACAAACCGGTAAACCCGTGGCCAGTAATCTTTATATAGCTATAGGAATTTCGGGCGCTATTCAACATTTGGCAGGGGTGAGTGCGTCTAAAGTAAAAGTGGTGATCAACACCGATCCTGAAGCTCCTTTCTTTAAAGCTGCTGACTACGGAATCGTAGGTGATGCCTTTGAAGTAGTCCCAGAACTCATCGAAAAATTAAAGGAATTTAAGGCCCAGAACGCCTAATTTTTGTTAATTTGTGCCTTTAAAGGGCTGTTTAAATACCTAGGACATTCCTTATATTTATACAGCCCTTTTGGTATATGAGTGATTATGAGTCTAGTTAGATTAAAAATTAAAGGAATATCTTACAGTCAGACACAAAACGGGGCATATGCCCTTATTTTGAATGAGGTTGACGGAGATCGAAAATTGCCCATAGTAATCGGAGCTTTTGAGGCTCAATCCATTGCCATTGCTCTCGAAAAGGAGATCAAACCCCTCGCCCCCTCACACATGACCTTTTTAAGAATTTTGCAGATAGATTCGACATCGTGGTCAAACAGGTTATCATTCATAAACTGGTGGATGGAGTCTTTTATTCCAGTATAATTTGTGAACGCGAAAAGGTAGAAGAAATCGTAGATGCAAGAACATCTGATGCTATCGCCCTGGCGCTTCGATTTAATGCTCCCATTTTTACTTATAAAACCATCCTTGACAAAGCGGGAATCTTCCTTAAATTTTCTTCTAAAGAAAAGGAAAAAGAAGAAGTTGATGACAGCATTGTGGTCGATGAAATTTTACAGGAAGGTGAAACCGTGGAGATCAACCCGGGCTCAGCCGCTCCTTATAAGGAATTGAGCATGGATGAGCTTCACAAGGAACTCGACAAAGCCGTTGCCAATGAGGACTATGAAAAGGCGGCCCGACTAAGGGACGAAATTTCCAAACGCAAATGATTTACTAGCCCACGCCGTATGAAGCCAGGAATTTGGATTCTCTCCCTTTTTATGATGCTGTTAATCCCTGGTTTTGGACAGGAGGCTCCCTCAAATGATAGTATCACCTTAGACAGCATAAGCCCAATTTCAGTTTTATCAACTCAGGAGGTTACTCCGGATATCGTAAGTCCGATTATCGCAAACCAGGGATTCTCACTGGATAGTCTCTGGCGAGGAGCCTTAGGCATGCTGGCCTTATTGCTGATAGCCTACCTCTTTTCTTCAAACAGAAAGGCCATTAACTGGAAAACCACCGGAATAGGCCTGGGAATACAATTATCCCTTGCCATCGGTATTTTAAAGGTGCCCGCAATTCAATGGTTCTTTAATAAACTAGGGCAGTTTTTTAACGAGATCCTGAAATATACCATGGCGGGAAGCGAGTTTATTTTTGGTGGCCTGCTGAATCTCGACAACCCCAACATTGGGTATATTTTTGCTTTTCAGATCCTGCCGACCATTATTTTCTTTTCTGCGCTAACGTCGGTTCTATACTATCTGGGAATTATTCAAAAGATCGTCAAAGGACTCGCCTGGTTGCTCACCAAATTTCTCGGCATTTCAGGTGCTGAGAGTCTCAGCGTATCAGGAAATATCTTTTTAGGACAGACCGAAGCGCCTTTGTTGATCAAGGCATATCTGGAGAAAATGAACAAGTCTGAAATCCTTTTGGTGATGATCGGTGGGATGGCAACTGTGGCCGGAGGGGTGCTTGCAGCCTACATCGGTTTTCTCGGTGGAAATGACGAGCAGCTCAGGCTCGAATTTGCACGACACCTTATCGCCGCATCGGTAATGGCTGCCCCCGGAGCAATTGTGATCTCAAAAATCCTCTATCCGCAAACACAAGATGTAAGCAGGGATATACAGGTTTCTACAGAAAAGATCGGCGCAAATATCCTCGATGCAATTGCCAATGGCACAACGGAAGGCCTCAAACTTGCGGTGAATGTGGGAGCTATGCTTTTGGTCTTTGTTGCCTTTATTGCCATGATGAACGGCATCTTGGGCTGGGTGGGCGACTTAACCACTGTGAATGAATGGATAGCTGCAAATTCAGTCTATGACCAACTTTCCCTGGAAGCTATTCTCGGTGTTATTTTTGCGCCCCTGATGTGGTTGATCGGGGTGAATACGCAGGACATATTATTGATGGGTCAGCTATTAGGTGTAAAACTGGCTGCAAGCGAATTTGTAGGGTATATCCAGTTGGCCGAGCTCAAAGACTTCAGCAATGGGAATCACTTTGCATTCAACAAATCTATAATTATGGCGACGTACATGCTCTGTGGATTTGCCAATTTCGCTTCCATTGGCATTCAGATCGGAGGAATTGGATCTCTGGCCCCGGGGCAACGCAAGACGCTATCCGAATTCGGTATGAAAGCCGTATTGGGAGGAACACTGGCCTCCCTTCTTTCTGCCACATTCGCCGGTATGATCCTCGGGTAGTTCCAGAGTCGCTTTCGTTAATAAGTTTTCACAAGAAGCATGCATTCTCAATTTTAACTAAGGGAAGGATTTTCTAATTTTACAACAAGATCAAAGCTACTTAATTCATGAAGCAATATCACGACCTGCTCAAACACGTACTGGAGAAAGGAAACAAAAAAAGTGACCGCACAGGAACCGGGACAATTTCTGTCTTCGGGTATCAGATGCGATTCGACCTGAGCGAGGGATTCCCAATGGTCACTACAAAAAAACTTCATCTCAAATCGATCGTACATGAATTATTGTGGTTCCTGAAAGGGGATACAAATGTGAAGTATTTGCAAGAAAACGGTGTTCGGATATGGAATGAATGGGCAGATGAAAATGGAGAACTGGGGCCTGTATATGGTTACCAATGGCGCAATTGGAACGGAGACGGAATCGACCAGATAAAAGACCTTATCGATAAATTAAAAAACAATCCCGATAGCCGAAGGATGATGGTGGCCGCCTGGAACCCCAGCGTTTTACCGGATTCCTCAAAATCCTTTTCAGAAAATGTGGCTGATGGAAAAGCTGCCCTACCCCCCTGCCATGCCTTTTTTCAGTTTTATGTGGCCGATGGCAGGCTCTCCTGTCAGCTCTATCAAAGAAGCGCAGACATTTTTCTCGGGGTGCCGTTCAATATTGCCTCCTATGCTCTTTTCACTTTGATGGTAGCCCAGGTTTGCGGATACGAACCCGGAGAATTCATACATACCTTTGGAGATGCCCATATCTATAACAACCATATGGAGCAAATAGAACTTCAGCTGAGCAGGGAACCAAGACCACTGCCAAAAATGGTACTGAACCCTGAGGTAAGTGATATTTTCGATTTCAAATTTGAGGACTTTACCCTTCTCGATTATGACCCCCACCCCCACATTAAAGGGATGGTAGCTGTCTAGGGATGCGATACTCAACACTTCTGTTAATTTTTGTTTGGTCTACAACCGCGTTTTCTCAAGACTATTACCCCCTAGAGACCATTGAAACAGCTCCCGCATTTAAGGGCTGCAAGGGGCTTCAGGGAGAAGAACTTCGCGCTTGCTTTTACCGTGAATTTTCCGCTTACATACAACAAAACCTGATTTATCCCCCTGAAGTCATTCTTAAAAGTATAAATTCAAGAGTGTACACTTCTTTTGTGATCAATTCAAAAGGAAAAGTGGAAAATGTAATGGCACGCGGAGAGCAACCAGGTCTTGAAGCAGAAGCTATCCGACTTATCACTGAACTTCCAAAACTCAGTCCCGGAGAACACGAAGGCAAAAAAACATCTACGAGTGTAAATATTCCTATACAATTCAGCTTACCACCTAAAAGTAATGAATCGAGGATTGCCTTGCCCAAGCCAGAACAATTCAATGATTCAGTTTCAGCAACTCTTGAGGAGGTACCGGTTTTTCCGGGCTGTGAAAACCTGTCCAATTCCGAGGCAAGGAACTGTTTTAAAAAGAAAATGAGAGAACATATACAAGATAATTTCCGATATCCCAGAATGGCACAGCTAAAGAATATTCAGGGAACAGTGTATGCCAATTTTATAATCAATATTGATGGCTCTATCAGTGATATTAATCTTATCGCCCCACATCAATTACTTGCCGATGAGACCATCCGTATTATCAAACTCTTACCTCAAATTACCCCGGCCAGGCAAGGGGGAAAAAATGTTCGAATTCCTTTTTCCTTTCCCCTGTCTTTCAGATTGTTGAGTCCGAAATAGCTCTTTACTAATCATAAAGCAAAAAAAAATCCGGAACCTTTTGAAAAGTTCCGGATTTCAATTTTTTTTCTACCCGACTTATAATTCCAATACAGCGTTTTCTGCACCGGCGAAGTCGTTCCATTGATAACGATCAGCTTCAGATTCGTTTACGTAAGAACCGTCTACGAGGTAACGAAATTCATACGAATTCTCTTTTGGAAGGTCAAAAGTACCTTTGAAGTTTCCGTTCTTAAGTTTTTTCAAAGTGCTCCCTTTTGGATTCCAGTTGTTAAAGTCTCCAACTACGGCTACTTTTTTTGCGTCTTCTGCAGGTACAGTAAAGGTTACTTTTACTACAGGTTTAGTTTTCAAGTATTGTTTAGAAATTGCCATCTTAATCAGTTTTAAAATTCGAAGCAAAATTAATGCATTAAACACCTCATTTACAATGATTAACGAATTATTATCAAATTCATAATAATAGAGGAACAAAAAATTGACTTTGGTAAAATTAACCCCTTAATTTTTAATAGAAGCTAAGGAAGAAGGGGCAGATTTCAGGATTTCCACAATGCGGTTGATATCACTTTCGGAGTTGTAAAGATGGAAACTTAATCGGATTCCACCTCCACGCTGTGAACAACACACGTTATTGTTGGATAAATACAAATACAACTCATCCCCACCCCTGATGTTTAATATGTTTCCATGAGTCTTTCTGTTTACTACGCCTTCATTTAGCAAGCCCAATGCCAAAAACTCCTGGCTGGCAAGATCCATCAAGCCCTTATTGTGCTTTTCAATGTTCTTTATATCCCAATCCATGAGTTTTTTAACTGAAAAATCCAGACTCCCGAAACACAGACTATCCAGATGGCCGGGCTCTAAATGTTTTGCAAGTCGGAATTCCCCCTTTGCCTCCAAATTTCCATTCACAGAATTAAACCCTGTCGATTTTGGCCTAAGCCGATCTGTAGCCCTTTCGGAGAAAAGCATATATCCATTCCCGGTGCCGGATAACAGCCATTTGTATCCGCTCCCGCCCAGAATATCGATACCGGAATCATCAAAATTAAATTCGAATGCTCCGCAAAACTGTGTGCCATCGGCAATCAGCAAAAGGTCCGGATACTGCTCTTTGATGTATTTAAGAAAATCGCCCGAAATCCTCAATCCATTTTGCCATTGAACTATACTGAAGGCAAGGACATCTATCTTCTCATTATTCAGTTTTTCCTCAATATTACGTTCAACATTTTCATCCAGTTTGGCGTAAGTGAGCTTAAATTCGCGACTCTCAAAAGGCCAGTTTACGGAAGGGTAGTCTGTTTCCAGCAGAAGGATATTGTTGTCTTTGGGCAGGCCTTCGAGCACTGTATTTAAGGCCAGGGAGAAATTAGGGCTCAGTGCTATTCTGTTGCGATCGCAGCCGAGGAATTTCCCAAGGGTGTCTCTAACCCCGGAGATCATTTGAAAGCTTTCCATTTTCATGTCACTGCCTCCGATTAGAAAGTCGAGATCGTGTTCCTGCCTCCATTCTAACAGCTCCTCCGACATCAATCCGATGGCCGCTGTGTTGGCAAAAAGCGAGTGTTTTACAACCGGAAATGACTTCCTGAGACTATTGAGATTCATGAATGCCTGAATTTGGTGATTTTGCTTCAGATTAGAAGGTTCTTAAAATCCGATTTCATCTATCTTTGTAGTTAAAGATAACGATTCAGATGTTCTCCAGGCACAAAAAGGAATCCGGAATAGACCTCGAACAGCACGAGCAGATCGAATACGCCCAAATGCGAATCAATCAAAAAAAGAATCTGTATCGTCATTTTGTATGGTTCCTGATAGGCGGGACAGGTCTGGTCATTATCAATAAAGTATTTAAGTACGGTGAATCCTATGATTGGGCATACTGGGCTATTGGAGTCTGGAGTATGCTTTTCCTTGTACACCTTGTCAATGTCTTTATCTTAAATCCTTTTATGGGACGCGATTGGGAGAGGAAGCAAAGAGAAAGGCTCGTACTCCGGCAGAAAGAAAAAATAGCGAACCTCCGGAAACAGGTGGAAAAAGAATTTCCCCTGCCTCCGGCACCTAAAAAAAAAGTGGATTGAGTACCCTAATTATGATCGCAGCAGCTGCGGAAAACAATGCGCTGGGAAAAGACAACCAATTACTATGGCATTTGCCGGACGATTTTAAGCGATTTAAGGCCATCACCTCCGGTCATTCCATTATTATGGGACGAAAGACTTTTGAAAGTTTTCCAAAGCCACTACCCAATAGATTTCATATCATTATTACGCGAGACAGATCGTATACCACCGAACACGAAGCCTGTAAAGTTGTGCATTCCTTAGAAGATGCTCTCTCTCTGGTAAAAAATGAAAAAGAAGCATATGTAATTGGAGGGGGTGAAATCTACACTCAAGCATTGCCTATCGTAGATGTAATTGAACTCACCCGTGTTCACAAGGCGTATGAAGCTGATACCTACTTTCCTGAGATCGATCTAAAAAAATGGAAACTACGAAATGAAGAATTTCATCCCGCAGATGAAAAACACAAGGTATCCTTTAGCTATCTCACCTACGAACGACATTAAAAATTCAGAAATTCAGTTTTAATCTCACCTTGCTCACCCTTTAAAAAATGAGACAGCACATTAGCGTCTGTATTGATGAAGAAATTGTGCTTTCCCGGTCTTTCCTCTGCGTTCAGCAGGTTGTGTTCTTTGAGAACCCTAAAAGTCTGTCTGGCTACCGCTTCTCCACAGTCGATGATCTTGACATGAGCCGGGAGTTCTTCCTTAAGAACAGGGATTAAGTAAGGGAAATGAGTGCAACCCAGCACAATATGATCAATTCCTGCTTCCTTCATGGGTTGAATATATTTTTGCAATAAAGTTCGCACCTCAGGTGATGTTGCCTGCCCTTTTTCAATAAGTTCAACGAGACCGGCCCCTTCCTGTTCAATGATTTCGATATTGGCGGCGTGGTTCTTAACCGTACTGTGAAATAACGAACTAGCCAGCGTACCGCGAGTTGCCAGCACTCCTATTTTTCCTGAAACCGACTGCAGGGCTGCAGGTTTGATAGCGGGTTCTATTCCAATAAATGGCAGCGGGTAATTCTTTCTCAGGTAGTCTATTGCGTTG
The DNA here is from genome assembly GCF_004139715.1 of Muriicola soli. Classification (GTDB taxonomy): domain Bacteria; phylum Bacteroidota; class Bacteroidia; order Flavobacteriales; family Flavobacteriaceae; genus Muriicola; species Muriicola soli. The sequence continues at coordinate 376,383 of NZ_CP035544.1, read as the reverse complement.
GTTGTTGCCGTATTACAGGCTACCACAATGAGTTTACACTGATGTTGTAACAGTAATTCTGTATTCTTGATACACAGCTCCAGAATGGCTTCCGGAGACTTTTCACCGTAGGGGGCATTGATACTATCGGCCAGGTAGATCATATCTTCGTATGGCATTTTGCTTCGGAGTTCTTTCCAGATGGAAATCCCACCAACTCCTGAGTCAAAAATTCCAATCGGCCTGCGATCCACTGCTTTCTTTTTTGAGGGTATTGCTGTATAAAAATAAAAAAACCGTCCATGAGAGGACGGTTTTTTCTGAGGATTTATTTGAAATTAAAACCCTAATTCCTGTTTAACTTCCGGTAGCAGGTCTTTCCCTTTCGCTACTATCAGTCCGCCTCCCTGCGTAGAATCCATTACGTACGCTATCCCTTGAGCGGCAGCAACTTTTTCGATGGCTGCCATGGCTTTTTCGGATATAGGTTGGAAGAGCTCGGCCTGTTTCTTAGCCAGTTCCTGTTGAGCGGCTTGCTGGGCTTCTCCGATATTTCTTTCGAATCCTTGCAGTTCAACGGCTCTTTTTTCGTTCTCTTCTTTAGTTTTGGCCGATGCCTCGCTTTGATACTGAGTGTACTTGTTTCGCAACTCGGTCATTGAGCTTTCAATATCGGCTTTATACGTTTCCTGTAATTTTTGCAATTCAGCCTGGGCAGCTTTCATCTCCGGCATAGCCGACAAGAGCTCGGTTACATTGATGTGCGCAACTGTGCTTTGTGCTTTTACAAACCCCGTAGCGGCAACAAATAATACAAGGGCTACTGCTACTTTCTTCACTTGTTTCATGACTTTAAATTTACTATTTGAGTGTTATTATTGAATTCTAATTATTGATCTATTGTATCTTTTTTCTTTTCCGTTTGCTTTGCCCTTTCCGCTTCTTTCTCTTTGCGTCTGGCTTCGCGTTCTTCTAATAATTTCTTTCTTCGCTCTTCATATGCTTTTCGGCGTTCTTCTCTGAGCTTTAATTGTTCTGCCCTCTTTTCTTCTGCCGTCTGCTTTCGAACATTTTCTGCTTCTTCGGCCTTTTCTATTCGCTCTTTAAGGGCGTCTGTCATTTCTTCCTCTTCTTCGGCAGCTGCTTTTTCGAATGCCGCCAATCTGGCTTTCTCAGCTGCTTTGGAAGGTTTGCTGACTCTTCTTGTCCTGGCGATACCCCGCAGTACTAACTCGCTGATATCGTGCCTTTTTTCGGAGTACAACATTACGACATCCGCAGATTTATCGAAAATAAAATCGTACTTTTTATTGGCTCCAATAGCCTGTACTTCATTGAACACCTGGTCCTGGATGGGCTGAATCAGTCTTTGTTTCTGAAGCACTAAATCTCCATTGGGTCCAAATCGGTCTTGTTGGTATTCCAGCATTTCTTTCTCGAGAATCTGAATTTCCTCCGTCCGTTCTGCAATCAATTCATCTGTCAACAGTACTTTTTCAGCCATCAGATCTTTTTTCATCTGATCAATGACCCCCTGTTTTTCCTCAATCTCCAGTTTCCACCTTTGAACCTTGTTTCCCAGCTGTTCATTTGCTTCCCTGTACTCTTCCACGTTTTCCAGGATATATTCCATGTCCACGTATCCTATCCTCACTCCTCGTTGGGCGGAGATATAGAAGGTGGTCAGAAACAGTACAATTATTATAAGAACGTTTGTCTTCATGTTACTCAGGTTTAGTACATAGAAAATATCGTGCCAAAATTACTAAAACTTTTAGAATGAGCGTTTTACCTTTTGTTCCGGGAAGTGAAAATGCTAGAATTGCTGACCTATAATAAAATGTGTCTGCCAACCACTCGGACCATTACCCGCAGATTGAGGTCTCAGGTCTTCGTCAAATCCGTAGCCAAAATCTATCCCCAGTAAACCAAAGGCAGGCATAAATATTCTTAAGCCCACTCCGGCCGATCTTTTAAGTTGAAACGGATTAAACTCATTAAAATTGTTAAAGGAGTTCCCCGCTTCTAAAAAAGTTAAGCCATAAATGGAGGCAGAAGGCTTCAGGGTTAGTGGGTATCTCAGCTCCAGCGAGTACTTGTTGTACACAATACCCCCTTCCTGGTTGAAAGTAATGGGGTCTACCGGAGTAAGGGAATTGTTCTCATATCCCCTGAGCTGTATGGTCTCCCGACCGTCCAGGGTAAAGTTTCGTCCCAAGCCATCCCCCCCGAGGAAGAAACGTTCAAAAGGAACCTGCCCAACATCGCTATTGTAATTCCCCAGAAAACCAAATTCTACATTTGTCCTTAGTACTAATTTATCCACTAATCTTGTATACCAGTCTCCTTTGAACTTAATTTTGTAGTACTCCAGCCATCTGAAACGCTGCTGATCAACACTTTCCAGTTCATCCCGCTCTGCCGTCGTAAGGTCGCTACCGGTCTGATTGCGCTGGGTCTGGAGTTCTGTAAGCTCCTCACTCCTTTCCTTTAATGCTGCAAAGTCCTTATTGCTGAACAGGGAATACGGAGGGGTAAACTTGGCCGTGACCTCAAAAATAGATCCTGTGATGGGATAGATACGACCGGGACCCGCAGAGCTCCTTGAAATTCCAAATGTATATGCGAGTGAATTCGATTGGCCATTTCCAAAATTAAATAGCCCTGTTCTGTAATTCCTGAAGTCGTATAACTGATAACTCAGGGAATGAGACAACGTAAAAAAGTCGTCTGGCCACTGTACTCTCTTGGCAAGCCCAAGGGATACTCCTGTAATTGAAAATTGCTGATTCTTGTCTACTTCTACCCTCCCATTATTGCCAAACGAGGCAAGAAACTGCTGAGTTCTCGAAAGGGACATATTGAAACGAACGGGTTTTTTCCCTCCCAGCCAGGGTTCTGAAAAGTTAAGACTGTAAACCCTGAACGTCCTACTGGCCTGCAAACGCAGCGCAAAAGTCTGACCATCTCCCATGGGAACCGGCTTATATGCTTCTCCATTAAAGAGGTTTTGAATGGAGAAATTACTAAAGGATAGTCCGAGTGTCCCGATAAAGCCTCCTCCTCCATAGCCGCCTTGTAGTTCTATCTGACTCGATCCGGATTCTACCAAACTATACGCAAGGTCTACAGTTCCGGAGTTAGGATCCGGATTCTGAATGTCAGGGGCGATTTGTTCTGCATCGAAGAAGCCTAACTGACCTAGCTCACGTACACTTCGGATAATATTTTCCTTGCTGTATTTCTGCCCGGGCCTGGTCCTTATCTCCCTGAAGATTACGTGATCATTGGTCTTGTCGTTTCCGGTAACCGTCACGTGATTTAAGAAGGTTTCCTTCCCTTCAATGATTCGGATCTCAAAATTGATGGTGTCGTTCTCGGCGGAAACTTCAACCGGGTTGATCTGAGAGAATAAATACCCGTTATTCTGATACAAATTTGTGAGGTCATCCGCGTCTGGTTTTGTGTCATCAGCTATACGCTCTCTGAGCAAGACCCCGTTGTAAGTAGCTCCCTTTTTAATACCGAGCACTTGTGAAAGTTGGCGATCTGTATAGACCGTATTACCAACAAAATTGATATCCCCAAAGTAGTATTTATTCCCTTCCTCTACGTTGATAGTGATCTTAATATTTTCGTCATCAATCTTCTCAATGGTATCAGAGAGAACTCTGGCATCACGAAAGCCATTCTCAGCGTATTTATCGATTAAAGAAGATAAATCCTCTTTGTAGTCTTCCGGGATATATTTTGATTTCTTCCAAAACCTTCCCAGTTTTTTGCGCTTGGTGTTTTTTAACGCCTTACGCAATTGACTGTTCGATAATTCGTCATTCCCTTCAAAGGCAATATTGGAGATTTTTACTTTGTTCCCCTTGTTTACATTAATCACCATGCTTTCCGCATTGGTTTCAGAGGTGTCACGTGAGGTGGCTATGGTAGCCTTGGCATTTAGATACCCTTGTTTTTTATACTTATTCTGAAGGTAATTCTTGGTGTTGGCTATAAGACTTTCCGTGATTTTTTTACCCTTCTTGAGATCCGTGTCATCGATGATATCATCAACCTTCCGCTTTTTCACTCCATAGATCGTGACCTTAGATAAGGTTGGTCGCTCTTTAATATTGAGTTCCAAAAAGATATCGTCCCCTTCAATATTGATGATGTAGAAAGAAATGTCACTGAACAACTCCAGACCCCATAGTTTTTTGAGGACATCACTGATTTGGTCCCCGGGTACGGTGATGATCTGACCCTCCCTGAGGCCGGTGTAGGTTTTTACCGTCTGTTCGTTATAGCTTTGCAGGCCGGTTATCTCAAGACTCTTTAAAACATACTTCTTCCCGCTATCGTAGGGTAAATCCTGTGACAGTAAGGTACTGGTGGTCAAAAGAAAAAGGAAGGTAGTAAGGAAGATAGGTAATGTGAGTCGTTTCACATTATTAGATAAGTTGTTCGCTTGTTTTTCCAAATCGTCGTTCTCTGTTCTGGTAATTCTTAAGTGCTTCTGCTAAATGTTCCTCGCGAAAATCGGGCCAAAAGACATCCATAAAATACAATTCGGCATAGGCTATCTGCCATAGTAAAAAATTGCTTATCCGGTGCTCACCGCTAGTACGTACAAGCAAGTCTACGTCTGGTAAATTATGCGTGTAAAGATGACTATTAATAATGGCATCATCAATATTCTCCGGCGAAATTATATTATTTTTAACTTTGGTGCTAATTTCCCGCACGGCATGTTTAATTTCCTCCCTTGCTCCGTAACTCAAAGCCAGAGTTAAGATCATAGCCGAATTCTTTGAGGTCTTATCAATCACTTCCTGTAATTCTGAGTGTGCTTTTGAAGGGAGAGAGGCTATATTTCCTATAGCGTTGAGCTTAATATTATTTTTATTCAGTGTTTTCAGCTCTTTCTTGAGAGAGGAAACCAGAAGTCTCATTAAAGTATCAACCTCCTTTTTGGGACGTTGCCAGTTTTCGGTGGAGAAGGCATAAAGCGTAAGATAATCGATCCCTATTTTAGCGCAGTTCTCTACGGTTTCTCTCACGGCTTTTACGCCGTTTTCATGCCCGAAGATCCGCAATTTACCACGTTGTTTCGCCCACCGGCCATTTCCATCCATGATAATAGCCAAATGTTTGGGTAAAGGACCCTTTTTTAACTCTTCTATAGTGTTCATCTTGCTTTCTAGTCGAAACAATCGGAACAGACCACCCTGCCAAAGGTATAGGTAAGGGTTATGCCTGAAAAAACATACCAATCGTCACTTAAAATGTTCCCAAAGCGAAATTGCTCAAAATTTGTTCCCGTCGGGTTACTTGCATCCAGGTTGTCTGTAAAGGTATACCGCGCTCCTATTTCGGCTCCAAGAATCAGAAATTGATTGATCCTGAACTTCGCTCCAACGGTCATAGGGATGGCAAATGATCCATCCTTTTGCCCGGTTTCCTGCAGTGCTCCTGCATCAAAATAATTAAAATCATAGCGAAAATACGCAATTCCTGAATAAAGGTATGGGGTAAATGCCTGAGAAAGTGAATGTAGGTTGTATGCGACGAAGTTCAGTTCCAGGCCTGCCGATACTTCCAGTAAAGAATGGTCCAGGACATAGCCCCTTTGTTGTCTGGAAGCCATGTCAGATTTTGAATCATCCGCTGTAAAATTACCGTAGAATGCACTTGCACGCCAGGCATATCTCTTGCTTTTATTCCACTTAAAGACCCCACCAAAAGCGGGTCCTGTAGGGGATATAAATCGCATACTTCCAACATCCCCAATATTATTGAGGCCCCCTGCCATCAAACCTATTTCATAGGTCTGGGCATTGGTTTGCATCAAAAAGAGCATAAGGGTGATACAAGGCAGTATTCTCATTTTCTCAAAAATTGAGCAAATATAGGCCTTTATGCCGTGTTGTATGGATGGACTCAAGATCTTTCGCTTTCTCAATAAACAGGGAATTGAAGTATTTATTGTTTTTTGGATCAATTGCGCCTATCCTGACCCCACAATAATTTGTTACGGATAGTCTTTAAAAAACTCTCAGAGGCGTACTCTATCATTTTAACGCTAAAGTTGGTCTTTTTGATCAATAGCTCTTTGCCATTGTCGATGGTGGCCAGTCTGGAATCCAGCGAAACCATATGCTGATCTTCCCGCCCTGAGACCTTAATGCGAATTTCTGTATCATCCGAAATCACCAAGGGGCGAGCATTGAGATTATGTGGTGCTATAGGTGTTATCACAAGAGACTGTGCAGTGGGCGTCATCACGGGGCCTCCGCAGCTCAGGGAATATCCCGTAGAACCTGTAGGCGTTGAGATGATCAGGCCATCGGCCCAGTACGATGTCAGATATTCGTCATTGAGATGTGTCTCTATGGTAATCATGGAGGTGGTATCTTTCCTGCTTACCGTTACTTCGTTTAGCGCAAAGTTAAGTCCCTTGAATTCCTCTATTTCAGGCTTTGAAACTACAGAGACCAGGCTGCGTTCAACGACTATGTAATCCCCTTTAATAAAATCGTGAATCAATCGCCTGACATTTTCTTTTTTATAAGTAGAGAGAAATCCCAGTCGGCCTGTATTTACCCCTACAATAGGAATACCCAGGTCACCCACGTAGGTCACGGCCCTTAGAATGGTTCCGTCTCCCCCAAAGCTCACAAAAAGATCAAAATCCTTATCAAGTCCCTGATTGTGATCGAATGTCTTACAAGACAAATCCGCTTGTTCTGAGCAAAGGAGTTGATAAAAATCATTTTCAATAACAATATCGGAATTGAGGGAATTCAGTTCTTCGAGTAGCTCAAAAACGTAATTGAGTCCGTTTTCTTTAAAGGCCTGACCATAAATGGCTACCCTCATACATTGAGAAATTTGTCCAGATAGTCTGAACGTTCTTTGAGGTCTTCAAGAAATTGATCGGCCTTGTTGCCAAAGAGGATAGTGTAGTTGTATCGGCGGAAGGTATTTACCACTTCATTAAAATTATTCATACCGATTTTAATGGTGATCTGCACCACTTCACTTCGAGAATCAGTAATAAAGGCACCTATGAGTTTGGTATTGTTGCTTTCCACAATCTGCGCAATCTCACTAAACGAATAGTCCTTTATTCCTTTGGCCACCACTAATATGGCGCCGGGCTCCTTAAAAAACGGGGTGTCTATAAATACCCCTACAAAGTCGTTGAGATCGTAATATCCCATGACATGGGCTTCTTCGTCCAAAACAGGAAGAAGATTGGCTTCGTTTCTGGAAAAGAGTTCTAGAACATCAAGCCATGAGGTTTCCCGTAAAGCAAAAAAGGATTCCAGATTCGATTTAAAGCTTGTGATCTTCTGGTCTTTTTCAAATGCTTCAAGATCATTCTCGGACAACAGGCCCAATAGTTTCTGATCTTCAGTAATAGCCACGTGGGAATAGGTGCTATTCTTGAAAAAATGAATAGGCTCTTCCAACAAGTCTTGAATATCAAAGACGGGTATGGTGTGAATAATATGTGATTCGATAGACATGTTCTCTTTAATTAATGCAAATTAATAATTAAAAAGATCAAAAGGCATGCCTAATTTGTATTTTTGCGACGATTGAACGATGATATAGCCCAAATGACGAAACTTAGTGTAAATATCAATAAAATTGCAACTTTGAGAAATGCCAGGGGCGGAAATATGCCAGATCTTATTTCCGTGGCAAAAGATATCGAGGAATTTGGGGCTGACGGAATTACCGTACACCCCAGACCAGATGAAAGACATATCAGATACGCAGATGTATACGCCCTAAAAGAGGTACTGAAAACCGAATTTAACATTGAGGGGAACCCTAATCCCAGGTTTACCGAGATGGTTTTGGAAGTACGCCCTGAGCAGGTCACGCTGGTGCCCGATGCTGTTGATGCAATCACGTCCAATGCCGGCTGGGACACTAAAAAACACAAGGTCTATTTACAAGAAATGATCCAAACTTTTAAGGAAAAAGGGATTCGCACTTCCATCTTTGTAGACCCGGATTCCGCCATGGTGGAAGGAGCTGCAGAAACAGGAACAGACCGTGTGGAACTGTACACGGAAGAATATGCAAAAGTGTATCCTCAGGATCCGGAAAAGGCTATCAAGGCGTATGCTGACGCTGCCAGGACAGCGCATTCTTTGGGATTGGGAATCAATGCGGGGCACGACCTCAGCCTGGAGAACATTGCCTACTTCAAAAAAGGTATTTCTCATCTGCAGGAGGTTTCAATTGGGCATGCGCTTATTTGCGAAGCGATCTATCTCGGCCTCGAAAACGTGGTCAACATGTATTTACACCGCCTTAAATGATGCCTAATTTACATTCCAACATTTTAGGCGAGGGACAACCCTTATTGGTATTGCACGGGTTTCTGGGCATGTCCGACAATTGGAAGACCCTGGGCAGTGAATACGCCGAAAACGGTTATGAAGTGCATCTGATCGACCAGAGAAACCACGGAAAAAGTTTTTGGTCTGATGAGTTCGACTACAGCTTGCTGGCTGAAGACCTTAAGGACTATATGGATGATTTTCAAATTGAAAAAGCAACCCTTCTTGGCCATTCAATGGGAGGAAAAACCGTGATGCAATTTGCCTGCACCTATCCGCAGCGGGTCAGAAAACTTATCGTGGCTGATATTTCTCCAAAGTTTTACCCTCCACATCATCAATATATTATAGATGCTCTTTTGGCTTTGCCATTAGACCAGGTGAAATCAAGAAGTGAGGCCGACTCCGAGCTGGCAAAGCATTTAAACGATTGGGGAATACGGCAATTTTTATTAAAAAGCTTGCATTGGGTGGAAAAGGGCCGGCTTTCCTTTCGCTTTAATCTTAAGGTATTAGCCACAAAAATGGAAGAAATTGGCGATTCCATTTCGGGTTCCGACTCGTATAAAGGACCGACCCTCTTCTTGCGAGGCAGCAGATCAGAGTATATTTCTGAACAGGATCTCCCCATGATTAAACAACATTTTCCGTCAGCCGTTTTGGAAACTGTCCCGGATTCGGGTCATTGGCTGCATGCTGAAAACCCCGAAGAATTCATGAAATTATCACTCCAATTTTTAAATCGATAATATTACGCTCTAATTTCTGTAAGAACCCTATTTAAACAGGGGTAAAATTGCGTGTGTCATAAATTATATTAATTTTGAGACCACTGACATCTAATTTGTACTATCAACTCAAAAATTCCTAAATGAAAAAGTTTTTCACTCTTCTTGCATTTACCGGACTTCTATTCACGTCCTGTAGTGATGACGATACTGCTGTAATGACTACGCCCCCGCCAGATCCGGTAAATTATACCAGTGGATCTGCAGATTTTTCAAATTATGTTGCCGTTGGCAACTCCCTTACCGCAGGTTATTCAGATAACGCTCTCTTTATCGATGGGCAAACAGCATCTTTTCCGAATATGCTGGCTCAAAATTTTGCTTTGGCAGGAGGAGGAGCGTTTACGATTCCCTTTATGGCTGATAACCTCGGGGGAGCAACCCTGGGAGGCCAGACTATCTTACCAAATAGATTAATTCTTTCCTTTGCTACGGGTTCACCCACTCCGGTACCTGTTTCCGGACAAGGCGCAACCGAGATTAGTAATACACTTACAGGCCCATTTAACAACATGGGAGTACCCGGTGCTAAAAGTTTTCATCTGGTGGCCCCTGGGTATGGAAGCGTTGCCGGAGTACCTCTGGGGACAGCAAATCCGTATTATGCCCGTTTTGCTACCTCAGCTTCTGCGACAATTATCGGAGATGCCGCTGTACAAAATCCAACTTTTTTCACCCTATGGATAGGAAATAATGACATCCTCAGCTTTGCCACTTCCGGTGGTGATGGGGTAGATCAGGCCGGAAATCTCGATCCTACTACCTATGGGAGTAATGATCTCACCGATCCAAACGTGTTTGCAAGTGTCTATGACGGACTCCTTCAAACCCTTACGGCTAATGGAGCAGACGGGGTTGTCCTCAATATCCCAGATGTAACTTCTATCCCATATTTTACAACTGTCCCTCACGATCCACTAGATCCAACAAATCCCGCATTCGGGCCACAGATCCCCCTTTTAAATACCATTTTTGGTACTTTGAATCAGATATATACAGCCATAGGGCAGACACAGCGCATTGTAGTCTTCTCAGAGACCGAGGCGAGTCCGGTAGTAATCAGGGATGAAAGTCTACCGGATATTTCAGCCACAATCGCTGGTGCTTTACTGGCCAGTGGACCTGCCTTTGAGGCGTTTATTGCCCAGTTCGGGTTGCCGCCACAGGCTGCTCCTCTGGTAGCTAACTTATTAGGTGCCACCTACGGGCAATCGAGGCAAGCGACCCCTGAAGACCTGGTGGTCTTTCCAAGCGCTTCTATTATTGGCACAGTAAACACCGATGCCGTTCAAGCGCTGGTAGGACAAGGATTATCAACAGAATTAGCTGGGCAGTTCTCCGTAGAAGGGGTTTCCCTGCCTCTGGAGGATAAGTGGGTATTGACACCGGATGAGCAGGCTTCAGTTGCTGGAGCACTCGCTTCATACAACCAGACCATTGCCGGCCTTGCCCAGGCTTACGACTTGGCTTTTGTAGATGCCAATGCTTATCTCCAAACAGTTGCTGATGTTGGAATTCCATTAAGTGACGGAAGTACCATCACAGCTACATATGCTACAGGAGGAGGTTTTTCTTTGGATGGGGTGCACCCCTCTCCCCGAGGATACGCCCTGGTAGCTAACCTTATTGTTGAGACGATCAATGCGAAATACGGCTCTAATCTTCCGGGGGTAGATCCTTTGGATTTTACAGGATTATATCTGCAATAGAATTAAAATCATTATTTTAAGGGCACGCTAATCCTAGCGTGCCTTTTTTGTTCATTTAATTCCACTTGTATGAAACTTATTGTCAGGGTATTGCTTTCGGCTTTAGCGGTTGTGCTTCTGGCCAATCTCTTGGGCGGTGTTCAGGTCGATTCTTTTGTTACAGCCATAATTGTGGCTGTTGTGTTGAGTCTGCTCAATTTTATTGTAAAGCCCATACTGGTCATTTTTACCTTACCGGTGACTATCCTTACCTTCGGCTTATTTCTCCTGATCATCAATGCCGTGATTATCCTTTTGGCTGATCAATTGGTGTCCGGATTTAGTGTCGATAACATCTGGTGGGCCTTACTGTTTAGTTTACTGCTCTCCTTCCTGCAATCCGTATTTTTCTCTGTTTTAAAGGACTCTGAGAAATCTGCCTGACACACGGTTTACACATCCACCTAAAAACTTGTTCCACAGTGTAAAATGTACTACTTTTGCCTCCCTTTTAGGCAAGTAAATTTCTATTATACATGAACATTAGCAAGGAGCAGATCGACGACCTTAACGCAGTTGTAAAGGTTGATATTAGCAAAGAAGACTACCAGGACAAGGTAGAAAAGATCCTGAAGGATTACCGCAGACAAGCAAATATTCCCGGATTCAGGAAAGGACAGGTACCGATGGGACTGATCAAAAAGCAGTACGGACGTGCCGTATTGGTAGATGAAGTCAATAAATTATTACAGGACAATCTCAACAAGTATCTCAACGAAGAAAAGCTGGATGTTCTGGGAAACCCTTTACCGAAACAGCAGGACAGTTTTGACTGGGATAAAGAAGAATTTTCATTCGAGTTTGAGTTAGGACTGGCCCCTGAATTTGATGCCAGTCTAAAAACCAAAAAACCCGTAATTCAATATAAAATCGTTGCCGACAAGAAGATGATCGAGGAACAACTCGAACGGATTCAAAAGCAATACGGTAAACTGATCTCCAGAAAAGAAGTAGGAAAAAAGGACGAAGTAACAGGAACCTTTTTTAATGAGGCAGAGGAAATCGAACACAAGTCTACCGTGGAACTCGATAAAATAAAGAGTAAGAAGGCGCTGGATTCGCTCGTTGGTAAAAAGCCAGGAGATAAGGTCAGTCTGAAGACCAAAGGCCTGTTCAAAGAAGATTATCTGCTTTCAGGAGCTCTTGGAATTAACAAGGAAAAGGCTGATAAACTAAATATTGAGGTAGACTTCACTATTGAGGAGATCAACGAAAGACAGCCGGCCGAGTTAAATCAGGAACTCTTCGATAAGCTTTTTGGCAAGGACACCATCAAGTCTGAGAAGGAATTAAAAGAGCGCCTGAAAACGGATGCTGAAAAACAATTCGAACAACAGTCGGATCAGAAGTTACTCAACGACGTTACAGAACGATTAATTGATACGACCAAGTTTGAACTTCCTTCAGCCTTTTTGAAAAAATGGATTCAGATGACCGGCGAAAAACCCTTGTCTGAAGAAGAAGCAAACGACGAATACGAGAAGTCTGAAAAGGGATTGAGATACCAGTTGATAGAAGGTAAAATTATCAAAGATCACAACATCGAAATCACTTATGACGAATTGAAGGAATTCGCCAAAGGATTCATCAAGTCACAAATGGCTCAATACGGGCAGATGAATCCGCAGGAAGAGGAACTCGATGCCATTGCCGGAAGGGTAATGAGCAATCAGGAAGAAGTAAAGCGTCTTTCAGAACAACTGATGAGTCAGAAATTGCTTTCACTCTACAAAGAGAAGGCCAACCTGAAGGTAAAGGAAGTGACTTACGAGAATTTCGTAAAAGAAGTTTACGGCTAAGCTTATTCCACAGACAAAGGCCTGAAACAGGTATGCATACAAGGGTGTTAAGACTTTTGTAAAAATGATGACAGCTTTTTATACGCCATCAATTTTCAGCAAAAATAAGTATCTTTACAGAGCCGAATGATTACGATTCGGCTCCTTTTTTTTAAACAACGATATAGAGCTAATGGACTACGGAAAAGAATTCAAGAACTTCGCGATAAAGGATCAGGGATTAAGCAGTACGTACTACGATGAAATTCTTCAAAGTATGTACCCGGTGAATATGACCCCGAATATTATCGAGGAAAGACAACTTAACGCTATTGCCATGGACGTATTTTCACGTCTGATGATGGACAGGATTATTTTCCTGGGGACCGGGATCAGTGATCAGGTGGCCAATATAGTTCAGGCGCAGCTTTTATTTCTTGCCAGTGCAGATTCTTCAAAGGATATTCAGATTTACATTAATTCTCCCGGAGGAAGCGTTTACGCCGGTCTTGGCATCTACGATACCATGCAATTTATTAAACCCGACGTAGCGACTATTTGTACGGGGATGGCAGCCTCTATGGGTGCTGTTTTACTCTGTGCAGGAGAAAAAGGCAAGAGAAGCGGGCTAAAGCATTCACGTGTAATGATCCATCAGCCCATGTCAGGAGCGCAGGGCCAGGCAAGCGATATTGAAATAGCTGCCAAAGAAGTACTGAAGATCAAAGATGAACTCTACAATATTATCTCTGAGCATTCTGGTCAGTCTTTTGATAAAGTCTACGAGGACAGTGACAGGGATTACTGGATGAAGGCGGAAGAAGCCCTTGCCTATGGGATGATAGACGAGATATTAGAAAGGGATAAGAAATAGGCGGAAATCTTCCACTTATCCTAAAATGAGGGCCACTAGCCCATGAAATAAACCAAAACCGGAATTATTTCGTTATAATAGCCGATAGTACCTAGAAAAATGGCGAAGGAAAACTTAGAATGTTCTTTTTGCGGTAGAAAAAAGCCAGAAACGAACCTGCTTATAGCAGGGCTGGATGCCCATATCTGTGATCGATGTATCGAACAGGCCCACGGTATAGTGGCTGAAGAATCAAAACAGTCCAAGACTGATGACCTTTCTTCAGAACTTACCCTGAAAAAACCCAAGGAGATAAAAGATTTTCTGGATAGTTTTATTATAGGACAGGGCCGGACTAAAAAAGTCCTATCCGTAGCCGTTTACAACCATTATAAACGCCTTTTACAACCTAGCTCTAAGGAAGACGAAATTGAAATCCAGAAGAGCAATATCATCATGGTGGGGCAAACCGGTACAGGTAAAACCCTTATGGCACGTACTATTGCTAAAATGCTTAATGTTCCATTGGCCATTGTAGACGCAACCGTGCTTACTGAAGCCGGTTATGTTGGGGAAGATGTAGAAAGTATCCTGACCAGGCTTTTACAGGCAGCCGATTACAATCTTGAAAAAGCTGAGCGCGGAATTGTTTTTATCGATGAAATAGACAAGATCGCGCGTAAAAGTGATAACCCTTCAATTACCCGCGACGTATCCGGGGAAGGAGTTCAACAGGGCTTGCTAAAACTTCTTGAAGGCACCGTGGTAAACGTGCCACCAAAAGGGGGTAGGAAACATCCCGATCAGAAATTTATCGAAGTAAATACTGAAAACATACTTTTTGTGGCCGGTGGTGCATTCGATGGAATAGAACGCATCATTACCAAAAGGCTGAATATGCAAGCTATAGGGTATAGTGCCTCCAGAATAGAAGAGCATATCAACCAGGACAATGTACTGCAGTATATCATCCCAAAGGATTTGAAGGAGTTCGGACTTATTCCCGAGATCATCGGACGGTTACCTGTTCTCACCCATATGAATCCCCTTGACAAAAAGACCCTCAGGGCCATTCTTACTGAACCAAAGAACGCCATCATCAAGCAATATGAGAAACTCTTTGCCATGGATGGGATCAGCTTTCAGATCACAGATCAGGCACTGGACTATATTGTAGACAAGGCTATTGAATACAAGCTTGGTGCGCGTGGACTTCGCTCACTCTGTGAAGCTGTTTTTACGGATGCCATGTTTGAACTTCCCAGTAGTGAAGAAAAAGAATTTAAGGTGTCTAAACCTTATGCCGAGGAGAAACTTTCCTATGAGACCATTAAGAAGTTAAAAGCGGTCTCTTAAAGTTGAAACTTGTTGTGAATAGCCGCTTCCAAAAGAGACAAGCACACTTTTTTGATAACCATCTCGTCTGAGTATAATTCATGCCCGTATTGTGGCATGACCTCCAAAGACACGCTTTTCTTATCAGCCCAATCTGAGCTAGGAATGTCTTTATCTTTTCCCCCGAATAATAGTCTCACCGGACAATCAGGTTTTGGCGCTTCCAAAGGTAAGTCTATTGGAGATACTGCGTAAAGAGATTTCATCGGCAAGCCCTGTTGAGCTGCAAGCCAGGCAACAGTGCCACCTGCGCAGAAAGTAAGGTAGTGAGCAGGTTTAGTTTCCTTTTTCAGGAGTTGCGCTACGGCATAGTCCCTTCCTCCGTCTCTGAATGCATCATAGAGATTCTCAGCAGTGTAGACCATCGGTTCCACATCAGACAACTGTTGCGTATCGTGAAACTGAATGTCAAAATACTGTTGCAGGTATCCAAGGTAAGAAGTGATCCAAAGACCCTTCTTAGAACCCCACATATCGGATAAGATAACGAGCTTTTCTGCCATAATTTTAAGGTTGTCGGTTAAGTTAGGAGCCTCAAATTGAGTATAATCGGTGGAAATCTGTTATTTTTTTGACGTGCGTAGGTATTTTATCGATGTAGTCGCGTATAATGAAAGGTCAGGAGTAGTATTTTTCCTAATTATTCATCTTTAAAAGCTCATCCAAATAAGCCCGGTCATTGGATAATCTGGGGATTTTGTGCTGCCCACCCAGTTTATCTTTGGATTTCAACCAGTCGTAAAAAAGATTTTCACGAGCCATGTGAATTTTAGGCATTTTCAAAGTCATGTTGTTATACCGCTTCGCTTCATAATCCGAATTCAGCGATTTAAGAGCCCTATCTAAGGATTCGGTAAAGGCATTGAGTTTTTCCGGAGCCTTTCTGAATTCGATCATCCATTCATGAGCCCCTTTCTCTTTTCCTGACATAAAAATGGGTGCCACTGTATAATCTTTAATCTGTGCTCCGGTTTTCTGGCAGATCTGTTCCAAAGCCTTTTCAGCATTTTCTATGATGAGTTCCTCCCCGAAAACATTGATATGGTGTTTTGTCCTACCGGTAATCTTTATCCTGTAGGGATCTGTAGAAGTAAACCTCACCGTATCCCCTATTTTATAGCGCCACAGACCTGAATTGGTCGTGATTATTATCGCGTAATTCTTGCCGATTTCCACTTCCCACAGGGGAATGGCCTGTTGTTCTTCCGTACCGTATTGATCCATGGGAATAAACTCATAAAAGATCCCGTAATCAAGCATTAGTAAAAGATCATCGGCATTGTTCCTGTCCTGAATGGCAAAAAATCCTTCAGAGGCATTGTAAATTTCATAATACTTGAATCGCTTTCCCGGCAATAATTTGGCGTACTGCTCCCGGTATGGGTTAAAACTCACTCCGCCGTGAAAATACACTTCCAGATTCTCCCAAATCTCAAAAAGATGTTCTTTCCCAGTCTCTTCCAGGACATTATTTAGTAAAACAAGCATCCATGAAGGAACCCCCGCCAGACTGGTCACATTTTCCTGGATACTCTCCTGAATGATGGCATTCATCTTTGTTTCCCATTCACTCATCAGGGATACCTTATTGCTGGGAGTACTGCTCAATTCGGCCCAAAAGGGCATATTATCAATCAATATCGCTGAGAGGTCGCCAAAGAAAGTCCCATTATCTTCATAGAGCTCCTTGCTACCTCCAAGGCGCAAGCTTTTACCTGTAAATAGTTGTGAGTCCTCATTGTTATTCAAATAGAGACAGAGCAGATCTTTACCCGATTTGTAATGACAGTCTTCCAGGGCTTCTGTACTCACCGGAATAAATTTACTCTTGGAGTTGGTAGTTCCGCTACTCTTAGCAAACCATTTTATGGTTGTGGGCCAGAAAATGTTTTGCTCCCCTCTCCTGCTTCTCTCAATAAAAGGCTCGGCCTCTTCATAAGAAACTATGGGCACACGATCCCTAAAAGTCTTATAGTTTTCAATTGAGTTAAAATCGTATTTCTTCCCGAACTCTGTATCCTCGGCAATCTCCAGCAATTGTTCCAGTACCTCCTGCTGTACCTCAGCAGGATATTTTAGGAAGAGTTCAATTTGGTGATACCGCTTTTTAAGCAGCCAAGAAGCTATGGAGTTAAATAATGGAATTGGCATTTTTCGGTATCTTTGGCTTGCTAAAAATAGGGAAGAAAGGTAGCAAAATTTACCGGATATTCTACAAACAGACTTATATGCAATTCGAAGGGGTTTTAAGGAAAATGAAAACAGAAATGGGAAGTCCCATTCAATATTATTTACTGTTTAACAATGACTTCCTCAATGTAAACCAAGTACTCAATAAGGAGTTGCACATTGCCTTTCTAAAGTACCAATGCCTCAATTGCGGCCTTGAGCGACCTATTTTCAGGCAGGGATTTTGCCGGAATTGTTTTTACGAAATTCCATCCGCAGGGGATTGGATCATGCACCCCGAACTCAGTACTGCTCATCTTGGGAAAGAGGACCGGGATCTGGACTACGAAAAAAAAGTACAATTGCAACCGCATATCGTCTATCTGGCTAACTCTAGCAATGTTAAGGTTGGGGTGACCCGGAAATCACAAGTACCCACCCGGTGGATAGACCAGGGAGCACACGAGGCAATAGAGATTGTGGAAGTACCAAACAGATATCTCGCTGGAATAACGGAAGTCGCATTAAAAGAACACGTAGCGGATAAAACCAATTGGAGGAAGATGTTAACCAATAAAGTAGACGACGAAGACCTAGTAGCTTGGCGGAACCAGTTACGTCAATATATACCTGAGGAGGCAGCGTCTTATTTTATCGAGAGCAACAAAGAAACCGAAATGGAATTTCCTGTTCTTCGTTATCCGGAAAAAGTAAAAAGCCTCAATCTGGAAAAAACCCCTGAATACCGTGGAAAATTAATGGGCATTAAGGGGCAATATTTTCTATTTGAAGATAATACAGTCTTCAACATCAGGGGAAGTGAAGGCTATTATGTTTCCCTAAATATTATTTAATCGTATCCCTGGAAGATGATACCGAATCTTTTTTCTTTTTCTTCAATAAACCTCCAAGAACTGATTTTGCGGCATCTTTCACGGAGGTATTAGGCGAGTTAGCCGCTGTAGAATCCTTCTTTACTGAATCCTTTTTTGTAGAACCTGCATTGAGAATATTCCCCAGGGTTTTCTTTACTTCTTCGCTTGTACTGCCTTGCGTAGCTGTAGTGTCCTTATTATTCTTTCCGCCCAGCAGGCCGTCTAGCAGGGTGGAGGCTTTTTCTTTACCCTTATTGAGGAGTTTTTGTTTCTGCACTTCCACCAGGCTGGCCGTGAGAGTTTTTACTCCTGAGGTCAGATCAGTTTTAACCTGTGGGTTGCTGTAAACCCCATCTATACTCACACCAACAGGCACAGTAAGGTTTTGCAAACTATTGTCGTCTATTTTAGCGATCAGATTGTTCACCTCAGCACCCAGATACCTGGCAGGAACATCGAGCGTTGCCGTATAGTTTAATCTTTTGTCGAAACTGTGGCTTCCCTTTACCGTTATCGCTATATCCTGGTAATTAAAGGTCATTGGTTTTACTGAAACTATTCCATTATCAAACGAAAGTGCTGTTTTGATTCCATTCAGATTCAGTTTTTCCAAATCAATAAATTGAAGCTGAGAGGCCATGGCGTTTAGCACATTAGCCTTTTCAGACTTGATTTTTGTTTCGAGGATCTCTGCAAGAACGTTCCCGGTAATACTCTCGAGCATAGGGGTGAATTCCGGACTGAGATCTCCCGAAATGGAAATTTTGGAATTCAGTTTCCCCTGGAGCGCTGAAGCAATCGGCGCCAGAGTTTTTAACAACTCAAGGTTGCTAAAAGCTTCTGCCAGCAGAAATTGATCTGCGCCTAATTTCATATCAAAAGTGGGTGTTTTTGATTTGGTAGAAACCAGACCATCTAAAGTTAATCTTCCGTTGAAAAGAGAAGAAGAAAAATTATTTAAAGAAGCTGTTTGATCCTTGATCCTCAACGTTCCTTCCACATTTCTTAAGACCAGATTATCATAGAGCACGGTTTGCGCTTTAGCTATGATAGTACAATTGAGGAACGATGGTATTTTGATGGAGGGCTGATCCTGTTTCTCGTTCAATTCCTCTTTACCTATTTCCTCCTCAACCATAAAATCATTCAGGGAGAAGGTATTGGAAACCAGGTTAAAATTACCTTCAATCTCCTCTTTATTAAACATAAATCCAAGCAGGTTCGAAAGGGTCCCCGTTACGTTGAAATCGGTTTTACCCATATTTCCCTGCATTCGATTCAGAGTAATTCGCTCCGGCTTAAAATCGAGGGCGACGGTGCTGAACTGCACCGGGGCAGTTAATTCGTCATTGTTGTATTTAAATCCCTCAACACTTAACTGACCTGAAGATCGGGTTTTTGCATACTGTTTCTTTTCAATTGAGGCCATGTCAAACGCGGTGATCACATTGGCCTTCAGCAATCCTTCCAAATCTTGTTCTGCGGCGTAAGGATAAGCCTTGGCAAGATTGGCCAGGTTCATATTGGCATCGATTTTCGCACTAACCCTGGTGTTGCCACTCAACTCTGATAATTTTGCTTCCATTGCAAAACGATCCTGATCGATGTTAAAAGAAGCCTTGTTTATATTGATGAAAGTATCATCTGCCAGGCCCGTTTCATTGACTATCTCAGTAGCGATTACAATATTCTCAACCGCCTTGGGCAGGTCCGGATATTTAAACGATGCCTTATCAGAACGGATGTTCACCCTGAATTGAGGTATGTAAGTATCATCCATTTTCCCTTTGATTTTACCTTCTACAATAAAATCTCCTGAGGTTGAAACTCCGGCGATGTCTTTGGAATATTTTTCAGGAAAGAGGGCTAAGAAATTTTTAAAATCTGATGAAGGAGTCTCAAAATTGATGTCCAATTCATTGTACTCATCATCAATCCTGACAAAACCATCAAAGACCAGGGGTAATTGATTGATCAGGCCTTTATTTTCTAAAAAAGTATAAGTACTGGTTTCAAGATCTATTCCCAACAAGGCTTCAAGAGAAACTTTTTGATTTGTTAAGTATTCAGTTCCATCAAGACCCAAACTAAGCAGGGCCTCTGAACTAGTTTGCAGCTTGGACTCCTTTAACGACAGATCCCCTGATCCGCTGTGTTGTAAGTCGTTAACCTTAAGGTATAATCCTGAGGACAAATCTTGGTAGATCAACCTGGAATCACTTATGCTGTACTCCTGAAGATCCAGAGTGAAATCTCCCTGATCTGAGGCCATTTCTCCCTGTTTATCCTCTTCTTTGGCGATGTCGTAATTAGGCCGTTCCTCTTCGTCGAATTTGATGTTAATCAGGGCATTATTAAGGTATAATTCTTTCAGCTGAATGGGCTCTGAGGCGCCTTTGAAAAGTTCAAAAACAGAAAGGGTCAGGCCAATTTCTCCGGCCTTAAAAAGTGTATCCCCCTCAAAAGGTGCGGCGGTGCGTAATACAGCATCGCTGATTTGCAGTTCTGCATTTGGAAAACTCCGGAGAAGGCTCAGATCTGCATCCGTGAAATCGAAGGAGCCCGTGATACTGCTGTTTACCTTATTTTTAATGATTGTTCCTATTTTTCCCTCAAGGAAAATGGGCAGTATAATGATCACCCCAAGAAGGACGATAACAATGCCTGCCAATATTTTGACAAATTTTTTCTTCATGAACTCGTAATTATAAATGAAAGACGGATGATTAAATATCCAATTCGATTTCTTCCCCTATTTCTAAATTAAATCGCTTTCTGAAAATATATACGAAAAAATAGAGGAAAGGGGTGTCGATCAGTGCAATAAATACCTTAAAAAGAAAGCCACTGATTACAAGGCCAGTAAACACGGACCACGGCAGCACGCCAAAGACACAAAGTAATCCTACAACCGTGAAGGTATCGATGAACTGTGACAGGAAAGTGGAAAAATTATTCCTGACCCATAAGTACCTCCCCTCGGTAATGCGTTTCCAAAAATGATAAATGGCAATATCGACGTACTGAGCACAAAGGTATGCAATCATCGATGCCAGAACCGCTACAGGAGATAGGGCAAAAACCTGCCTAAAAGTCTCATCCCCAATTGGAGATTCGGGAATTGCAGGCGCTATTTCGGCCAACAGAATAATACCCATGGAAAAAAAGGATGCAAAAATCCCCGCTGTCACAATCTGATTGGCCTTTTTCCTCCCGTAAACCTCAGAAATAAGGTCAGTTATAAGAAAGGTGATAGGATAAGGTAAAATCCCTACAGAAATTTCAAAAAGTGAAGCTCCGTATACAGTTACATCTCCAAATGGATTCCAGTAAAAGAATTTCTGAAATATTAAATTGGAGACGACGAGAGAAGTAATAAAAAGGGCTCCCAGGTACAAATAGATCTTGTACGCAACTTTCCTGTCCTTTATCGTCATGATCCTACTTAATGGTTATGCTGAAAGGCATCCGGGCCTGAACACCTCGCTGCTGTGTGATTCTTTGAACTTCTTTGTATAGACTGAAGGCCTCAGGCCCCAGTTCACTCTTGATCACATCTTCCTTTACCTTTGTTTTTGCTCCTGAAAGATCTTCCATGAGCATCTCGAAGTTTGACTTGTATCGGGGATATCTGCGGATACTGAAGGAAGTGATTTCGGCCAGCTCCGCCGCCTCATCAAGGGCGTCTTCGAGTCCTCCCAATTGATCGACCAGGCCTATTTTTAATGCCTCCGATCCACTCCAGACCCTTCCCTGTGCAAGGCTATCTGCCCTTTCCATAGAAATATTCCGGCCCTCAGCTACCCTGCTTAGGAAGGTTTGGTAAGTGGCCTCAATACTTTCTGAGACCACACCTCTAAACTGAGGGGTCATAGGTTCAAACAAGGAATATTCCGTAGAATTCCTGTTAGTTTCTACCTGTTCGGCATTAATTCCGATATCTTCAGCTAATTCACTGATGTTAGGGACAGTACCGAACACACCAATAGAACCCGTGATGGTAGTGGGTTCAGCAAGTATTTTATCTGCTCCGGCTGCGATGTAGTATCCTCCGGAAGCTGCCACGTCACCCATAGAAACCACTACAGGTTTTTCCTTTTTGGTAAGCTCAACTTCCCTCCAGATCACATCTGAAGTAAGGGCACTACCTCCGGGAGAGTTAACGCGCAACACTACGGCTTTTACTTTATCATCTTTTCGAGCACGAATGAGTGCCCTGTTGATCAGACCTTGTCCGATGTAATTAGGGCCGCCTTCGCCGTAAAGTATTTCCCCTTGGGCGTAGATCACCGCTATTCGATCACTGCCTTTGTAAATTGATTTTTTCCTGGCCTCTTTCAGATAATCAGAAAGTTCAACGTAGTTGATCGCCTCGTCGTCAGATTCACCCATAACCCGTCTCAATCGGGTCTCATATTGATCCCAATAAATCGCTCCGTCTATGAGTCCCGATCTTTTTGCCAACTCAGGAGTCCGCGCTCCCAGGGAATCAGCTATTGCGTTGAGATCACCAATGCTCAAATTCCGTGATGCAGAAATATCTTCAATCATACTTCCCCATAAGGACTCAAGCAATTCTTTGATTTGAGTACGATTTTCGGTGCTCATTTCGTTTTGGAGGAAAGGCTCAACGGCGCTTTTGTATTTCCCATGCCTGATCACCTCCATTTTTACTCCCGATTTTTCCTGCAAATCCTTAAAAAACAATACTTCGGCCGACAGGCCTCTGAAATCGAGATTTCCAACGGGGTTGAGAAATACGCTGTCTGCAACACTGGCCAGAAAGTAATCTTTTTGCATCAGCAGATCGGCGTAAGCGTAGACAAATTTGCCCGACTCTCTGAAATCGTGAAGGGCATCACGGATGGCTTTTACCTGTGACCATCCTGCCATAACAAACTGACTATTGATACTTATACCTTCAATTTTGTCATCGTTCTTTGCCACTTCAATGGCGTGTAAAATATCATCGAGGCCTACTGCTTCCTCAAAAAGGCCCGCAAACGGATCTGCTTCATTGCTTCCGGTATAATCATTTATTGGATCCTCCAACCTGAGTTCAAGGACAGAATTGCGTTTTATAACCACTCCTTCTTCCACATTAGCAAGGCTGACAAAGATGAGGAACATAAAGAACAATATCCCCATGGCGATCAGGGTTCCCAGAATAGCAGCCAAAAGATTTCGTAAAAAATTCATATATAAAGTTTAATAGCGTCAAAGATAGTGAAAGTGCATATCTCCCTGAATCTGTGCATCATATTTTAAGGAAATAAAGAAATAGTTTTCCCCAATGAATACATCAGGCATGCTTAGCTGACTTCCCACAAATAACAGCCTTCATATTTACTGCCAAATTTCCATTTCTTTTTCATTAATTTGCCAATCTATGGCTGCCTTTTATAAGACGTATTTATCCCTTGGAAGTAACAAGGGAAATCGAATTTATTTCCTTCAGAAAGGGCTTTTCCTCTTGCAAGAAAAGGTGGGAATCATTAAGAAGATTTCCCCGGTATACGAATCGCCCTCCTGGGGATTCGAAGCAGACGATTTCTTGAATCTATGCATTGAGCTTGATACCCTGCTAGAACCGGATAAGATGCTCGATCAACTGCTACAAATAGAACGAGAACTGGGCAGAAAGCGTTCTTCAGAAGGGGGGTATCAGTCGAGACAGCTCGATATTGATCTCTTGTATTACGACCAAGTGGTGGCAGGAAACAAAAGCCTGACAATTCCCCACCCGGGAATCCCAAACCGCCGATTTGTCCTACGGCCCCTGGCAGATATAGCTCCACAGTTATACCACCCTGTACTTGCGAAAGACACGAGAAACCTGCTGCAAGCCTGCAGAGATAAGTCGGAACTACGAAAAACAAAGGTCCGTTTATATTCCCATTGGGAAGAGTTATTTGCAGCTCTTAATTTTGTCACTATCGAGGGAAATATCGGAGCTGGCAAAACTACTCTCGCCCAGAAAATATCCGAGGATTACAAGGCTAAACTGGTATTGGAGCGCTTCGCGGACAATCCTTTTTTACCGAAATTCTATGAGGACCAGGCTCGCTATGCCTTCCCACTGGAAATGTCCTTTATGGCCGATCGTTACCAGCAATTCACTGAGGATACTACCCAATTTGACCTCTTCAAGAAATTTATGGTCAGTGATTACGATGTGTATAAAAGTCTGATTTTTGCCAAGATCACGCTGCAACCCGATGAATACCTTCTGTATCGGAAAGTCTTTGGTCTGATGTACCGGGAAGTGCGCAAGCCCAACCTATATATTTATTTGTACCAAACTACGGAAAGACTATTGGATAACATCAGGAAAAGGGGAAGGACCTATGAACAGCAGATTGAGCCCGACTATCTGGAGAAGATCAATAAAGGATATTTTGATTTTATTAAGAGCTATCCAGAACAGAAGACATTGATCCTGGATGTGAGTTCTATCGACTTTGTTCACAGTGCTGATGATTATCACTATGTACTTGATCGCATTTTGGATTTTACCACAGGGGCAATGGAATTGTAATACAATTATTGATTCGTCTTTAATTTTGTCCAGAAATCCCAAACCACTACCCCTGCGCTAACTGCTATGTTTAATGAGTGTTTGGTTCCCAACTGTGGGATTTCCAGAACTCCGTGACAGGAACTGACCACTTCCTGCGAGACCCCTTTAACTTCGTTGCCAAAAACAAAAACATAAGGCTTGTCTGATTCAGGTATAAAGGTATGTAGTTGTTCAGCGCCCTCTGCTTGTTCCACGGCCAGACAATGATGCGTTTTTTTAAGTTGGTGGATCAGGGCAAGGCTGTCCTTTTGATATTCCCAGGCAACGCTTTCTGTGGCTCCCAAAGCTGTTTTTCTAATATCCTTATGGGGAGGTGTCGCGGTAAAGCCACATAGGTATATTTTTTCTAAAAGAAAGGCATCTGCGGTCCTGAAAACCGAACCGATATTATGCAGGCTCCTGATATTTTCCAAAACGAGAATCAAGGGGGTTTTTGAAGCCTCTTTAAAAGCTTTGACATCGAGGCGATTTAATTCCTTATTTAAGAGTTTTCGAGCCATAACTTGGGTTAGATTTCAATGGGGTTGAAGTTATCCCTAGATATCAACAACTTTTTAAATTCCAGGAGCAATTCGGTAACTTCGTTTTCTGGCGCTAAGATAGGTCGAACTCACTAATTTTATTAAGTCTCAATGAAAAAACCGAAGAAGGTAACCCCTTTGATGAAGCAGTACAACACCATCAAGACCAAGTATCCTGATGCCCTGTTGTTGTTTCGCGTAGGGGATTTTTATGAGACTTTTGGGGAGGATGCGGTAAAGGCCTCGAGAATTTTGGGGATCATTCTCACCCAAAGGAATAACGGAGGGGACCGAACAGAACTTGCAGGTTTTCCCCATCATTCACTGAATACCTACTTACCTAAATTGGTTAAAGCAGGGCAGCGAGTCGCAATTTGTGATCAGCTGGAAGACCCTAAGCAAACCAAGACCATTGTAAAAAGAGGAGTTACAGAATTGGTTACTCCCGGGGTAGCTTTGAATGACGACATCCTTTCCTCAAAAAGCAATAACTTTCTCTGTGCTTTGCACTTTGGTGCAGAAAAATTCGGAATAGCACTTACAGATATTTCCACAGGAGAATTCCTCACCGCAGAAGGCAATTTAGAAGAAATTGATACCCTTTTACAGCATTTTGGCCCAACAGAAGTATTGATTTCAAAAAAGCACAAAACCGATTTCAAAGAATCATTTGGAACAAGTTACCACAGCTTTTACCTCGAAGACTGGGTTTTTCAGGAAGATTACGCCAGAGAGTCGCTTCACGCTCATTTTAAAACGGCATCCCTAAAGGGATTTGGTGTCGCTAATCTCACTCGTGGAATTATAGCTGCCGGAGCTGTACTTCACTATCTTTCAGAAACAGAGCACAAGCGATTACAACATATCAATAAGTTGGTGCGCATTGGAAACGATGACCATGTCTGGATGGATCGTTTTACCATCCGAAACCTCGAACTCTACCACTCCCCTCATCCGGAGGCGGTAACCCTGCTCGATGTAATAGACAAGACGAAATCCCCAATGGGCGGGCGTCTACTCAAACGTTGGTTGGCCTTCCCGTTGAAGGACCTTGAAAAGATAAGAGAGCGGCACAGGGCTATCGGTTATTTTACTGCTGAAGAAAAATTGATGCATGAGCTGCAAACAGGTCTTAAAAAAATAGGAGACCTTGAACGGTTGGTTGCTAAAATTGCCACAGGAAAGATAAATCCCAGGGAAACGGTACAACTCAAGAATTCACTGGAGGCTATCGTTCCGATCAAACAAACGATTTCTGCTACGGGTAATAAAGCGGTGGATAGTCTGGGAGAGGCCATAGACAGTTGTGAAGAGTTGAGAAACAGGATAAAGGAGGTCCTGCATGAAGAAGCTCCGGTAAATGTTCAGAAAGGAACTACTATTGCACCCGGGTTTTCACAAGAATTAGATGAGCTCCGCGGGCTTGCTACTTCCGGAAAGGAGTACCTGGATCAAATGCTGGCCAGGGAAACTGAGCGAACCGGAATAACGAGTTTAAAGATTGCTTCCAATAACGTATTTGGCTATTATATTGAGGTTAGAAATACCCATAAGGATAAGGTGCCGGAGGAATGGATCCGCAAACAGACACTGATTAATGCCGAGCGTTATATCACAGAAGAATTAAAGGAATACGAAGCAAAGATCCTGGGAGCAGAAGAGCGAATCCTCGATTTGGAACAGCAATTGTTTTCACAACTCATCTTGTGGTTGCAGGCGTATATCTCGCCTATTCAGAATACGGCTCAGGCGATTGCAAGCCTCGATTGTCTCTGCGGTTTTGCAGAGCTCGCTGCTGAGCATCAGTACGTGGAGCCCACTATAAATGATTCCACGGAACTCAATATCACCAAGGGCAGGCACCCTGTAATTGAAAAGCAGCTTCGTCCCGGAGAATCCTATATCCCAAATGATGTTATCCTGAACAGGGAAACCCAACAAATCATTATGATTACAGGGCCAAACATGAGTGGTAAATCGGCCATCTTAAGACAGACAGCTTTGATAGTCTTGCTCGCCCAAATAGGGAGTTATGTCCCTGCAGAGGCAGCTACTATTGGCCTGGTAGACAAGATTTTTACCAGGGTTGGGGCTAGTGACAATATTTCCTTAGGCGAATCGACCTTCATGGTTGAGATGAATGAAACGGCAAGCATTCTCAACAACCTCTCTGAGCGCAGTCTCGTATTATTGGATGAGATTGGCCGGGGTACCAGCACCTATGACGGAATATCCATCGCCTGGGCAATTTCTGAATACTTGCACGAACATCCCAGCAGAGCCAAGACCCTTTTTGCCACTCATTATCACGAGCTCAATGAGATGGCCACCACTTTTGAACGCATCAAAAATTACAACGTTACGGTGAAGGAACTGAAAGACAGGGTCCTCTTCCTAAGGACACTTAGTCCCGGAGGTAGTGCACATAGTTTCGGAATCCATGTGGCAAAGATGGCAGGAATGCCCCAACAGGTGCTTAACCGGGCAAATAAAGTATTGAAGAAACTGGAGCAGAGTCACAGCAGTGAGGAACTTACCGGGAAACTGCAGGCTGCAGCCTCTGAGATGCAATTGAGCTTTTTTCATCTCGATGATCCGCTGTTGGAAGAAATCAAGGAAGAGATCCTCACCCTGGATATCAATACCCTTACTCCGGTAGAAGCCCTAATGAAGCTCAATGAGATAAAGCGATTACTCACCAAGAACAAGAAGGCCTCATCTTAGGGAAACCCTGAGAATTCAACTCCTCTTTTTAAACGAAAGTTCTTTGGATTTTACAGAATTGTATTAAATTTGCGTCCGCGTCTTTTGGGGCGCTTCGTTCATATAAAAAGCGAAAATAGCTTCCCGATAGTTATCGGGAGTAGAGCGCCAGACGAACAAAAATTTAGTTTACGCTCGGAAGGTATTTTCAAAACGCGAAAATAGCTCAGTTGGTAGAGCGCCACCTTGCCAAGGTGGAGGTCGCGGGTTCGAATCCCGTTTTTCGCTCTCTGATAGCTCCACGTGCTGCCCGTGATTTGGCAGCCACTACCTAAGTATTTAGGCTCGAGTGGTGATCCCGATAGCTATCGGGAGGTAGACACGTTACAATCGTAATATGTTTATTAATCATCGAGATTGAATGTTTGCTCGAGTGGTGGAATTGGTAGACACGTTGGACTTAAAATCCAATGGCCATTATGGCCGTGCGGGTTCAAGTCCCGCCTCGAGTACAGATGCAAGAAAAAGCCAGCGCAATGCGCTGGTTTTTTGGTTTCAGGAAGCTGAGCCAAGCTTGCTTGAGTGAAAGCGGATGAAACTAAAAATCCGTATGCAATACGGGCTTTTTCTTGTTCAAAATGTTCGGGCGTGACTCACGAAGTCCGCCAGGTCGAGTAATTCCCGCCATTCCTAAGTTATTCTCAATCTTTTTCCCTGATTACGAGAATAAAAAGCGGCATAAAATGCCGGCTTTTTCTTGTTCAAAATGTTCGGGTGGGGAGTCGCGAGGCCAAGGGCCAAGCAAATCCCGACGCTTTACCTCTCATCATTTTGTCTTGATACAAAATGATGCAAAAAATCAAGAAGGATTTTAGGAAATTTTTGGCTTAGGCCAAAACCGCAGCTGCCGCTTATCGTTCCATGCTCTCTTTCGCTAATGCGAAACGCACTTCCACTTGCGGCACTGCTATTTCTGGAAATCCTTCGTTTGTCTTTACTCGAATAATAACGCACACAAAATGTTCGGGCGTGACTCACGAAGTCCGCCAGGTCGAGTAATTCCCGCCATTCCTAAGTTATTCTTAATCTTTTTCCCTGATTACGAGAATAAAAAAGCGGCATACAATGCAGGTTTTTTCTTGTTCAAAATGTTCGGGTGGGGACTCGCGAGGCCAAGGGCCAAGCAAATCCCGACGCTTTACCTCTCATCATTTTGTCTTGATACAAAATGATGCAAAAAATCAAGAAGGATTTTAGGAAATTTTTGGCTTAGGCCAAAACCGCAGCTGCCGCTTATCGTTCCATGCTCTCTTTCGCTAAAGCGAATCGCACTTCCACTTGCGGCACTGCTATTTCTGGAAATCCTTCGTTTGTCTTTAATCGAATAATAACGCACACAAAATGTTCGAGCAGGACTGATAAAGTCCGACAGGACTAGTAATTCCCGTCTTTCTTATTCAATTCTTTTGCCTGATCAAATGCGTAGCATTCATGAACACCTAAAAAAGGCAAATAGGAGTGACATGAATAAAAGAAAGGAAGCAAAGAAAAAGACACTTTATCGAGAGGATATTTTGATGCTTCGAATTATAATCGGAGTAAGCCTCCTGAATTATTTTAACAGCTTCAACAATTCTTAATGGAGGATTATGCCCTTGCTGTCGATAAAGATTCCCCAATAGAGCAGATTTAATTTCCGCACCGTCTAGTTATTAATTAGCATCTATTTCCTCTTCGATCATTTTCAGAATACGATCGGACAGGTTTCGCAATTCACTCATCTGGGTAACAGACAACTTATTCAGGTTAGTCAATTCTGCGGCATTATCCTCTAATAACAATAATTCTGTCCTGGTCATTTCCTTGCTATTAGATGTATCCCACTTCGAAGGACCGGCGTCGGAAGCGTCATAAATACCTCCAAAATTCATCATTCCGCGAGCAGCACTTCCCAGCTGAATAACGTGAAGAATATTCCTAACAGAAAAGTTTTCCTTCAGATAGGGGATATAGAATTCATCGCGAATCTTTAGCCAGATTTTTTCCTCCTCAGTGGCAAAATCGATGTAACCACTCCATCCGGAAACCAAATGTCGCAAAGAATCGTTCCTGATGAGATACAACTTCCCTGAATTGATAAGGTCATTAGTAACGCCAAGGGAAGGGTCAAAAGTAGGTGCCGTAAGCGTCCAACTCAGATGGGCATACAGGCTGTCTGTGTATATCCCGCCATCATAGTTGTCGATGAATTCCAAGAGCCGTTCTCCACTGGAAACGATTCTCCTGTGTAAAACAATCTTGTCCTGTATCTGGTCCCTGTTGGCCTTGAATTCAGTACGGAGCTGTTTGAGCATTTGCTGCTCCTCACGCTTTTCATTCCTCAAAGTATTCCAATCATTGACCTGGACTGCCAACAATATCCCTATCACGATCAATAGGATCTCACCTATGGCGTACAATAAGTACCTACTAACCTTTTTATCTATGAGCACTCGCTCACGCAAGCGACGAAACAGGGAAATCATTCCTGTATAAGACTTAAGGCAAAACCACCACCGGGAGCCAGTTTTACCTCAATTATATCCTCAGAGGTTACATCCATTGACTCAATTTCATAGGCCTGAGGGTTTTTATCCCAATGGGCATCCGGGGCATCCTTATAAAGTATCGCCTTATAGGTCTTTCCTCGCTCGAGAAAATCGAGTTTGATGGATTCTTCTCTACCCTCGTCCCCGGTGATACCTCCAACAAACCAATTCCCTGATCCTCTTTCTTTTCTGGCAATGGTAACAAAGTCCCCTACTTCGCCATCGAGTACCCTGCTCTCAGACCAGTCGACCCCTACGTCACGGATAAATTGCAGGGCCGGATGTGGTCGCCCTTGTTCTGTGTAATGCTCCGGCAAGTCGGCCAGCATCTGAATGGGGCTGTAAATAACCACATAAAGCGCCAGTTGGTGCGCAAGGGTTGTACTCACCTGATTGTCGGGTTTGTATTCGTCAAATTTGATATTAAAGATCCCCGGGGTAAAATCGATAGGCCCGGACAGCATCCTCGTAAATGCAACAATAGGCAAATGGTTTGGCGGATTGCCCCCGTCTGCGGCCCAGGCATTGAATTCCTGTCCGCGCAGGCCTTCCCTGGAAATGGCGTTGGGATAGGTCCTTCGTTTTCCCGTAGCCTTGATGGGCTCGTGAGCATTGATCGCAATTTTCATTTTAGCAGCCTCTTCCAAAACCTTGTGGTAGTGGCGTACCATCCACTGCCCGTGGTGGTATTCACCTTTAGGAATAATCTTGCCTACGTAGCCCGTTTTAACTGAATTCATCCCATTCTCTTTCATAAACTTATAGGCTACATCCATCTGCTTTTCATAGGTCAGCGGGGCTGCGGAGGTCTCGTGGTGCATGATCACTTCTACGTCTTTCTCTTTGGCATAAGCCATCACCTTATCAAAATCATAATCGGCATAAGGCGTCATAAAATCGAATACCCCTTCCCGGTCCTCCGTATTGATCCATTTGTCCCACCCGGTATTCCAGCCTTCCACCAGCAGGCCTTTGATCCCATTCTCGGCCGCAAAATCGATATACCGAATGGCGTTTTCCGTTGTAGCTCCGTGGTTAGGCTTTACCTCCCCGCTTTTCGTAAAGGTGTTCATGCTCTGACTGCCTTCCATATCCCAGGTGGATTTCCCCAGGTGCATCTCCCACCAGATCCCCACGTATTTCATGGGAGTAAAATAGCTAACATCCCCTATTGCATTGGGCTCGTTCAGGTTGAGCGAGAGGGTGGACTCGATGAGGTCCCCAGCCCTGTCTGCGATCTGAATCGTCCTCCAGGGGGTGTTGAAAGGGGCCGAGATCACGGCCTTCCCTCCCAGCCTCTCCGATCCTACGAGTTCACTTACCATGGTGTTGTTCGCAGGATCCACCATAAGGGTCATTCCGGCATAATCGGTAAGATCTGCCTCGTGAAAGCTGAGGTAGACCCCGTCTGCTGTCTTCATGGTCACCGGCGTATTGACCGCATTCTCCGGTATGAAGGTTGCCTTGAGATTGGGGTCATTTCTCTTGGAAAGGGCATCGATCTCCGAAAACTGAGTATGGCTATACAAATGCTCGTATATATCCCAATCGCCAGGTTGCCACCATACCTCGTGGTTCCCCCCTAGATTGAATTGAGTATTTTCATCCGTAATAAGCATCTCCTCCATATCGGCCTGCTCCGGAAATTCATAACGAAAACCAATACCATCATCAAACGCTCTAAATACAATGTTCAAGGTCCTCCCTGGGGCCTTGTTTTCCTTGAGTACTATTTGCATTTCATTGTAGTGATTGCGCACACTGTCTTGTTCCCCCCAGGGCATTGGCCAGGTTTCATCCTCCATACTATAGCTGACTTTTGCAATACTAAAACCGTCTTTCAGGGAAACCTGGTCTTTAAATTCGAATCCAAGGCTTGAAGGAAGGATGACAGGTTTATCTTGATAAAATACTTCGTATTGAGGTTCTCCAGACTCGGTAAGCGCAAAACTGACGCCTATCTTGTTGTCCGGTGAACTAAGTGCAGGTTTCGTATTGTTAGTACAGCTTATAACTCCAAAGGCCAGAAAAAGGATAAAATAGGAGTTGGGAATTCGATTTAATTTGAAATACATTCTTTACAGGGTTAAAGGTGATAGTTGATAAAGATAAAAAAGAAGAAGGAGACACGGTAATCAGACCGGAAGCAGGGCAGCTAATTTATGGTTCAAAACTGACGGATACTTCAAGAGAGCTTCCAGAAGTCTTTAATAAATAACTACCATCTTGTTGGATAGCCGTCACCTCAGAGGTCATTACCATAAATCCTTTTTCCTCACTTTCATCCGACAGACTTAATATCATTTCCCAGCCAGGGTTCACCTGGGTTACCTTAATCTTGTAACCCTTCTCAGCTGTTTCATAATAGACCGAAACAGAGTTGTCAGCAATAATTACATTCTCCAACGATGCTTCCGTCCAGGAATCTGGCATTTGCGGACTAATAACAACTTTCTTTTCTGCGGCATCAGGTTGTATCCCGAAGAACTGTTGAACAATGGGAATCGCAAAACTGTAGATGTTCCAGGCCTGGGTCATCATTCCGTAATCGGGAGAAACCTCGTACATGCTGCCCGGCAGGGCATAACTAAAGGTTCTGGTCATACGCTCCAGGTAATTCAAAGCCTGATCAGGCCGACTATAATTATTTTCCGCTACAGCCTGAACCCCGGTTGGGAGGGTCATCACGGCCCCGGTATAGGAAAACACTTTAGACCCTTTAAAAGATCCGTCGTCCGAGCCGGCAGAGGCATCCCTGTCGATCCCCGTGACGAATACTCCGAACGGATTTACAAAGTTCTGTGCTGTTTCTAATGCCCGAATTGCCTTCTCCGGATCTGCTATCTTCATTTCCATTGGGGTATTCACTACCCAGTTGTGGTGCAGCACAAAGGGTCTTGGTTTGGATGAAGGATTAGCTAAAATAGCTTCTTTAGTTGCCTTCAATTCTTTTACCGCCCAGGGTTTGTTCAGGGTATCTGCTCTTATTATGGCATCCTCAATAAGCAAAAGGGCTTGTTGGTCTGTTCCAATAAAATCGGCATAGGAACTAAATTCTTCTGACCAGAATTTAGTATTGATCTGTTGCCTAAGCGCTTCAGCAGTGCCTTCGTATTCTTCTTTAAGACCTTCTTCTCCTAATGCAGCAGCTATCTTTGAAGCGTCGGCGAAGGCTCTTTGGGTGTAAGCCGCCACATCGATCATCTCGCTGTCAAGGCCATGGATCTCCATCATCCCAAAGCCATCGGGGAAACCATTTCCGTCTTTATCTTTTTCTGACATCAGCCACTGTAATCCTTTTTTGATCGTCGGGAAATAGCGTTTTAAAAAGGCCTTTTCACCATTCCATCGGTAAACTTCCCAAATTAAAGAGGCGAATTGTGGCGTTTCATTGATATTGCCTTCATTAAAAACCGCTCCGTTTGTAGAGACTTCATGGACGATCCTGCCATTATCATTGGTAACCTCAGAGAGACTATCCAGTAAAGCTATGGTCTTGTAGACGGCCTCACTTTGTCCCACGGCCATATAGCCCTTAAGCGCGTATTCACTATCTACTCCAAACCACCAGGGATAGTCGGGGATTCCGGCCGTTATTCCGCTTCCAATTTCCGGTACGGTACGCACCAGCCAGTCGCAATTGTATTTGAGCCATTCAAAGGTTTGTTCTAATTGCTTGTCCGGTATTGTCAACTTAGACATCTTGGCCAATTGAGAATACCTGTCCTGTTTTTCTTTTAGGAGTGATACCCAATTAGCTTGCAAAGTACTATAGGTTTGTAGCATTGCTTCTTCGGAAACATAAGAACCGGCTATTGTGAAGGTGATCGTTTTGGTTTCCCCGGGCTTAAGTATCACAGCATAGGACAACATTCCTGAAACCCCTTGTCCTCCATAATTACTTTCTGTCAGCCTGTGAGAATTCGAAGGCCGATCGGCGCCAAAGGCCACAAACCAGGGATTGTCCTGGTCTTTCATCACCCATATATCGGATCCTTCCTGAAAAAGAGCCTCGTCCGGACTGTCATTCATAGCTGTCCTTTCCCCTAACCATGTAGGGCGGAGATCTGCATGACCGATAATGTCAACATCCATTTCCCTGACCAATTCCCCGTCATTCATAATGGCGAGCTGAACCAGGATTCCTTCTGCCCCATCAGGCACAAATTGCCAGCGTTCTGCCTTGATTTTCTCCTTGTCGAAAATAAATGTATGCCTGTTAGCAAAGGGGTAATTGGTAAAGGTTGTGGCCTGGTCGAGACTTAACTCAAGGTCTATTGCTCGCAATCGGATATCAAACCCATCCATCAATTTAATGGGATGGTCCCATAATCCTCCCATCTCGTTTTTAATATGCCAACCCAATTCGGGAAAGCTGCCATCCTGGTAACCCACCATATAAACACGATCGCCTGCCGTCACAAAAGGAGAAGAAAGGTAGTTTGTTTTACCCTGGATTGAAGGGCTGTTTTCCAGGAATGAACCAAAGGTATCTGGCTGTTGTTCTTGGCATCCCAAGATAAAAAGGTATGCAAAGGCAAAGGCCAAAAGGTATTTCATAGGGTGGTGAATAACTAGGTTCCTGATTGTGGTAATGTGAATGTCTTGCTACATCTGACCCTCGGGTGTAGCGATGGTGATATTGCGATACTCCACAGGTCCGTGATCTCCCTGTAAATAAATAGGCCCCGGTTCACCTTCCTTGCTATCAAGGGCGCCTCCTGTGATCCCGGGAATGATCTGCTGATGGATAATGGTCTTGCCGTTGGCCACCACCGTCACACGTCTTCCCACCAGGGTGATGTCATAGGTCTGCCATTCCCCTGCTTTTTTCGCCACATTTTCATTGGGAGTGAGAAAGCCATACACCCCTCCCAGATAAACTGAAGAAGGTTCTTTCCCATAGCTATCCTCTACCTGTACTTCGTAACGCCCGCGCAGATAGACTCCGGAATTGGAATGCTCCGGAAAGCGGAATTCAATCTGCAATTTAAAATCCATAAATTTTTCTTCGGTCATCAGGTTGGCTCCCGATGCCGGACTCGTCAATACCCCGTCCTTGACGAACCACTGATTTATTGCACTCCCTTCAGGTACTTTCCAGCCGTCCAAAGTATTTGCTTTTAAAAGTGTCCTGGGCTTTGACCATTTCTCAGGTTCCGGGTACAGAAGCTTAGGTGCCCTTACTCCTCTGAAGGCATGTGGCATACCCGAATGATCAAGAAGGTTTCCTTCCATAGCGTCTCCATTAACCGTTCCTGTAAACATCATGTACTGAGTTCCAATCCATTGCGGAGGGATACTAAAACTGACAAGTTTATCTTTAAAATGAACCTCGGAGATAGGTCTGGCACTCCCGGCATAGCTCACATAATGCCCTACAAGGGCTTTTGAGCCTGATTGCTTTACTTCGAGCCAGGAAGGCAGCCATTGGTCTCCCATCTGAACTTCAAGGTCCCACTGCCCTATCGCTTCAGGAACCTCCTGAGAATGCAGATTAAAGCTGAGGCATGTGAGTATAACAAAACAAAACAATTGGGAAAGTCTTCTTGAATTTCGCATGGGAATGGAATTATGATCTATTCGTAAATATAGAAAATAAATTCGGGGTCTTCAGTATGAACTATAGCAGGTGCAGAGAGCCGATGAATCACATTTTTTACTTCCTTGCTGCATTGCAAGCCTCTACTTCTTTAATTCCTCATCGATCATATTCAGGAGAGAATCGATGAGCACAAGTCCTTCTTCAATGTACACCACACTGCCCCCATAATTATCCTTATTCATCACAATAATATTCCTTTCTAAACCTTCTGTGGTAAAAATGCTATAATCCTTCAGTACTGCGCTTTTTCCAAAAGTAAAGCTAACCACATTCCTCTTTAATATCGGCAACCATTCATTCATAAATTCCCATTCGATATCCTTAATTGCCTGCCCGATAAACTTGATGCGATCATCGTAGTAGGTCCCTAATAGAAATCTCAAATCCTTATTGCGAATCTGGTCCAGTCCCTTGGATTTCAAAACTTCGTAGCCGTTGGTCAACGGCTGGAAGCGATTGAATTGCATAAATCGTCCCACCCAATGGGCTAAACTGTCGTGTTCTGCAGTGACGCTTAAGATAGAATCAGCAGCTCTTAAGGCCCTGTTTCCATTGTCTGCTATTTTGCTTAAAGCATTTCTGTCTTGCAAAAGGTTTACACGGATTTGTTGCAGCATCTCCACCTCGAAATTCCTGCTTTTCCTATCTTCGTTCCAGTCGTTGATCTGTAAAGCGAGGAGGATCCCGATCACCACCAGAAGAATTTCTCCAACAGCGTATTTCAGGTATTTTGTATTCTTTACATCGCCCAGGAGTTGTTGACGGATTTGACGAAAAAATCGAAACATAGAAGGGTTATTAAAATCAAGCATTCGTTTTCAAGATAACACTTTCCAATAAATAATTTTTTAATGCCACAAAGCTTTGTAATTTTGGATTATATCCTATTTATTGGAATATTTCCATGATTTATACAAAATACTTTAGCGGTTTGATAGCGCA
Source organism: Muriicola soli (assembly GCF_004139715.1). Classification (GTDB taxonomy): domain Bacteria; phylum Bacteroidota; class Bacteroidia; order Flavobacteriales; family Flavobacteriaceae; genus Muriicola; species Muriicola soli. The sequence continues at coordinate 339,508 of NZ_CP035544.1, read as the reverse complement.
ATACGGCCGGCCAAATATGAGCGATTCTCAATTTAGTATACTGATGAACATTGTACATCTGGAAGGGCGGCTCGAAGGGATCAATTCGATCAAACGCAAGCTTCAGGGAACCCGCGAAGCACATCGTTTTGACATGGAGTATTTTCGCGTTCATAAAAAACTTACCGAGCTAACCGGAAATCTGCCGCCAGAAGCATTAAAATCGCGTTTGTTTAGTCCCTGACCCACATCGAATTTAAAATATCTCAGAAATCAGAAATAGTGACCGCTAATGTTGTCTGACTATAATACTCATCCATCCAAGGAAGATTTTGCTCCCTGTTGTCGTCCAGTTCCTGCATTTCCTTACCTTTATCGCCCTGAATGCACCGTATGAGAAAAAGATTGCGTCCTGTTGTTCTTCTTTTATTAATCCTACCCTTATCCACTTTGTTAATCTGTGATGCCGTTATTGATAGAGGTGCAAAGGGAAAGACATTTTACAACCTGCAATCTGTACATAAGAACGAGGTGGGAATTGTTCTGGGGACTTCAAGTAAGCTTATTGCCGGGGGCAACAACCCCTACTACACACACCGAATTAGTGCAACAATCGCACTTTACAAAGCCGGGAAGATAGATCGGGTGCTGGTAAGCGGGGACAATGCTACTAAATACTACAACGAACCGGATACATTTAAAAAAGACCTCATAGAAGGTGGCATTCCCGAAGACAGCATACTCCTGGATCCTTCCGGATTCCGAACCCTGGATTCCATGGTACGGGCTAAAGAAGTTTTTGGTCTTGACAGTGTAACCGTGATCTCTCAGAAATTCCAGAATGAAAGGGCGGTATATCTCGCAGAGAAAAAGGGTTTGTACGCCATTGGGTTCAACGCTCAGGATCTTGAAGGATCCCAGGGTTTAAAAGTTCAAGTACGAGAATACTTTGCCAGGGTAAAAGTTTTTGTAGATCTGCTTTTAAACACTCAGCCGCGTTCCAATGATTCCTAAAGAATTGTTGGGGAAAGAATTGCACAAAAAATCCTACTTTAGAGCTGTTTATCGTTTATGCCGAGTTTAAAAACACTGATTAAGAACCTGGGGCCGGGCCTGCTTTTTGCCAGCATGGCCATCGGGACCTCCCATCTAGTACTATCAACAAAAGCTGGTGCTCAATACGGTTGGATAATGGTTATTCCCATCATTCTCGCCAATATTCTTAAATATCCTTTTTTTGAATTCGGAATACGGTATACCACGGTTACCAATACTTCATTGATAGAAGGTTATCGCAATCGTGGAAAAGCGTATTTGTGGATTTATGCCTTTATAACCCTGGTAACTACATTTACGATCCTGGCGGCTTTATACGTTGTGACCTCCGGATTATTTATCAATCTTTTTAAAGTTGATGATCTCTCAGTTGGAAATGTCGCTCTCGGTCTTTTTGTCTTTATCTCTGCCATTCTGATCGTTGGGCGGTATAAATTTCTCGAATTGTCCCTTAAGTTCGTCGTTTCTATTTTGTTTCTGGCCCTTATGGTCACAACCATCCTGGTCATTTATAAAGGGCAGGTAGAACCTTCACCTCAGTTTAATCCCATGCCCATTTTTGATGAAGTTGGTATTTTGTTTCTGATCGGACTCGTAGGATGGATGCCAACTGCGGTGGAAGCCAGCAGCTGGATCAGTCTGTGGACCCTTGAGAAACAAAAAGTGACAAAACGCCGGCTTCCGCTCAATGAAGCCTTACAGGAATTTAATTCGGGCTACTATATGACTGCCCTTCTGGCTATTTTCTTTTGGTTATTGGCTGGATGACGCTGTATGGAACACAAACCGAATTAAGTGACAATGCGGTCACCTTTGCAGATCAAGTAGTGCAACTCTTTACTACACATATCGGAAGATGGGCCTATATTTTTATCGCAATTTCGGCCTTTGCCACCATGTTCAGCACCTGTATGACGGCACATGACGCCATTGCCCGGGTAAGTCTCGATCTGATAAAACACCTTACCCCTGAGCACAAGGATTATTCGGGGAAAAAGTACTTTGCCATGGGAATTATAGGGCTGGCCCTGGTAAATTATATTGTCCTTACGGCCTTTAGCGCCAACATGGGCACACTGGTTGCTCTTGCCACATTTATTTCATTTGTCATGGCCCCTGTGGTAGGATATATGAACTTAAAAAACGTTATGAGTAAGGATTTACCAGGTTCGTTCCGTCCGGGTAAAGGATTGCAATTTCTCACCTATGCAGGGATCATTTTCCTCTCGCTGTTTGCGCTCTATTATTGCTGGATGGTGCTATTTTAAAATAGCAAATCGTAGTTGAGAACTACAATGAGCTGCCTTTCATTTTTTTTGTGGAAGGTATCAAGACAGAAGACTCCGTTTGTACAATCGTTTAGTAGTTTGTCTTCTCCATAACCTATGGAATACAAAATGTTGGAGGAAGATACCCCATTACTTTCCAGATAATCCTTAATCGCATCGGCCCTATTTTGCGAAATTCTGAAGTTGGTAGAAGATCCTCCGCGACTGTCGGTATGGGATTCGATTCGCAATTGCATTTGAGGAAAGCGGGAAACTGCATCAACTACCTTGTCTAATTCAACGGCTATGGCCGGAGTTATTTTACTTTGTCCTTTTTCGAAGTAAAACTTATTCAGTTTTAAGACGGTCTGATCCTCGGCTTCTTCTACGAGGTCATCTATACTCACTATACCCATATTATAGGATGTATTCTGAATCTGTGAGAGGGCATCGCCGGTATAGGTATCTGAAAAAATAGAATGACGATTTTTTGTCGCCTGTATTGTGATCGTTTCCTGCCAGGGGATTTCAATTCTAAACATTCCCTTCTCATCTGTTTTCTCTTCCTTGATTATTTTTCCTTCCTGGTTGAACAATCGAATTTCAGCGGCCGGAATACGTTCATTGGTTTTCAGGTTTAAAACACTTCCATTTAAGGTAAAAGTCTTTATTCCGGGTTTCTCCTGGATGATAAATCCGTAAAGATCATCATTCCCTTTACCTCCCGGTCGGTTAGAAGCAAAATAGCCTATCAAGCTATTCTCCTGGTAATTTTTTAGGATAAAACCGAAGTCGTCATGCTCAGAATTCAAACCTTTTCCAAGATTGACGGGGATACTGTAAACATTGTCTTCCAGGATCTCTGATTTGTAGTTATCCATACCTCCGAGGCCGTAGAAAACATCTGAGGCAAAATAGAGGCTTCCTTCAAAAATGTAGGGAGCGATCTCATTCCCGGGGGTATTTATTCGAGGGCCGAGATTAACCGGGGATGACATGATCAAGCCATTGTTGGTATACACGTAATAAAGGTCTGTTCCACCCAGGCTATCATCAAAATTTGCGGCAAAGTAAAGCTTTCCACTTGCCGAATCATAAAATGGATAGTAGAAGGAAGTACTTAGATCCTTTAAGAGAAAACGAAAATTACCACTTCGATCTGTTGCTCCTACGGATAAGGCGTTTTTTCCATTTTCATCGAAGACCAAATTTCCGTTCTCCTCATTGGAACGAATGTAAAAGACCATATCCAGTTCTTCAGAAAAATACGGCGTGCCTTGATGGTAATCAAAATTGGGAATACCTCTAAATGGCCGGGTAGCGACGATATCGCCTTTTATGTTGAGTCTGGCCACAAAAATATCGAGATAAGACTCACCCGAAGGTTCATATGTTTTTTTTGAATCGAGATTGCGCGCACTTGTAAAGAGCAATTGATCCCTGTAAAATGAGGGGGCAAAGTCTGATTGGGGGCTGTTGTCATTTAAATTAAATATATCAGGGAACACGCCTTGATCTATGGATTCATCCTGTAAGTCAAAATTAAATAGAGCGTTTTCATATAATTCTGTTGAGAGGGATGAACTGCCTGTGCTCAGAAAAACTTTGACACTGTCCATTCCCCTTGTCTGGCGGATGCCCAGTAACATTTTATTTAGGTGGTATCCAGGCAGGACAGAGTCTTTTTTGTAAAGTTCCAGATAGGCCTTAGTAGCACGCTCGTGATCACCTAATTTTAAATATGATTCTGACAGGTTCAGGTATTGTTGCACCGTAAGGGGCTGCTTCCTCATTTCCTTGAGGTATTCCTGAATTGCTGATTTATATCGGTATTCAAAGAACAAAACATCTCCCTTCGACATACCCTCCTGAGCTGCAGCTAAACCTGAAAAGAACAAGTAAAAACAGAAAATAAGATGTTTTAATTTCATACCCTTTAATTAAAAAAACCGCGGACTATCGATTTGCTTAGGCTTTCCTTTTCTTGACTTTGGTGCTTTTGATTTCCGCTGATTCCCTCCTCCTCCGATAAAAAACTTTAATATCATTTCATGAGATCCCTGATTGTATTGTCCCAATGCGTTGGTGTTGTAATCATAAGAATACCCTAGAAACATTCCTTTGGAAATTTGGAATCCAGCCAAACCGCTGACTGCATTATCTAAGCGATATCCCGCGCCCAGGGTAAAGAATTCGCTGAACAGAAAATTAGCAGAAAAATCGAAACGGAAGGGCAAACCTTCAAAATAGCTAGCCAAAAATGCAGGCTTAAATTTTAAATTGTCACCCAATTCAAAGACCACTCCACCAATAAAATTAACCTGAATCCTGTCATTGAAGAATGCTTCCACCTCTTCGTCTTTAGTAATACCAGTCAGGAAATTGGGAGCTGAAGCACCTAAATACCAATCGTCCGAATAGAGGAACAAACCTGCCCCGAGCGTAGGATAAAATTTGTTAAACACCGAATTGTTCAAAAGAGGTTCATCCGGGTTTTCAAAATTACCCTTGGTAAAGTCGATATCAAGGATTCCTCCTCCCGCATCTATACCGAAGGACAAATATGTATCAGAGGAAAGATTGACCTGAAAAGAGTAGGCGATATCAAAAAAGGTCTGACTCGTTGGACCAAATTGATCACTTACCACATTGAAACCCAATCCGTTTTTTCCATTGGAAAAGGGTATGTTAGCCCCAAATCTCAACGTTCTGGGAGCACCGTCTATATCAATCCACTGTGCCCTGTACGCAGTTGCGATTTCTGCATTTTCGACAGAACCAACGTAGGCCGGATTAAAACTCCCGATATTATACATGTACTGTGTATATTGAGGCTCCAATTGTGCAAATCCGGAAACGGATATCAAAACGATTACTATCGCAAAGATGTACTTCCTTCCTTGTGATGATCTGTTTCTATTCATCATCTTAAAATTTGGATCCATCCTTTTCTTACTTCATCTACCCCTTCGATTCCTAAAATGTAATAGTAGGTCCCCTTTGGAAGTGCACCATTTTTCCCTGTACCGTCCCAGCTATTATCATATCCGGCAGCACTGAAAACTTGATTCCCATAGCGGTCAAATATTTGCAGAGTATTATTCGGAAATAATTCTATGCAATTCACTACTAAAAAGTCATTTATTCCATCTCCATTGGGAGAAAACTGATTAAATTCCAGGCCACAATCCTCAGGTATTTCCGGACTTGCTTCAATTTCCACAAAAGAAGAGTCATTGTCCGGATTAATATCTAAAGGTACCGATGAGGTTATAATTGCCGTATTTCTCAGCGTTACAAAGGTGGTAAGTTCTTCAGAAATAGTTGCAATAATGATCAGGGTGGCACTTTCACTATCTAGGAGTTCAGAAATCTGCCAAAGTCCGGTCCCGGCATCATAAGTGCCTTCAGACTCGGTATGGGAAACGTACATAAATCCGCTATTGATATCAAGGAGGTCTTCTACTTCAATATCAATGACCCTGTCTGAAGTGAGGTTGTTCACTTCTATGGTAAAGACCACTTGTTCTCCTGAAAGGGCTTGGGTTCTGTCTGCTGTTTTTATGATCTCAAGGTCGATGGGATCAGGATTACAATCTAAGGACAACACCGGATCGCAAGGATCCAAAGGATCACTCCCGTTTAATACTTCCTCCCCATCTTCCAGACCGTCATCGTCTGTGTCAGGGTCATTAGGATCGGTACCAAGAACACCCTCCTGCCCGTCAGTAAGGCCGTCATTATCAGAATCTACTGCACAATCCGTCACTGTTATGGAAATGGAGACCGAATCATTAGGACAAGGTGGTTGTGCCCCTGTAGTAGTAAAGGTAAATTCGTAGACTCCGGCCGGCTGACCTTCAAAATCAACACTGTTCTGCCCGTCTATAGTTATTGCACCTCCTGAGGGGTCGGTGGTGATTGTCCAGAATCCTTCATCTTCTCCGCTCAATTGATTATCGAGGTCAAGGGAGGTAGGACCGTTGATAGCATCATTACAGGAAAAACCATCAGAAGGCACACCTGTATTCGGTACGTTGTTCACGGTGGCAGTTACGGCTTCACGTTCAGAGGTGCAACCGTTGGCAGTAGCTTCCACATAATAGGTTGTCGTTGTATTGATTACAGGAGTCACAAAGGTATCTCCTGTTGCTATCAGGTTACCGCCTGATGAAGCATCAAACCAATTTATATCCGGATCACTAGAATCTGGTGTTGAGGCAAAAGCTTGCAGTGTTAGGGATCCCGAACCGCATATTGCATCAGGTACCAGTGAGTCGAAAATCGGGGTCTGATTTAAAACGAGGGTAATTTCTAATAAAGGACTTGCACAGTCGTTGACGTCATCATAGAAAAAACCGTAATATGTTCCCGGAATCGACACAACGGTATTGGTGATATGGGCATTGGTTACCAAAGGATCCGGATTCGCACTCCAGGTTAAGCTTGTACCTGCAGGAGGGGTACTGTTGGTATATTCGTTCAGGTCCTGATTTATTACGTCACAAAACAAGGTTGATATACCTGTAGGTTCCGGAGGTGTATTTCCTGCATTACATACAGGGGGAATATCATCATTAAGAATTAGACCCTGCCCTAAATTATCATTTAAAACTGCATTAACGGGATTGCTAAGAATTACAAAAAATGTTTCGTCTGTTTCTGTGTTGATATCACCATTTACGGTAACATCGATAGTGGTGCTATTACTTCCCGCGCCAATTGCCCCATTTCCTCCTACTACCTGTATATAATCTCCTCCGGCGACACTTGCAGTGCCATCCCCGGTATTCCATGTAAAACTAATGTTGTTTGCTGCATTGCCACCCCCGTCAACACTTACCGTAAAGGTAAAGAGTGAAGTGCCTGTATCCAGCTCAACCTGAGAAACATCATCAATACTAATCGAATCTATGTCGTCATTGATGATAGTAACTGTACCAGTATCTGCTATATCTATATCTGAAGTCAAAACTTCAGCAGGGACCACATTGTCCATGGAGACAATTACCGTTTCATCCGTTTCAACAATGGCATCAGCTGTAGGTTCAACTGCAAAGGTTACTGTTTCTCCTGCCAATCCGGTGAAGGTCAAAGTCTCACTCACAACTGCTGTGTAATCACTATCGGCAAGTGTTGCCGTACCGTCAGCTGTGGAAGCATCTAATGTAAATCCGCCTTGCACTTCATTATCAAGGGATACTGATACAGTAATGGTGCCGGTATCTTCATTACCACCTATATCTCCTATGGAAACCGTCGCGGCATCGTCATTTAATATCGTACCCACTCCAGTATCATCTATGAGATTACCCTGACTAGGGTTGGATAAAACAACCGTTATGGTTTCATCACTTTCAACTTTTGAGTCAACCCCCGTAACAACGGTAATCGTTCCACTTAAAGTTAAACCAGGAATAGTTAATTGATCAACATCGGCTGTATAGTCACTATCGCTGACCGAAGCTGTTCCGTCATTTGTAGTAAAATCGATCGTAGTATCTGTGAGAAAAGGGGTGTCAATAGATACCGTAAATACTAAATTCGTGCCTTCTGTTTGAGAAACATCATCAATGGAAATGTTCTGTCCATATCCGATGAACCCGAAAAACATAAAGAATCCTGCCAAAAATGAGGGGTTCCAAAAGAAGTTCCTCAAAGACAATTTTATGAGTCCGGCTATTAGATCTCTTTCCATAGGCAATCCCAAATAGGTCCTAAACCTGCAACCTGATCGACAAACTGCAAAAGTAAAACAGGGGATCAATAATAAGAAAAATTAAAGGCCTGGACTAATAAAAAGGCCTAATTAACCATATTTCAGCTGTATGGTATTTTATTACCTGAGAAGCAGGAGTTTTATGCCTCTGGAAGTTCTGCTGAAGAGGCTGAAACGTTCGGGTTGATCTTTTTAACCAAGCCCTGTAAAACCTTGCCCGGACCTACCTCGATAAATTCCATGGCTCCATCGCTGACCATTTGCTGTACACTCTGTGTCCACCTTACAGGTGCCGTAAGCTGAGCGATCAGATTCTTTTGGATATCCGAAGCAGTAGTTACTGCGTTAGCACTAACATTTTGGTAGATAGGGCATCTCGGTTCCGAGAAAGTAGTATTTTCAATTGCGGCGGCTAATTTTTCGCGAGCCGGTTCCATCATCGGGGAGTGAAATGCTCCGCCAACAGGTAGCATAAGGGCTCTTCTGGCTCCTGCATCCTTTAAACGCTCACATGCCTGTTCAACCGCCTTTATTTCGCCGGAAATCACCAACTGCCCCGGGCAGTTATAATTGGCCGCAACCACAACTCCTTCAACAGAAGAACAAATTTTCTCAACCACAGCATCGTCCAATCCTAAAACCGCAGCCATCGTGCTTGGTGCTTTTTCACAGGCTTTTTGCATGGCTAAAGCCCTTTTGGAGACCAGGCTTAGTCCGTCTTCGAATTTAAGAGCACCATTGGCTACCAAGGCTGAAAATTCACCTAATGAATGACCCGCTACCATTTCTGGCCTGAAATTGTCCCCTAAAACCTTACTCAGGATTACCGAATGCAGGAATATTGCCGGTTGTGTCACCTTAGTTTCTTTTAAAGCATCAGCTGTACCTTCAAACATGACATCCGTTATAGCAAATCCCAAAATATCATTGGCCTTTTCAAATAAATCCTGTGCCACCGGATATTTCTCATAAAGGTCGAGACCCATACCACTAAATTGTGCTCCTTGTCCGGGAAATACATATGCTTTCATCCTTATCTGTGTTTTAGGTTGCAAAAATAAACAATTCGCTGAGATCCTATTCGGGCTCTTTAAACCAGCTCGAATATTTCACATAGGAATTTGCGATTCGCCTTATTTCACCCTCGCTTAATTCCTTGTCCACTTCTTTGATTTTTTTGGCCGGCACTCCTGCATATACGCTACCCGGAGGCACCTGAGTGCCTTTGGTGAGAACCGCCCCGGCTGCAATGATACTATTGCTTCCCACTACGCAATCATCCATGATTATACTCCCCATCCCAATGAGTACATCGTCCTGTATTGTACAGCCGTGGACAATAGCGTTATGCCCTATGGATACATTATTTCCAATATTTGTCGGAGACTTTTTATAAGTACAGTGAATTACTGCCCCATCCTGAACATTTACCTTGTGACCCATTCTGATGTAGTGCACATCCCCACGTACTACCGCATTGAACCAAACACTACACTCGTCCCCATTACCACATCGCCTACTATGGTTGCATTCTCAGCAATAAAGCAGTCCTTCCCTATTTTCGGTAATATTCCCTTTACTGACTTAATGATCATCTGTAATTCTACATTTTAAGAAATAAAACAACTGTTTTAATGGAAATACGAAAGTAATTCCTTTTTCCTGGAAGCCGATACCAAGAGTTCTTTGCCATTTGAAATGATCACACTACCTCCCTTTCCTTTTCTATACTTTACTACCTCGTTTATATTCACGAGGGAAGACTTGTGTATCCTGATAAAACTGTATCCCCCAAGCGATTCTTCAAAAAACTTCAAGGTTTTACTCGCGACAATCTTTCTGTCTCCGGTAAAAATCTCAGTATAATTGTCATCTGCAATACAATATAGGATTTCTGATACGTTAAGCACCTGAAAACCATCTAATTGCGGCACAGTAATCTTTCCTTCGACTTTCTTTGCAGATGCGGTTAAGATTTGATCGTGTAAAAGCTCCTCCTTGGAAATAATTTCCTCCACATAAGCAACAGCCTTAATAAGTTCATCAATATTGATAGGCTTCATTAGGTAATAAGCCGCATGCTGGTTTAAAGCGTCTTTTGCATATTGATCATATGCCGTTACAAAGACCGTCTCAAACGTCCTGTCAGGTAAGCGTTCCAGCAGGTCAAATGCATTACCAAAAGGCATTTCCACGTCCAAAAAAACCAAATTAGGTTGTTTCTTCTCAATTAATTCGATTCCCTCACTCACAGCACCGGCTTCACCCAGAATTTCCACATGACTGCAGTAGTCTCTGAGATAATTCTTTAGAATTTCCCTGCCACTTATTTCATCATCGATAACCAAAGCCCTTAATTTCATCAACCCTTATTTAGTGTTAATATCACCTGCGTCCCCGTTCCGTCATTATGTAAATCCCGGACCACCACAGAAATATCGGTCTTGTACATATCATTGAGAATCTCGATTCGCTTTTTGATGTTACTCATTGCCGTAGAGCGCTGCTTTTTCTGATTTTTTGTTTTTAGGGTAGCCGACTTCCTTCTACCTATACCATTGTCTTCAATACTTACCTCGAGGCTGTTATTAGGCCGCTGCGACATTCTTATCGTCAAAGATCCTATAGTTTCCCTGTAGCGAAGTCCGTGCCAAATAGCATTTTCCACATAGGGTTGCAACAACATCGGAGGAATTTTATAGGCCTCCTTGTCTATAGCATCTTCAATTTCCAGGGTATATTGAAACTTATCCGGAAATCTTGTATGTTCCAACTTTAAATAATGCTCCAGAAGTTCAATTTCTTTCTTGAGCGCAATAAAATCCTCCTCAGAATTTTCCAGAACAGATCGCATCAACTGCGAAAAATCACTGATATACCGGTTTGCGCTACGTTCATCTTTTTTGGAAATGTAATTGTTGACCGAATTAAGGGCGTTAAAGATAAAATGCGGATTCATCTGGGATCGGAGCGATTTCAGGGCAAGTAAATTATTAGCCAATTTCTGCTTTTGAGTACTCCTGTAGAAGAAAAAGGCAGCTAATGACATCAATAACATACCGAATAGCAGGGAATAAATAATCCATCGCTGCCTTTTGATACTCTCTTCTGTTAATTGCTGTTCTGCCAGGGCCAGGTCATATTTGCTCTGTGACAATTCCCGCTCCTGCTCCAACCCGCTGATGCGGTTCTGTGATGCGGCGATCTCCCTGTTTAATCTGGCGGCCCTGGAAATCTCCTGTTCTTTGCGAATGTATAAGGTATCTACTACGGCCACGTATTTTTGATAGGTTTCCAGTGCCTTATTAAAATCCCCCTGTTCTCTGTAAACTTCTGATAACTTACGTGTGGCGTCCTTTTGAACAATAAGATCTTCTTCAAGATCGGCTTTAGCGATGCTGCGTTCCAAATAAGGGATAGCCTCATCGTATTTATCCTGGGCGATATATGCGTTTGCAATTTTATAGTTGATGCGCTGGCGGGTAATTGAATCCCTGCTTTTTACAATTCCGGGCTCCCCGGCTATACCACTTGGCATAGCTTCCAATTCTTTCAAACTGCTTTTTCGAAGCTGTATTTCATCGTCGAACCTACTCGTCTTGTTTAAAAAATCGGCAACTTTCTCCTTTTCCTGGATAGCCCTTTGAGGCGCCTGTTTTTTGGCTTCGCTCAGAGAATTATTGTAATACGCATCTGCTTCTTCCATTCGATTGGCTCTCGCATAAACATCTGCAATCTTAGAATTCAAATCCGGAATTTTAGGGCTGATCTGATTTTTTGAAGCAATATTCAATCCCTGCTGATAAAAGGCGACGGCTCTGTTGACCTCTCCGGATCCCGCATAGGCATCACCCAGACTTTCATATACTTCTACTCGCTGATAAGGTACCGGTAGCTTGTCTTTTTCCAAAGGAGCAAGTACGGAAATGGCGTCATTCCATTGTCTGTTACCAATATAAGCCTTACCCAATGCCAACGCAGTACGG